>LKNB01000009.1 GCA_001564055.1 Rhodothermaceae bacterium Tc-Br11_B2g6_7
AACAGGTAGATCCAAACGAGCGTAAACTGGGAGTCCATGTCGCCAAGGGCGGCTTTGCAAGAAGGCGTCGAACACCCTCTTCAAGCCGCCTGCGGCGGCGTGGTTTTTTTCAACCCTTGATTGGCATAAGCTTTTGGCTGATAGCGTAAAGGCTTGTCTCCTCCTTTGGTCTAATTCCATGCGCAGATATTCTTTATTCGATGGATCGATTGATACGCATACGTTCGGCAGTGCACTGGGTAGGTGTGATTTTGTTGGTCAGTGTTGCGGGGCTTACCGCCTGCAGCGACGATCCGGTCAGTGACCTTGATCCAGATCCTGAGCCGGGCCCCCTGCCAGCTTCGGAGGTAGAGATCAGCGGGGCCGTCACCGGACCTGATGGCCTCAACGCGGCCTCGGTCGACTCACTGACGGCGGCAGTATCCGTAGACGGCGAAACGCCCCTGGCCGGCGTATCGGTTGACATCTACGACCTTGGCGCCTACGCTGACGCGCCCACCTCCACCGATCCGCTCACCACCACGACGACCGATCAGAGCGGCGCCTACACGGCGGAAGAGCTGCCGGAGGACACGGACCTGCTCGTGCGGATCGAGGAGACGGACCCGGCGCTGGAGGCGATTGTGCGGGCTCCCGATGATGGCGCCACCGTCGACGTCAGCAGTGCCACCACGCTGGCCGCGGCGTACCACGCGCCTGGCATTGCCTCCGGCACACTGCCGACGGCTGCCGAACTTGATGACACGATCGGCACCGCTGCGTCCGCGCTTGAGACGCTCGATGCGTCCAGCCTCCTCTCCGCGCTGCAGTCGCTCATCCCCGATACCTTCGGCGATGGCTTTCCGGGCGACCTCCCGCCGGAGCTTCAAGTGATCGTGGACGCACTGGACGGGGTCGATGTGGCGGTTTGCGAGCTGGTGGCGTTGGAGACAACCTCCGGCTACCCCACCGACGAAATACGCATTGATGGACTGGATGAGGATTTTGGTGATGAGCCCTGGGGCTGGCTTTATGACGCCTCCATTGAAAACCCGGAAGATGACGAGCGGGTGTGGGTCTTTGCCGAGCGGACATCAGACGACGAAGGGGTGCTGGTCTTGCCGCTTCACCCGGAAGAACCGATGGCCGGCGGCGAAGCGAGGCTTATACTGGTCGCTGAAGAGGAGGCGCTTTCCTGCCCTCCGGTGGATGTAACTATTGAGCCGTTGGAGCCGGCGCCCGGCACGTTCGAATCCATTGTCGATGACATGGAGGCGCTGTTCGTGGAAGCGGCCGGACGGTTTAACGCCGACCCGGAGGAGCTCCGCACCCAGGCCATCGGAGACCTGGCAGAAGACGAGGTATACCTTGCGCTCATTGCTGGCGGCCTGCAGGTGATCGACGGCCCGAACTACCCAAACAACCTGCGGGCCCGTCTGGCAGGCGATGTCGGCGAGCCACTTGAGGGCGAGGCCTTCGACGTATGGGAGGCTCTTGCCGCTCATACGGGCTACGATGCCACGTTTGCCGGTATGGCGGATGCACTGAGCAGCGGAGGACAAGGCGGGCTTGTTGCCCAGCAGACCGGCGTTACCGATTGCCTTGGTGAACCACGCAACATCAGCACGCCGGCGGAGCTCGACTGCTGGATGGGGGTGCAGGATGCTTTTGCGGGATTGGAAGAACTGCGCGGCACGATGAATGACTTCAGTGAGCGCATCCTTGTTGCCGTAGCCAACGGAAGTGCGCAGGGAAAAGTCTTGCTCGATCAGTTTGAGACCCTGCGGCAATGGACCGAAATGATGGCCGATGGCCTGGACAGCGCCATGCCATCGGAGCTCCTGCCGATTAACGTTATTGTGTCGCAGGCCGAGTACAAGGAGGATGAGAACGCCCCCGATGGCTGGACGGCGGAAGTAGCAGCCTGGGGGTCGGACTGGGATGCGGATGTACTGCTGACCCTGAGTGTCGCGACCATTGGGATCCCTATCGGCCGCGCGACACGCCAGCTTCGCCGGGCACGACAGGCCGACGACGCGATCGACGCGGCCATTGACCAGGCCACAGGAGACATCCTCGGGCAGCTCAGTGACATGGAGCTTGGAGTTATAAGCTTCGACCAGATACTCTATGGACCGGTCGACGTGGATCCTAACCGGGAAAACGAAGAAACCTATTTTGAGTGGGAACTAAACACGCTGGATTCGGAGTCGGGCCGAGCCCCGTTTGCCTTTGTTGAGGGCGATGAATCTCAGTATCAGCCCAAAGCGGTCGGGCGGTCTGAGCTGCGGGTCAGAACCCGAGGCGGCGATGTGTTTCAGGGCCAGCCGACCGTGGGAACGGAGGAGTTGCTGGCAGAAGCCCTCGAAATCGAAATCCTAACGGAAGACGGTGACCCGGCGCCGAACCTTGTGCGGGTGGATAGTAGCGATGACTACGAGGTAACGCTCGTCGCTGAGGTCTCCAACCTCAGCGACGACGAGAACCGGCACGTAGAGTGGACCTTCGATAGTGACCCGGGTGCCGCGTTCTTTACGACGTCCGGAGCGTTCGACGAAATCATCACCTTCACCGCCGACCCGCAGGACGGCATAGATCAGTACATCATGCGGGCGGAAGCGGCGACCCGGGAAGGACTGCGCGCGGACAACGATCCCACGCGCGCCACCTTCGTCGGCATTACCACGGAGGAAGAGGACCTGATCATTGAGCCCGGCGTGGCACGCGCAGAGCCGGATGAGACCATCCAGTTCCTTGCACTGGACCCCGAATCGGACAGCCCTGTGGATGTGACATGGTCAGCCGATGCCGGCACCATCACGAGTGCGGGCTGGTTTACCATGCCGTCGGATCAGTCTACCGGCATCGTTACCATCACCGCGGAGGCCACGGACGACTCCGGGCGGAGCGCGACGGCGCAGGTGACCTTCCCGTGCGCGTCGGCCGAACTGACGCTCACCTCGGAGGCCTTCACCTACGAGAGTGAAACGCTGGGGGCGATCTGGAATGCAGACCTTGGCGTTCCGCTCGCTCAAGCCAGTAGCTGGATCGTCAACGCGCCTGAGGAGGATGGCTTCCGGTTACTCCTGTCAATGATCACCAACATCAGCGACGACGGTGAATGGACGCGCGACCTCACGTTCACGGTACCGCCCATCGGCCAGCCCATAGATGGACAGTGGTCGATTGAGCTTTACCTTACCGATGGCGACGAGTGGGTCACTAGGTTTTATGACTCACTCGGTCCGGATGCGACTCCTGTCATGAATCCCGTACCACTCACCATTGAGCGTACGCTCGTGACCGTGGACGGCCGCGAAATACCGGAGTATAGCGGCACGTTTGAGGGGCCGGTCGGGCGGTTCTACGAAGATGCCGATGGAATCATACAATTCGAGACCGTGATCGTGGAGGGCGAATTCAGCGGCATCCGCTACGGCGATGACTCCTGTATCATCTTTCAGGATGCGCAGTTTTAGGGGCCGCTGGGGTGCACAAGCGATACGGAGCGCGTGAGCATCGAACGGGCGGCGTCCTGCTTTCTTTAGGCCGGGCGTCTGCCTATCTTCGCTCATATGCCCTCGCGACCATCCCCTTGCCGCCGTGTCTACCGTCCAAACCCACACCTTTCCGCTCGACCACCTGCGGTCGTTCTGTGAAGCCGTCTTCTTGCATTATGGCGTGCCCAAGGCCGAGGCTCAGCAAGCGGCCGACGTACTGCATGCCGCCGACCGGCGGGGCATCGACTCGCACGGCGTCGCCCGCCTGAAAACCTACGCCGACCTGCTGGAAGCCGGAAGCATCAACCCCACCCCAGACATCACCATCGTGCGGGAGACGCCCAGCACGGCCACGGTGGATGGCGATAACGGCCTCGGGCTGGTGGTGGGCCCGGCGGCCAACCGCATCGCGCTGGACAAAGCGGAGGCGGTGGGCTCCGGGACTGTCACAGTGCGCAACACCAACCACTTCGGCATCGCAGGCTACTACCCCCTGCAGGCGCTCGATCGCGGATGCATCGGGGTGGCGATGACGAACTCCACCGCCCTCGTAGCGCCGCTCTGGGGAGCCGAGCGCATGCTGGGCACCAACCCCATCGCGATTGCCTTTCCTGGCAAGGAGGAGCCGCCCATCGTGATTGACATGGCGACGAGCACGGTAGCGTACGGAAAGGTAGAGATCGCCCGGCGTGAGGAGACGTCCATGGCGGAAGGGTGGGCCATCGACGCCGAAGGGCACCCGACGACCAACCCGCAGGCGATGATCGATGGCGGCGCGCAGCTGCCGCTGGGGTCGACGCGAGCGCAAGGCGGCCACAAAGGGTACGGCCTCTCGGCGATGGTGGACATCCTCACGAGCGTCCTCAGCGGCGCTAACTGGGGACCGTTCGCACCGCCGTTTGCTCTGCAACAGACCACGCCCGAGCGGCAGGTCGGCCAGGGCATCGGCCACTACTTCAGCGCGTGGCGCCTGGATGGCTTCATGGACCCGGAAGCGTTCAAGCAGCAGATCGACGACTGGATCCGCACCTTCCGCGCGACGAAGCCGGCGCCTGGGACCGACGGCCCGCTCATCCCCGGCGACCCCGAGCGCGAGGCGGCCGCCCACCGCGACGTGCATGGCGTGCCCGTGCTGCAGCCGGTAGTCGACGACCTCCGCACGATCAGCGAGCGGACGGGCGTGCCGTTCGACTGAGGGGGATAGCCGGAAGCTCCGCCCCGATCCCTGTAACATGCATTTGGGCAGACGCACGTACGTCGTGCTGTTCGCTTCGCTTCCCCTACCTCTTCTGTCTGTAGCCGTGACGCAAAAGGCCTGCGCCATCAGTCGCCTGTCTGGACTGTACCTCGTGGTTGGCGTCGTGGTGTTGCTGCTGGCGTCAGGCTGTGCCCGTAAAGCGCTGGTCAGTGAAACGTACGACGCCTCGTTTTACGAGGTGCAGCGCACGCTGCCGGATACGCTAACCGGTGAGCCCTTGCAGTTTCTCGTGGTGGGTGATACGCAGGCCTCCTGGCGTGCGGAGTGGAAATTCTACCGGCGCGACAACTGGGCGACGTGGTGGCAGCTGGCCGTGCCGTTCTACCAGGTGTATCTGCTGGGCGAGGGGCTCGTGGGCGGCATCAATTACCTCCGCCAGAAACCCGACCACGGAGCCGACAAGCGGTTGGCGGTGCGGCAGGCCATGCAACGCACCGCTCGCGACACAACCCCGCAGTTTATCCTGCATACGGGTGACATGGCCAGCCACGACGGGCGCTATGCGGAGCACTGGGGCTCGTTCCTTCAGGAGTACGGAGCCGGTGAGGAGTCGCTGCTCCACGCCTATCCGTTTCTGCCCGCACTCGGCAACCACGATGAAGCCAACGACGAAACTTACGGCTGGCCCAACTACGACGCTATTTTTGACTATCCAAGGTTTTACGTCAAGGACCTGCCCGAGGCCGCGCTGTTTGTCTTAGACTCCAATTTTCTGGTAGACCAGACCGGCACCGTCCCCGACGAGGTCATGGAAGAGCGTTTCCAGACGTATTTCGTCGGGACGGCCGAGGAACCGTCGTGGCTGGAACGCGAGCTGGAGAAACGCGCCGACGTACCGCTCAAAATAATCGCCATGCACCACCCGCTGGCTACCCTTAGCTGGCATGAGCGAGACTTTCACAAACCGGCGTACGGACCTGATCTGTTGGATAAACGCCAACAGTTGCTGCAGCTCGTGCAGGAGCACGAGGTTAACGTGCAACTCTCCGGGCATGAGCACCTCTACGAACACAACTACATTCCGTCGTGCGAGGCCGGAAAGCAGCACACGTTCCACACGATCATCAGTAGTGGAGGCGGCGCTATTGCCCGGGCAACCGCCACGGACGAGGAGTTGCGGGTGCGTACGAATCGGTACCGTATGCAGGGCTTCGACATTCAGCTCGGTAGCCAGGTGTCAGACTATCACTACACCTGGGTTACGCTTGAGGCGGGCGTGCTCACGTTCGATACCTACGCTGTGGACACCGATGCGCCGTACGAGGCTCAGCACCTGGATGAGGTGGTCGTTACGCCGGAAAAGAAGGCCTGTCGTTACTGAACGCGCGCTGCAGGCAACCCAGGTGTAACACAGGACAGGAAGCATAGACGAAGAGATGATCCGCGTGCCCTTCGCCTGATTTTCTGCCTCCGTGCTTCGCATTGTGCTGCTTGTGGTTGTGGCTGGAAGCCTGATGGCGAGCGCGTCTTCGGCTGGAGCTGTGCCGGTGCCGACGGTTAATCCGGCGGCTCTTCCCCTAACGGTCGATACCACGACCACCGAAGCCACACCCACACGCCACGAGAAATTGCGCAGCGCACGCGAGCGCAGCCGCCAGCACGTTCATCCGCCGCGCCCCACGTCCATCGAACGCACGGTGCGCTTCATTGAAGACGATGCCGTGCCCGCGCTGCTCGAGTTTGGCGTCGGGGGTTTTTACGTGGCCTTCGGCGGCTTTCCCGTGGGTTCAGGCACGGGTGCGCGAGCCAATTACACGCCCTTTTTCCGTGAGAACAGCCTGAATACACAGCTCCGGGCCGGCCTTACCCTGCGAGGGTACTGGACGCTGGATGCCACAGCCAGGCTTGAGCGCGGATGGTTCTTCACGCAGGGCTACACCAGCTTTCGTCTGCGCCCCGAATCGTTTGTCGCGACCCCGACCGGTGCCCCTACCGATGTTGATATCGACGTGCGCGAGTTCATCGGTGGAGGCATGGTCGGGGCGCAGCTGCATTCGCGGTGGGCGGTGGCTACCGGTCTCTCCTATCAGACGGCTGACCCCCGGCGAGCGCCGGCCCTTGACTTTACCCCTGTACGTCCCCCCGGCGCGGAGGTAGAGGACCTCACTACGGCGCGCTATCTTCGGTACCAGGCGCGCCTTGAATGGGACAGCCGCGACGTCCAGCATCGCCACGGCATCGGCGATCGGTTCACACCTCGCATCGATCCCCTTACCGAGCGCCCGTTCCATCCACGCCATGGCACGTTCGTGTCCGCGCACGCCGATCGATTTCAGGAGCTGTCCGCCGTTGACGGCACCTTCAATCAGGTGACCGCCGAGGTGCAACACTACCGCTCGTTCTGGAATGCCTATCACACCCTGGCCCTGCGTCATCGGAGCGTCTTTACCGGCATAGAAAATAACGCCAGGGTGCCCTTCTATCAGCTACCGCATGTAGGCGGCCCGTACACTCTGCGGGGATTTCGCAACTTCCGCTTTCGGGGCCGGCACACGCTGTTGTTCAACGCAGAATACCGATGGCGCGTCTGGCATTTTGCTGATATGGTGCTGTTCGGCGATGCCGGTAAGGCCATGGACGATGCGGCTTCCTGGGGCTTCACCAACCTCCAGGCCTCCTGGGGAGGTGGGCTTCGCGTAGCTGCCGGCACGGACATCCTTCTACGCCTGGAGGTGGCACGCAGCCACGAATCCACGCAGCTTATCCTCGGATTTAGCAGTGCATTTTAATGTCTACACCATACCGCATAGCGTTCACCGTTGCCTGTCTCGGCGCATGGGGTGTGCTTGTGCTCTGTCTGTTGTCAGGTGGCCCAGCGCAGGCCCAGGTGTTTTATCCGGATGATCCATTGATGGAAGACCCGGACCGGGCCCCGATCGACCCACCGCAGTCGTGGGAATTGTCTGATTTCCACGATTATGTGGAGAACGCCGTGGAGCGACCGGACGAGCGTGGAGGGCGCGCTATGAATATCAACACCCTTGGCGAGGTACCACGCTCCAGCTGGTACGAGCCGCGCCATTACTACGACCGGATGAGCATCGAGGAATTGCAGCGCGGACCGCATGTCAGCGGCGGACCTAACCCCGCGGAGACGTGGCAGGTAGTCGAAGGGAAGGAGGAAGGTGTGACGACCGGATTCTGGGTAGAAGACAGCGACCACCGCTTCCTGTTTAAGTTCGATGATAAAGAGCACCTGGAGCTATCTACCGCTTCTGAGGCGATTGTCACACAGATATTCCACGCGCTGGGGTATCATTCCCCTGAGAACTATCTGGTGCATTTTGGTCGGGATCAGCTCGAGGTGCATTCCGACGCCACCTTTGAGGATGAGGATGGCGAGGAGCGCCCGATGACGACCGAGGACCTGGAAGCTGTGCTCGGGGAGGTCCCGCAGTACGAGGACGGGACCTTTCGGGCCTTGGCAAGCCAGTTTTTGCCCGGCGAATACGTCGGCCCGTTCAAGTTTCACGGCACGCGCCCGGACGACCCCAATGATATCTTTCCCCACGAGCACCGACGCGAACTGCGGGGGATGCGTGTGTTTTCGGCATGGGTCAACCGGGGCGACGCGCGGAGCAACAACACCCTCGATATGCTCCTCGAGGGTCCAGATGGGCCGTATGTAAAGCATTTCATGATTGACCACACCACCACACTGGGGGCGACGCCGCTCGGCCCGCAGCAGGTATGGATGGGGCGCGAGTTTCTAATCGATGCCCCGGCCATCGCCGCGAGCGTCTTTTCGCTGGGCCTGGCCGGGCGCCCGTGGACGCGGCAGTCCTACCCGAACTCGGGCCTGTCGTCGGTAGGGCATTTCCGCACCGACACCTTTGAGCCTACCGAGTGGAAGCAGCAATACCGCAACCCGGCGTTCCTAAATATGGATGAAGATGACGCCTTCTGGGCCGCCAAACAGGTAGCGCATTTTACGGCCGAGGAGATTCGTGGACTCGTGCGGGTGGGCGAGTACACGCGGGAGGAAGCCATAGATTTTCTCACCGACGCGTTGCTCGTACGCCGGGATAAGATTGCGCGTGCGTACCTTCCGCATGGTGGCGGGCTTGATCGCTTCCGTGTGGGCGACGATGGTCGCCTGCAGTTCGACGACCTGCTGGAGCATCCGGCTTTTGAAGAGACGAAGCCGCTGGCCCCTGTGGTCTGGCACACCTTCGACAATGCCACGGGGCAGCGTGGAGTGGCCGTGGATACGACAGCCATCGCCGACGGCACCACGGCCATGCCAGCCGCTGAGGGATCGTTCGTTGTCGGGGTTTTTCATCGGACCGGCGCGCCAGACCGTACAACGGAAGTCTTTCTGCGGGCTGAAAGCGATGGCTGGGCTGTGGTAGGCCTTCGCCGCAGCAGTCAGGGACTGCCAGGCGACGTTCCGGTCTGGACGCAGGTCCCCGACCATCTGCAAAGCAATCCTGATTCCTCTGATGCGCTGTTTACGACGGACCGGCCATAGGTCTGCGCAAAGCCATCCCGCACGTATCGCCCCTTTCCGCTCGCCTTTCCAGCTCAGCCTTGTATGCACCGTCTTCTGAACAAGATTGCAGATGTGCGCGCCGACGAGGTACGGCTTACGCTGCTGATGGGCGGCTATTATTTTACACTGCTCATCACCTACTACTTGCTGAAGCCTGCCCGGGACAGCATGTTTCTGGTGGAGCTCGGGGCTGAGCAACTACCCATCGTCTTTATTGCGATCGCGTTTTTTGTAGCACCGGTGGTGCGTATGCACAGCTGGGCGGCCCGCCGGCTGTCGATGGGTCAGCTGGTGAGCGTGGCCACGGTGGTGCTGGCGTCGTCGCTGGTCGTCCTGTGGGCAGTGTTAGGGTTGCCCGGGCCCTGGCTGTTTTACGTGTTTTATATCTGGGTGAGCATCTATGGCGCGCTGGTGGTGTCGCAGTTCTGGCTGTTCGCCAACTATGTCTTCAGCGCCTCGCAGGCACGGCGATTGTTTGTGTTGCTCAACGTAGGGGCCATGCTCGGGGCGTTTGTCGGCGGGGAGGTGGCCCATGGTCTGGTGGAAGGGCTGGGCTTCAGGACGCAAGATCTGCTGCTTGTGACTGCCGCCGTGCTGGTGTCCAGCCTCGGCTTCGTCCACGTTGCCATTCGATGGGCCGGGTCGGGGTCGCCGGCTGAAAAGGCGGCTGAAGCCGCCGCTGATGGAACGCCCTCCAAGGCATCTCCTGCGACCGGACTGCTGGACACCCTCGGGCAGATTCGGGGCTCCTGGCTCCTCACGTTTATCGTCGCGATCATCGCGCTGGAGATGATGACCTCCACCTTTGTGGATTACCAGTTCAAGGCCATCACGCTGGAGGCTTTCCCGGACGAAGCGGCGCTGACGGGTTTCCTGGCTACGTTTTACGGCCGGGTAAGCCTTATTGCCCTGCTCTTCCAGTTGTTTGTGCTCCCGCGGCTGCTCCGCAACTACGGTATTGCAAGTGCGCTCCTGTTGATGCCTGTGGGGCTCCTCGTGGGCACGGTTGTGCTTTTCATCGTCCCCGGATTGTGGGCTGCGGTGCTCCTCCGCGGCACCGACCAGAGCTTCGAGCACTCGGCTGACAAGGTGGGGCGGGAGCTGCTATTCTTGCCAATATCCATGGAGGTGAAGGAAAAAGTAAAGGTATTCATCGACGTGGTGGTAGACCGCGGCTTTCGGGGGCTGGCCGGAGGGCTGTTGCTACTGCTGGTAACCGGGCTGGGCGTCGGCGTGCGCGGCCTCGCGGTAGTCACCGTCGTTTTCATTCTCGGATGGCTCATGGCGGCCATATGTGCCCGCCGCAGCTATACCGAAGCGTTTGAGCGAGCGCTTCACGAGGGGCAACTGGAGATGACAACCACATGGACGCGTACCGCCGGTGTGGAGCAGGCGCTTTACGAGCTCGAAGATGCCCTCCGCGATGCCGACGACTGGCGCCTGTTGTACGCCTTGCGCGCCCTTGAAACTCATACGGATGAGCGCATTGTAGACGCGGTGCGGCCGCTGCTGCGGTACCCCTCCCGCGACATCCGCCGCCAGGCGATCGACACCCTGAATGCACAGGAAGAGAGCCCCGACCTGCCCGAAATGGAGGAGCGCTTACTGGACGAAGACCCGGCGATCCAGCGCGCGGCCTTCCAGTACCAGTTTTCATCCGATCAGGTTGGGGCAGAGCGGCTCCTGGCCTTCTTGCGTGAGCGGGACGAGACCGATCTGCTGGAGGCAACGGCCTCGTGCGTGGTCTACTTTGGCGATGAAGATCAGCAGGCCTGCCTCGACTGCGAAATGATCGACCACTTGATACAGAACGGGAGCCTTGCCCTGCGCACCGCCGTAGCTGACGTGCTGGGCAACCGGCAGCGCCCGGCGACGCGTGAGCAGCTGCGGCGCCTGGCAGACGAAGACGAGGCCATCGTGCGCCGTGCAGCCGTGCAGAGCATGGGGGCGTCAGAAGATGAGGCCTTCATCCACGACCTGATTACGATGCTGGGCGACGACGACGTGCATGTGTCCGCCTGGAGTGCGCTGGCGCGCTACGAGGCCACAGCGCTGGCGCCACTGCAGAAGTCGCTGTCGGCCTCGGACACGGGCGAACAGGTGCGGCGCCGCATTCCACGTGTGCTCGGCACGATCCCATCACAAACGAGTGTCAAGGCGCTCGTCGCATACCTGCAATGCGACGACCCGGTGCTGCGGTATAACGTCACGGCGGCCCTCTTGCGCTTGCGCGATCAGGCTGATACCCTCTCCGTCCCGGCTGAGCCCGTGGATCGTGCCCTGCAGGACGAGATCACCCTCTTCTATCGCCTCACCCAGTTGCAGTACGTACTGGAGGAAAAACGCGACGATGGGGAAGCTGGACTGGGAGCGGGTCTTTCTCATGACGGGGTCGATGGAGACGATCGCCTGCGGCAGGTTGTGGAGCTTCTGGAGAAGCGTCGGGCTCGTAGCACGGAGCGCGTCTTCCAGTTGCTGGGACTGCGGTACCGTCAAGATTCCGTCCGGCGCGCGTATGATGCCTACCGCAGCGATGAAGAGGACTTGCAGGCGCTGGCTGTGGAGTGGTTGGACAACGTCCTGGATGCGTCCTTGCGTCAGCAGTTGCGCCCCATCATTGATCCGCCTACACTCAAGGCGCAGGCCAAGGCCGGGCAGTCGTATGTCGGACAGGTTGTTCAGCATGTCGATGAGGCGCTTGCCTTCCTGCTGGATAGCCCGGACCCCACGATGCAGGTGCATGCGCTGCGCCTTATGTCTGCACGGCCGTCACCGACGCTGCTGGCGCGCGTCCAGGACAAATGTGATGACCCAAACGCGGCGGTGCGCACGGCGGCACAGGAAGTGGTTGACCACGCGCAGGCGACCGCGTAAGGTCCTCGTGTGATAGGTTGCCTGTACGTGAGCGTGCGCCAGCCTCTTGTGGCTTCGTGAAGAGTCTGGAAGGTGTGCGACCGGCACACAGGGCGCCGCGCGCGTCAGAAACACGCCCCGCGCGGAAAGGTGGGAGAAAGGCTCCACATCTTTTCTGATCTTCTGCCTGCATGCGTCACCATACCAAACACGATATCCCTGTGGAGGAGCGGGCTGGCTACGTGGAGCTGGTGCGCTCCAACGCCAACTTTCGGCGCCTCTGGGCGGGAAGTTTGATTTCGTACCTGGGCGACTGGTTCAACCTGATTGCGCTCTACACGCTCGTCACGATGCTGACGGGCTCGCCGTTGGCTATCGGTGCCATCTTTATCGCGAAGATGCTGCCGTGGGCGCTCTCGGCACCGCTGGCTGGCCTCATCGTGGATCGCTTCAACCGCCGCCGGCTGATGATTGGGGCAGACGTGGCGCGGGGCATCATTGTGCTGGGCTTTCTCTTTATCACCGAAGCAGCCCACGTCCCCCTGCTCTACGTGCTGATCGCACTGGAGATGATTGTCGGCTCGGTGTATCAGCCGGCGAAGAGTTCGTCTGTGCCGAACATTACTGAGCCGCGCGAGCTGCTGACAGCCAACGCCTTATCGTCGGCTACATGGTCGACTATGCTCGCCATGGGCGCGGCACTGGGTGGATTTGCGGTTGAGCTGTGGGGCATCCAGACGGTGTTTATTATCGACAGCGTCACCTACTTCATCGCGGCCTGGTTCATCTACCGGACGCGCATTCCGCAAAAGACGGAGGTCTCGAAGTCTGGCCCCATCATCCAGACCGCGGTACGGGAGATCTGGGATGGCTGGCAGCACCTGCGGCGCCATCCACGTGTGGGGCGGATCTCCATGGCCAAGGCCACCTGGGCAGCAGCAGGCGGTGGGCTGGTGTACATGCTCACGCTGCTGGGTGAGCAGGTCTCACCGGGCGCTATTGCTGCGGGGATGGGCTTGCTGTTTATGGCGCGGGGCATCGGGACGGGTATCGGGCCGGTGGTCGCGCGTGCGGTGTTTACCGATGAGCGGCACTGGCCGACGGTGCTGGGCGGTGCCATTGCGGTAAGTGGCGTGTTTTACATGAGTGTGGGCATGGTGCCGTGGGACCTCGGGCCGTGGACGGTCGCTATCCTTATTGGGCTGGTTGTTGCGGCTCATGCGTCCAGCGGGGCCAACTGGGTGCTGGCGACCGTGCTGCTGCAGAAACGCACGGAGGACCGGTACCGGGGACGCGTTTTCGCTACCGAATGGCTGCTGGTAATGATCGCGGATACGCTATCCATCCTGCTGGCCAGCCTGCTGCTGGAGCTGGAGCTCCTCACGCTCTCCTCGGCCTTCGTGGCGTTCGCGTTCCTGCAGGTAGCCTTCGGAATTGGCTGGCTGCTCGTCATCGCCCCGAAGGAGCGGCAGGCCGATGCGGAGGAGGACGACGCGATGGAGGCGCTCGCTGAGGAAGCCACCGAGCCGTCGCGGGGGTAGTGGGGGACGGTTTGGCGCCGTCTTCGGTTGCCAGATCCCCCTTCCGCCGCTGGCGCGGCACCTTTACTTCGTTAGTCGCTGGCGCTCGTTTCCCCGGGGCAAGGCGATTGGTGTGGTGTTTTTTAATCCAGGTTGCGTGACCAGTAAAATCGGCTCCTTCGTCGGGTGAGCTGTCGCGTTAGTGAGGGCCGAAGGTCATGCCTGTGGTACTGAGGGGGGCGACCTGCGTGTGCATCTGCGTTTGGCTCGTCGCGTCCGTCTCGGGCGCGATGTTTTGGTTCGTGAAGAGAAGCCCTCGTTGCACTTGACCCGGTACCGTCTTACCTTGCGGTCGCGAAACTGGGGGTGCCCCGCCCGGGGCTGAGAGCACACCCTTTGAACCTGATCCGGCTTGTACCGGCGAAGGGAAGTACACGCACCGGCGCCCGTCTGTGGCACTGCTGGTTTCGCCCGTCGCGATTTTTGATACCAGCAGCCCTATCCCATGGCCTTACCCGTCCGTTCGCTCAACGATCAACTCGTCCTCGTCTCCGGCGCCAGCCGCGGCCTCGGAGCCGCCATTGCCCGCACGTTTGGCGCTGCCGGAGCCCGCGTCGTGGTGAACTACTTCCAGAGCGAAGCCGCCGCTCACGATGTGGCTGAATCCATTGGCGACCGCGCCTTGCCTGTTCAGGCCGATGTACGCGACGCCAACGCCGTGCAGGCCATGGTCGAGCGCGCTGCCCAGCATTTTGGCGCGCCCGTAACCACGGTGGTCAGCAATGCGCTCATCGACTTCCGCTTCGATCCGGCCGCGAAACCGTCAGCCGACGCCATCACGTGGGCCGACTACCAGGTACAGCTTGAGGGTAGCGTGCAGGGCGCCTTGCATCTGCTGCAGGCGTGCCTGCACTCCATGCAGGCGGAAGGCTTCGGACGGTTCATCGCTGTCGGCTCCAACCTTGTGCAGAATCCGGTAGTGCCATACCACGATTACACCACAGGCAAGGCGGCCCTGCTGGGGTTTGTGCGCAACATGGCGGCGGAGCTTGGTCCGGAGGGCATCACGGTGAATATGGTCTCCGGCGGGTTGCTCGATACCACCGATGCCAGCGCGGCCACCTCCGACGAGGTATTCGACATCATCCGCAACTCCACGCCACTACGTGCTGTCATCCAGCCCGCAGAAATGGCCGATGCGGTGCTCTTCTTTGCCTCGCCCTGGGCGCGCGCCGTCACCGGGCAAAACCTGATCGTGGATGGCGGGCTGGTGATGCAGTAAGCCGGTGCTCCGGTAGGTTCGCTGATTAAAGACAGATCGCCTCCAGCTTCCCATCCATCAGGCCTTCCCTTTCGTTTGGATGGGGCTCGCCGAAGCGCCCTTCCGCGCGCAGCGTATCGCCGCTGATGTGCAGGAGTGGCTCCTCGGGGCCGTCGCGCAGGCTTGTCCACGCGCCGAGGCCGTAGGTGCGCTCCGCCTCATGGATGAAGGGCTCGCCGCCGCCATCCAGCGTTACCTGAATCCGGTGAATCAGGCTGCCACGCAGGCGCTCCCGCGTGGCCACGACGGTGAGTGTACCGCCCGGTGTTTCCTTCTCCGCATGCAGCGTTGGCGTGTCTTCGTCCGTCTCCCCCTTTAGGTCGCAGGCGACGACCGCGAGCGAGAACGTATCTGCGTCGAGCGTCAAGGTGGCCTCGTGGGCATCGTGCGTTGCGTCAGGCGAAACGCTCGACGGTGACGTATGCGTCGCGTCGGTTGGACCGCAGGCTGTGAGGAGCAGCGGTAGTAGGAGCAGCGGGAGCAAGCGCATGATGCTGTGAAGACGTTGGTAGCGATGCGAGAAGGGTTCGGCGGCTATCGCGCAGAAAGTCTCATCTTCCGGTCAATGCACGCCTCACGTCCCAAACGCCCCTACTCCCGCTCAAACCGCACCTCGCGGTAGTAGTTCGTCGGGTAGATCCCTACCTGAAGCAGCACCGGGCGGAGGGTCCAGCGAACGTTCAGGGCGGCCACCTCGCCGCTATCATCCATATCGAACCAGACAAACTTTTCGCGCATGGCTGGATTGTGCCAGGACGCGCGGAAGGTGTCGTAGTGCCAGTGGTCCAGGTCCAGCGTCATTTCCGCATTGTCCCAGAAGCGCAGTGCAAGGCCACCGTCATCGGTCGGGTAGACCTCGGCGTTGCGGTACAGGTCGTCGTGGTAGGTGCCGGTGTACTCCGCAAGATCAAGCGTAGGACGGGTGTCCTCTCGACGTTGCGCCTCAATCGCCTCGCGGCGTTCCATGGCCCGGCTGTACTGCTGTTCGTAGCGCGCAAGGATCTGCCCATGCCAGTCGGTGGCGCCGCGCTGCCCCAGCAGTTCATCCAGCACCTCGTTGGCAACGGCCGTCATAAAGCGGTTGAAGGTGTTGGTCATCACAATGACGCCAGCGTTCTCCGCAGGTAGCAACACGAGGTTGGTATTCATGCCATCGGTAGCCCCCCCATGACGCAAGATGCGGTGGCCCCGATGCTCAGCGAGGCTCCACCCAAGGCCATACGCGGCCATCTCCTCGTACGGATCTTGCACCCCGAGCGTGTTCTGGGCGCTGTGCATCTCCCGCATCTGGGCGCGACTGATGAGGCGCGTGCCGTTGTACACACCGGGCTCGCCCAGCTGCAGGCGCATCCACTGCGCCATCTCGGTAACGCTCGTATTGACGGAGGCCGACGGCCCCACGTTGTCAAAATTGCGGCGGGGGATGGGTTGTACCTGGCCCTCAATCTCCTGGTGCGGCCAGGCGATATTAGTGTCGTCCTCCGCAAACTGTGTGATGCTGGTGTTCGATCGCTCCATGCCGAGCACGTCGAAGAAGCGGTGGCGGAGAAAATCGTCCCACGTGGTATCGGTGATGGCCGGGATGAGCTCGCCTGCCACCGCGTACATCACGTTGGAGTAGACGTAGCCCTGCCGGAACGGCTGCTCAAATTCGTGGTAGCGCATCTGCTGGATGACCGTACTGCGTTCCTGATCGGGAAGAAAGCGGAGGCGGTTGCCGGTCATGCGGCCGACGCCCACGCGGTGCGTGAGCAGGTCGCGCACGGTGACGTGGCGCGTGACCCACGGGTCGCTAAGCGCAAAGGCCGGCATGTGGTCCACCACCCGGTCGTCCCAGTCAAGCCGTCCTTCATCCACGAGCAGCGCCAGCGCCCCAGCCGTCATGGCCTTCGTGGTGGAGGCGACGCCAAAGAGCGTATGGGCATCCACCGCGCCTGCTTCGTCCAGCCTACGCACGCCAAAGCCCTCGGCAAAGATGATCTCATCATCCTTCACCACGGCCACGGCCATCCCGGGAATGTCCCAGTCCGCCATCCCGTCTTCGATGTAGGCGGGAAGCCACTCCAGGTCGAGGTCTTGCGCCTCTGCCGGGAGGGACCAGGTCAGCAGCAGAAAGGGGACGAGGAGCAGGCGGGCGGCGCGCATGGCAGGGCAGGGGGCAGAAGATGAGACGGTGTGCTGTATGCTACGGTGCAGCAGCCTGGAGGTCAAGCCTCGTCGGCTTCCGGGTCGAATGCTTCATCCACCGCGTTGTGCAGAGCAATGCGGACGTTGCGCATGAATCCCTCAAACTGGGGGCGCTGGACGGGGCTGTTCTCGAACCGCTTGCGAAAGGTCGCGAGGTCGAGCTCCACCCACTCACGGAGCTCGGTTTCCGTCGTATGCTCGCGCGGGAGAAAGCCCGGTTCATCGGTGGCGTACTTGAATTTATTCCACGGGCACACGTCTTGGCACACGTCGCAGCCAAAGATCCAGTTGCCCATGTCGCCCGCGAGGTCCGCCGGGATGTCGTCGGTGCGGTGTTCGATGGTGAGGTAGGAGATGCACCGGTTGGCGTCTACCGCGTACGGCTCGTAGATGGCATCGGTGGGGCAGTGGTCGATGCAGCGCGTGCACGAGCCGCAGAAGTCTTCCACGGGGGCATCGGCGGGCAGCGGCACGTCGATGATGAGCTCGCCGATAAAAAACCACGAGCCCATGTCCCGATTCAGCAAGTTGGAGTGCTTGCCCTGCCACCCCAGCCCACTGCGCGCGGCCCAGGCCTTATCCATCACCGGGGCTGAGTCGACGAACGCCCGCCCGTTCACCTCGCCAAGTTGCTCTTCCAGCCACTCGAAGAGCTGATAGAGCTTATCCTTCATGAGTTGGTGATAGTCGTCGCCCCAGGCGTACCGGCTGATTTTTCCGATCGCTGGATCGTCGCAGTGCGTTTCGGGCACGTAGTAGTTGTGTAGCAGCGAAACGACGGACGTGGCACCCGGCACCAGCTTCGTAGGGTCGATGCGCTTGTCGAAGTTGCGCTCCATCCACGACATGGTCGCGTGGCGGCCCTCCAGGAGCCATTGTTCAAGCCGAAACGCCTCCTCGTCCAGCGGCTCGGCCGTGGAGATGCCGCATGCATCAAACCCGAGGCGCTGCGCTTCCGCCTTGAGGGCCTGCGCAAGGCGGCGTTGAGCGTGGCGGTCGAAGCCGGGCATAAGGTCAGGAAAAATAGGAGCGAGCCATCGCATACGTCCCACCGAGGGGCGGGGGCGTACGTTCCAGTAGACGGGCGTTTTGGTAGACGAGTGGTCGCACCAACCGGTATCCGAGGGGCGCACAAAAAAAGCGGGCCTGCCCGAAGACAAGCCCGCTTGATGTTGCGTGTGCTGCTATGTTACGTCCTCGGTAGAGGACGATCCGTGGGTGAGCTTAGTTGCGCACCGGGATCGTGTCCACGCGGCGGAACTCCTCGGCACCGGCCTTCTTGGCGCCTTCGCCTGTGCGGCCCATGCCTTGGACGGTGAAGCGATCAGCGGAGAGGCCCTGGTCGAGGTAGAACTGCTCCACGGCGCGGGCGCGGTCCTCAGAGAGCTCCTGCGGGTTCCGTTCGAACGGTCCGACGAAGCCTTCGATGCGGCCGCTGGTGTTCGGGCAGTCCTGGAAGATCTGCACGTTCTCCATCAGGCGGCTCTGGCCTTCGTCTGTGAGGACGCTGGAGTTTTGGTCGAAGAACGCGGAGTTCATCTCAACCACTTCAGCGCAGTAGTCAGCCTCGGCGGTAGCAACCGTGATGTCGAGGGTAGCGGTGTCGTCGCCGGCTTCATTCGAAGCGGTGAGCGTTACCGTGTAATCCCCGGCGGTGTTGAACGTGTGGCTCGGGCTCTCGCCGGTGCCCGTGTTGCCGTCACCAAAGTCCCAAGCGTAGTCGATCGGCGTGCTGCCGGTGACGTTGCTGCTAAATTGCACCGAGGTGTCCGTATCCGGATCCATCGGATCAGCCGAGATCGTGATGATCTCTGCCGGTGCCAGCACAGTAACCTGGCGCGTGGCCGTGTCGGTGCTGCGCTCGTTGGAGGCCGTGAAGGTGACCGTGTACTCGCCTTCCTCGGCGTAGCTGTGGTTCACAAGCAGCCCACTGGTTGTGGTGCCGTCGCCAAAGTCCCAGGTGTAGGATACAGGGCGGGTGGCCTCCTCGTCGTTCGTGGTGGCCGTGAAGGTACCCTGCTCATTCACGTTGAGGCGCGTCGGGCCGTCCGTAGCGAGGACTTCAACCGCGGTAAAGGCCGACTTGAAGTTCACCTTCAGGCCAAAGCCGAGCGCCGTAAGGAAGTCGGCGGAGGCGTCGAAGCCGAACGTGTCGTCAAACCCAGTCTTCTCCTCGGTGCCGTCGGCGGCATCATTAGGGAAGACCATATTGGTTGTCAGATCGAAAAACAGCGAGGTGCGCCGGTTGAGTGCGATGTCAAGCCCGGCACCAATCGTTGGACCAAAGCCAACCTCGTCAGAGGTAGTGGTGCGGTCGGGAAAGGTCGCCGTTTCTCCCCACGTTACGTTCGCACCAAGCTTGAGGTACGGCGCGATGCGGCTGTCAGCATTCGCGAAGTTGTACTGACCCGTCAGCATGATGGAGTTGCGCGTTGTGGGGTCGTCCTCGATGGCACCGGACGTTTCGCTTCCAAACTGCGTGATGACCGGGTAATCGGCAAAGCGGTAGTCCAGGTTCAGGCTGAACGGCACGGAGAACTGATAACCGATGCCAATACCGAGGGCGTACGGAAACTTGCCGTCGATATCGAATTCGTCACCACTGAAGAGCGTTTGCTTGTTATCGCCCAAGTAATGAGAGATGCCAACCTGCGGCTTCACAAAAAAGGTGCGATCCGGACGCAGGTCCTGGGCCTCGGCGCTGGTCGTCACTGCAAACAGCAGCGCGATCACCAAGGCGGTGGAAGTCAGGTAACGTTTGATCATAGGGGATTCCTCGTTGTAAGGTAGTCTAAGGGGTGATTGAAAAGGCGTAGCGCTGCGTGCAACTCGCAAGGTGCGGAAGATGAAGCTGTACGCTCAATAATGCAACGGTTCACACGATCTATGCAAGTTGAGTGTGTCTGAAGTCGTGTCGGCATCGCCCATCACGCTTAGGCAAGGAGACGCTAACTTAAGCAACAGGTGGTGTTAAGACAAGCCCTTTTTGCCGCTGCTTGTGAAATTGTGACAATGTAGGGTGCGTTGAAGAAATGAATCGTGCACGTTATCGAAAGGGCACATTGGGAACGTAGCAGCAGATGCAATGAAAAGAAGGAACGTTCAGGTAGCGTACACAAGCGACAATCGTATCCACCACGAGGATTTACGCATCCATATGTGAAAACGAAGCCAAGAGGCGGTCTGACGGCTACTTTCGGATCACACCATCCCAAGGCAGACCAAGCCGCTGGGATTGGAATGAATCTCAACTGCCCTGCGACAAAAAACTTGCCAATCTGGTTTCTGTCAAACGCTGCGCATTCCACGCACCCCGCTTCCTACCGAGCCCTCTAAAACGGCATTCGTG
The DNA here is from genome assembly GCA_001564055.1 of Rhodothermaceae bacterium Tc-Br11_B2g6_7. GTDB lineage: Bacteria > Bacteroidota > Rhodothermia > Rhodothermales > Salinibacteraceae > Tc-Br11-B2g6-7. The sequence continues at coordinate 20,460 of LKNB01000009.1, forward strand.
GACCACGCAGCATGATGCGCGGTCCACTGATGTGCATGCGGGAGCGGGGACTGCCCGCACGTGGGCGAGGCCCTACGTCTTGGCAATGCCCGCGCGGTTCGCTTGAATGCGCGCTTCGCTTAAAACCGCAGGGCTTTACGCTTCCAGCGCGTTAACGTGCTGTTCCAGCCGGCTCTTGTAGCGGGCGGCCTTGTTCTTGTGCAGCAGGCCCTTTGAGGTAAGCCGGTCAATCTTCGCCTTCACCTCAGGAAGAAATTCAGCAGCTTCAGCCTTGTCTTCCATGGACTCCAGCCGCTTGATCATGGAGCGCATACGGCTGCGGTGCATCCGGTTGCGGGCTTGGCGTTTGGCATTTTGGCGGACGCGCTTAACAGCAGACTTGTGTCGGGGCATAAGGCTTTAAGAATGACATGGGCAATAATTTCTGTGCGTCACGATGTGGTTGTGTGACGCTATGCTTAAGCACGGTAAAAATCTCTTTGCCCCTGCTTCGTTTCCTGGCCATTTGTGAATAGCGCACGAGGAACCCCGGAATCCATGGCTCCGTTGCCGCAGCCCGTATGGGCCATGGGTGCCCACGCCATAGATTAGCTCGTTGGAGGATGCTGCATGTGGGACGTCATAAAGGAACTGCTGCGCCAGCCCGAGCGGCCTCGAAAGGTTATGATAATGGACGAGGCGTACCGTGAAGAGCCTGCGGTTTACCACATCGCGCCGCGCACGCTACTTTGGGTTAGCGGCGGCGCCCTGCTGACCAGCGGGCTGCTGATGGTTGTTCTGGTCGTGTACACCCCCCTGTTGTATTGGCTCCCGGGGCAGGTTGACCCCGAGGTGGAGCAGCAGGCGCGGCTCTCGGCCCTGCGCGTGGCTGCACTGGAAGACTCCCTGGCCCTACAACAGGCGTACATGGATGACATCCGGCAACTCATCATGGGCGATATTCGGGCGTCGGGTGGGGAAGGTGCACCTGAGATATCACCACCGGAGACGCCTGCGCGCTCCGGCGACGCATCGGTATATCTGCCGGAAGATGCTTCGCCCGAGTGGGAAGATCATACCGCGCCTGCGCTCACCCTCACACGGTTGCCCCTGCAGTTGGCAGCTGCTGGCGACGGGGCTGCCTCGTCCCCCCTCGTAGCGGGAGGGCTGTCGCTCCCGGCCCCGCCGCCTGTCAATGGCATCCTGACCCGGGGCTTCGACCCGCGCTCCGGACACTTCGGCATCGACTTCGCGGCTGAGGAAGGCTCGCCGGTGCGTTCGGTAGGGGAGGGCTACGTCATTATGGCCGACTGGACGCACGACGGAGGGTACACCATAGCCGTGCAGCATGGAATGGGGTATGTATCCGTCTACAAACACAACCAGCGGCTGCTCAAACGTACGGGCGACCGTGTGTCGGCTCAGGAAACCATTGCGCTTAGTGGCAATTCGGGAGAGCTCACAACGGGGCCGCACCTGCACTTTGAGCTTTGGCAGCATGGCCTCGCGCAGGACCCCCGGCACGCACTCCTCGGACTTTAAGCCTTTCAGGACGCCTCCTCGCTTGTCCAGTGTACTGATGGTATGCTGCTGACGACCGAGCCACTGCTTCCTGCCGCACACTATGGGCATCTTCAGACGTAACGACACGGACTCCAACAACACCATGGCACAATCCTCCAGCGGGACCCCGAACCAGGTAAACATGATTGCCGCTGACGCTACCTTCGAGGGTACGCTTCGGGCGACCAGCGACGTCCGGATTAGCGGCCGGCTCGACGGCACCCTGGATGTGGAGGGCCGCGTTGTCGTAGCTGAAGGGGGCACCGTGGAGGGAGAAATCACGGCGGCCAACATTGATGTGGCGGGCACCGTGGAGGGCGAACTGGTGGCCCGCGAGCTGCTTGTCCTTCGCGCCTCAGCCGTGGTGGAAGGGCAACTGCAGTCGGAGCGGCTGGTCATTGAAGAGGGCGCCGTGTTTCACGGCGAGTGCATCATGGGTGAGCAAGCCCGCAAGGCCCTTCAGCACACCGAGGCAGGCGGGTCATCCAAAGCTGCGGCCTCATCGAAAGCCAAAAGCAAAGACACAGCTGCAGGAAAGGCGAAAGCGGGCGCCGGGCAATAGGCAACACATCTTGAGACCGAAGCTCCTGCCCGCGCACGTCCTGCCGTCGTACCCGCCACACGCTATGCGCCCCTTCCCCTCAGCCCCTATTCCGGTGCATCGACCTTGATGGCGAAAAATGACGCGAATACCGATCGGGGGTCCTGGCAGCAGGCCATGGGCGATGCCGGGCCGTACGTGGGGCTGGGGCTGCAGATGGGCTTGACGGTGGCGTTCTACCTCCTGGCGGGGCTTGGGCTGGATGTATGGCTGGATACAGGCCCGATCTTCATGCTGATCGGGGGAGGGATAGGTCTGGCGATGATGTTTATTGTGCTTGTGCGAGCCACGCAAGACCTCAATCAGAAAGCCGAGCGGGCCCGCAGGGAAGCGGCAGCGAAGCGGAAGGATAGAGAGCAAACCCCGAGTGATAGCTAACGCCGGTGCTTTCATATACATGAGGCGCCGCAGGAAGGCGCCTCTTTCGTTGCACAGCATAGGCTGGAGCGCTCCGTTTTGCTTTCATTTATTATTCACCCCTCATCGCACGTTGCAGCGGGTCTTGCGTTGTACCTTCCCGTTACAGCCGCCGGAATAAAAATAGCGCCGGCCCGACGGCGTGCAGGCCCTAACGCCGTACCGTAGCGATGATTATCCCGTGCACTTGTTCACCACGTACCCGCTTACTACATTTATGCTCATGAGCATTGGTCTCGGTGTGACGGTGGGAGCGGCTTACGGGCTTAGCGCCTATGCCACCCTACGCTATGCGGCACAGCGCGAGGGCAGAGCCTTCATGCAGTTCTTTATGGGCGGCATGGTCGCCCGCATCGTGGGCCTGATGATTGTGGTGGGGCTGATTGCCGCGCTCCTGCCTATTCTTCCGCTGCCGTTTCTGCTTGCTCTTATCGTTCCCCTTATCGGCACGGTGATGGTCGAAGTTCGCGAAGCACTTCGCATGGTCAACGAATCTTCTACCTCAGCTTCATGATGTTGGCACTGCGATTTTATACCTTGCTAACGGTTATTCCAGAATTGCCCTTTCGCTTACCGCGGCTAACACGTTTACCAATGTCTGTAACACCGTACCGCACCCGTCTCGCTGGCGTGCTTGCGCTGGCTCTCCTGTTGTTCGTTGGTAGCCCGGCGTCCGTGCAGGCAGATTCCGTGGAGGGAGACCCGGATGCCATCGGCCACTCGGCCAACGGCAACTACCTCGACCTGATGCCCATAGACAAAGTTGAGCTTCCGCGGCTGCTGCTGACGCGTCATGCGGACGGCCTCTCATTCGACGTGTACGGCACGACGAAGGCGGCGCTTGAGTCCGGGCGGTACGTCATCATGGATGGCGAAGGAAATGTCCTTTCGGAAGCCGAGACGCAGTATGCCATCAATGAGAAAAAGCACTACAACTTCCCCCTGGCGGCAGCATCAGGGCCGGGCATCGTAATCGACTTTTCCATCACGCGGCATCTGCTGGCCGTTTTTCTCGCCGCGCTGTTGCTCATGATCATTGGATTGCGGTTGGGCGCGCGGTACCGGCGCGGGATTGGCCGAGAGGAAGCGCCCCGCGGAACGTGGCAGAACATGATGGAAGTGCTCATCATCTTCGTCCGCGACGAAATAGCAAAGCCTGCGATTGGCGGCAAGTACGCGCGCTACATGCCGTTCCTCCTGACGGCCTTCTTCTTTATTCTGATCGGTAACTTGCTGGGGCTTATTCCGTGGGGCGTAACCGCTACGTCCAATCTTATGGTGACGGGCACGCTGGCAGGTTTTACCTTTGTTATTACGCAGGTCTCAGGCACCAAAGATTACTGGCGCCACATTTTTAACCCGCCCGGTGTGCCCGCCTTTGTGAAACCCTTCCTGGTGCCCGCCGAGTTTATCGGGCTCTTCACCAAGCCACTTGCGCTCGCTTTCCGTCTCTTTGGTAATATGGTGAGCGGCCACCTGGTCATCGTAAGCGTCATCGGACTCATCTTTATATTCAGTGCGCAGTTTGGTGCAGCGTGGGGCGCGGGCTCCGTCCTCGTGAGTGTGCCGGTTACGCTGTTTGTCTGGATGCTGAAGTTTGCCATTAGCTTCATTCAGGCGTACGTCTTCACCATCCTCTCGGCCCTCTTTATTGGGATGGCGCTGGAAGAGCACGAGCATGAGCACCACGAAGACGAGCCGGAGCCGCACGAAGCACTGCTGGACCAGGCGGAAGAGTACGTGCCTGGCGATGGCGTAAGCACCACGGAGCGCCCGACGCCCCAGCCCACCGTCTAAGTCCATTTGATTACGACGGAGAGCCTCTGTATCAAACCCCTGTTAGAATGTACCCCTGTTGTGCAGTGCACGGCGACACATGACGTGCCTGCGCCTCGCGGCCCGCTTGGGCCGCACCTGATCAACTTCATCACACCTAAACTCACGACACCCCAGTTTCATGGAACCCATTTCATTTGCTTACCTCGCTGCCGGTCTTGCCCTGCTGGGCGCCACCCTTGCTGCCGGTCTCGGCATTGGGCGTCTGGCTGCCGCTGCCATGGAAGGCACGGCGCGCCAGCCGGAAGCCGCTAACGACATCCGTACCAGCATGATTATTGCCGCCGCCCTGATTGAGGGTGTGGCCATTATTGCTGAGGTGGTCGCGCTGGTCCTCATCTTCGCCGGCTGATTTCCCTCTTGCTCGTTCGGCAACCGCCGCTGCGAGTGCACGGTAGGCACGTCTCGTGCCTGCTCGCGGTGCCTCTTTTCTGCCCTCCGATACACTCATGACTACACTCCTACTACTGCAGCAGGTAGATCCTCCCACGCCTTCCTTGTTAGCGCCTGACGCTGGCCTGGTCTTTTGGGTGGCCGTTGTTTTTGGCCTCGCGCTCTTCATTTTATGGAAGTATGCCTGGGGCCCCATCACGGAAGCCCTCGACGAGCGTGAGACGCGCATTGAGGACTCCATGCAGGCGGCTGAGAAAGCTCTCGAAGAGGCCCGGAAGATCCAGGCCGATAACGAGCGGGCCCGGCGTGAAGCCGAGCAGGAAGGGCAACGCATCCTGCGCGAGGCGCGCGAGGAGGCCGAACGGCTGCGCAATGAAGAGATCCAGGAAACGCGTGAGCGCATTGCTACCCTACGCGACCAGGCGCAAGAAGACATTGCGCGGGAGAAGCAGAGTGCGCTGGATGACCTGCGGGCCGAGGTAGCCGACCTGGCTATCGAAGCGGCTGAGCGTATCCTGGGCGAGGCGCTGGATCAATCACGCCACCGGAAGCTCGTCGAAAACATGATTGAAGAGCTCCCCAAAAACTAACCACGCCTTCTGTTTCTGTAGGCCAACGCCCCTGTCCGTATGAGCTACGCATCCAATACCGCCCGCCGCTACGCCCGTGCCCTGCACGAGCAAGCGCGTGCCCAAGACGCCGTGCCAGCGGTTGACGATGACATGGAGACGCTGCACGCGACGCTTGAGGCGTCTGATGAGCTTGGTCGCTTTTTCCAAAGCCCCATCATCTCTCAGGAACGGAAGCACGGCGTCGTTCGCGCGCTGTTCGACGAACGGCTGCACGCGCTTTCCTCCAGCCTGCTGCACCTTCTTGTAGAGAAGAAACGCGAAGGGCTAGTACAGGAGATTGTGCAGGCGTACCGCGCGCTCCGCGACGCTGAAGAAGGCCGGGTTGAAGCCCACGCGCAAGTGGCACACGACCTCGACAAGGCCGGCCGCGACCAGCTGCAGGCCGCACTTGAAGGCCTCCTCGGTAAACAGGTGCGCTTGACCGTGGAGCAGAACCCCGACCTCATTGGCGGGGTGGTCGTGCGGGTTGGCGATACGGTGTACGACCGCAGCGTGCGCCGCCAGCTGAACGCCCTGCGGAGCCGTCTTGAGCGGGGCCATACGGCCACGCCAACCAACGGCGCCCCCTGAATCCGCTGAGGCTCACCCCCTTCCTACACCCCTACATCCTTTTCGCATCATCCCTGTCCGATCCCTATGTCTGATTCCATCCGACCTGATGAAGTAACCGCCGTGCTCCGGAAGGAACTCGGCGGCTTCGAGGCCGACACCGACGTCTACGAAGTGGGCACCGTGCTCCAGGTAGGGGACGGTATCGCCCGTATCTATGGCCTTAGCAACGTACAGGCCGGTGAGCTGGTGGAGTTTCCGTCCAGTGGCGCGGTGGGTATGGTGCTAAACCTGGAGGAAGACAACGTCGGCGTCGTGCTCTTTAGCGATGTGTCGGCCGTGCGTGAAGGGGACGAGGCGCGCCGTACGCAGCGGATCGCCTCCATCGAGGTGTCCGAAGAACTCCTGGGGCGCGTCATCAACCCGCTGGGCGAGCCCATGGACGGGCGGGGGCCCATCACAGGCGAGACGCTCGAAATGCCACTGGAGCGCAAAGCACCGGGTGTGGTCTACCGCGAGCCGGTGACCGAGCCGCTGCAGACGGGCCTCAAGCCTATCGATGCCATGATCCCGGTCGGGCGTGGACAGCGTGAGCTCGTGATCGGCGACCGCCAAACAGGGAAGACGGCGGTGCTCGTCGATACCATCATCAATCAGAAAAGCACCCACGAGACCGACAAGCCGGTGTACTGCGTCTACGTCGCGGTGGGCCAGAAGGCTTCGACCGTGGCGCAGGTTGAGCGCGCCCTCGAAGAGAACGGCGCCATGGACTACACCGTCATCGTGAACGCACCGGCGTCGGCCACGGCTCCCCTGCGCTTCATTGCGCCGTTTGCAGGGGCCGCCATCGGCGAGTTCTTCCGCGACACCGGACGCCACGTGCTCGTCTGCTACGACGACCTCTCCAAGCAGGCCGTTGCCTACCGTGAGGTCTCCCTGCTCCTGCGCCGCCCGCCGGGCCGCGAAGCCTACCCCGGTGACGTGTTCTACCTGCACAGCCGGCTCTTGGAGCGCGCCGCGAAGATCATCAGCAACCAGGACGTGGCGGAGCAGATGAACAACGTACCCAAGTCGCTGGAGGGCAAAGTCAAGGGCGGCGGGTCCCTCACGGCGCTCCCGGTCATTGAAACGCAGGCAGGCGACGTCTCGGCGTACATCCCGACCAACGTCATCTCCATCACGGACGGCCAGATTTACCTGGACGCTGACCTCTTCAACGCCGGTGTGCTGCCAGCCATTGACGTCGGGATCTCGGTGAGCCGGGTCGGTGGTAACGCGCAGATCAAAGCGATGAAAAGCGTCGCAGGGACCCTGCGTATTGACCTCGCCCAGTACCGCGAGCTCGAAGCGTTTGCCAAGTTTGGCTCCGACCTGGACGCCGCCACACAGCGGCAACTCCGCCGCGGTGAGCGCCTGATTGAGGTGCTGAAGCAAGGGCAGTTCGATCCCATGAGCGTCCGTAACCAGGTAGCCATCATCTACGTGGCGACGGAAGGGCTGCTCGACAAGGTACCGGTCGAGAAAATCCAGGAGTTTGAAGCCGAATTCCTGGAGCGCGTCAACCTGCGCCACAAGGAAGCGATGCAGTCCATCACCGAGACCGGAAAGCTGAGCGACGAGGTCAAGGAGATTCTGGAGAACGAAGTGAAAGAGCTGGTTGAGATTTACACCTCCGACGACGCGTAACCTCGCCGCGCCCGTTCCTTTTCCTGACGAGTTACGTCCTTTATGGCCAACTTGCGTGACATCCGCAACCGCATCGACTCCGTCGAAAACACGCAGCAGGTGACGCGTGCGATGAAGATGGTGGCGGCTGCCAAGCTGCGGCGGGCGCAGGAGCGCATCTTCACCGCGCGCCCCTACGCCTTCAAGATCCGCGAAATCATCACTCACCTGAAGCGCGAACTTGACCCGGGTGCCCACCCGCTGTTTCAAGCTGCAGAGGAGGTGGACTCCGTCCTGCTGGTCGTTGTTACGGCTGACCGTGGGCTCGCGGGCGCCTTCAACGCTAACGTCATTCGCAAGGCGGAGGACACCCTGGAGGGGCCGTACCGCGAACTGTACGAGGCGGGCAAGGTGCGCCTGCTGTGCATTGGGCGGAAAGGACACGACTACTTCAAGCGGCGCGACATCGAAATCGTAGGCGACTACCGCGGCTTCTTCGAGGAGCTGAAACTGGAGACCACGCGCGACCTGGTGGATCGCATCAACGACGGTTTCCTTGAGGGCGACTGGGATGAGGTGAAGGTCGTCTACAACGAGTTCAAAAACACCATTTCGCAGAACCGCATCGTCGAGCCGTTTCTGCCCATCCCCAAAGACCGCTTCCTGACGCCCGTCATGGAAGACGAGGATGAGCTTTCCGGATTGGAGATAGAGCGCGATCCGTTTGCTGTTGAGTACATTTTCGAGCCGGACGCGGAGGGCATCCTGAAGGTGCTGGTGCCGCGGTACCTGTACTACCAGCTCTGGCGCATCGTGCTGGAATCGAACGCGGCCGAGCAGGGGGCCCGCATGGTGGCGATGGACAACGCTACGTCTAACGCCGACGACCTGCTGCGTGACCTGCGGCTGGATTACAACCGGGCCCGGCAGAGTGCGATTACCACGGAGATCATTGAGATTACCAGCGGCGCCGAAGCGATGGAGCAGGGCTGACGGTAGCCGTCTGGCGCGCGGACCCGCGGAACGGAGGGCCGCACGCGGCGTCTCAAGAGGTCGCAACACAGGTGGCGCGTTGTAGCATGTAGCACGCTGCCTACATAACAACACCCATTGGAGAGGTGGCCGAGTGGCTGAAGGCGCTCCCCTGCTAAGGGAGTAAACGGTTTATAGCCGTTTCGAGGGTTCGAATCCCTCCCTCTCCGCATCCGCCGAGTCCCTTGTGGGGGCTCGGCTTTTTTCGTAGCCTTGCCGCCTGTGCTCCCGAGTCCATGGCTGAAGCATCGCCGGCCCCACCCCGCTGGAAGACGCTCCGCGCCTACGCGGTGCATGCCTACACGGCCTCCGGTGTGGTGGCAGCGTTTCTGGCGGTGGTGGCCCTCATGGCGGACGTCCCCGATCCGCGATGGGTGTTCTTCTGGCTGGCGGTGGCCGGCATTATCGACGCCACCGACGGCCCGCTGGCACGCCGGTGGGACGTAAAGACGTACGCCGCCCGCGTCCAGGGCCGCGTCATCGATGACATTGTGGACTATCTTACGTTTACGTTCATCCCGCTGCTGCTCATCTGGCGGATGGGCTGGGTGCCGGATCCGGCTTTGCTCTTTGTGCTGCCCGCCCTGCTGACCAGCGTGATTGCGTTCGCCCGTGTGGGCATTAAGCAGGAAGATGACGGCTTCTTTATGGGATTCCCCTCCTACTGGAATCTCGTGGCCTTTTACATCGGCTGGTGGGTGGCGCTCTACGGCGTGTGGTTCCCCGCCGTGCTCATGTTGGGGCTGGCGGTGCTTACGCTCCTGCCCGTGCGCTTCCTCTACCCGAACCGCACGCCTCGGCCGTACCGTCGCGTTATCCTGTGGGGCGGGTGGATATGGCTGGCCGTCTTGCTGGGCTCACTGCCGTTTTTCCCGGAGGCTCCAGCATGGCTTTTCTGGGCGTCGCTCAGCTACCCGGCGGCATACGTGGGGCTCTCGTGGTGGGTGGGGCGGAGCGATGGGGGGTGATATCCGTACCCACCTAAAAATAGCAGGGTCGCTTGCAAATAATCACATTATTGTGGAGCCTAACATGCGTTACCTGACTCTTTTGCTCGCGCTTTGCCTCCTCGGTGCCATGACCCTGCTGCCATCGGATTCAGGCGAAGCCACGGTACAGTTCACCACGGAGCACGGCATGCTGCTCGTGCAAGGCTTCTACGCGTCAGGTGAGGAGCAAGAGGAAGAAGCGCTGGCGTATATCCTCGAAGTGGTGCGTGACGGCACAGCCGGCCTGAGCACCACGCGGCAACGCGGGGCGTTTATCTCCACGCCGGGCCAAGTTGATACGCTGTCCACGAGCCAGGTATCAGTTGGTGAAGGGGATCAGGTGGAGGCCACCCTGACGGTGTCCCGTGACGACGAGACTATAGCGCGGGAGATTGTGCGGTGCACCTACCCGGCCTGTGGCGAACCGGTTGATAGGGGTTCAAGTCAGTAGGCGTTTGCATCCACCCTACCCAATGGTCTCAAACCCCGTGTACTGATGCAGCACCTCCGGTAGCGCAATGGTGCCGTCAGGCTGCTGGTAGTGCTCCAGCAGCGCGGCAACGACGCGGGGGAGGGCGAGGGCGCTGCCGTTGAGCGTATGCACGTGCTCGTTACTGCCGGTGCTCTCATCGCGATACCGGACCTGCGTGCGCTGCGCCTGGAAGGCCTCGAAGTTAGAAATGGACGATACTTCCAGCCAGCGTTCCTGTCCAGCACTCCACACCTCCAGGTCGTACTTCTTGGTCTGCGTAAAGCCCATGTCGCCGGTGCACATGAGGAGGCGGCGGTACGGGAGCCCTAACAGCTTTAGGGGACGCTCAGCATCGGCGCGCATGGCCTCCAGCGCTTCGTAGCTATCCGACGGCTTCACGAACTGCACGAGCTCCACCTTGTCGAACTGATGCAGGCGGTTCAGCGCGCGCACATCCTTTCCGTGCGAGCCGGCCTCGCGCCGAAAACAGGGCGTGTACGCGCAAAACCTGATGGGCAGGTCGTCCTCAGCCAGGATCTCGTCGCGAAAGTAGTTGGTGACCGGGACCTCGGCGGTAGGGATGGGGAAGAGGCCATCCCGGTCGATTTCGTACATGATGTCTTCCTTGTCGGGCAGCTGCCCCGTGCCAGTAGCGCTGGCTTCGTTCACGAACAGCGGCGGTTGCATCTCGCGGTAGCCGCGGTCGGTAGCCAGGTCAAGGAAGAAGTGGATGAGCGCGCGCTGCAGCCGTGCGCCTTTTCCGGTATAGAAGGGAAAACCGGCGCCCGTGACCTTAGCCCCCCGCTCAAAGTCGGCCAGGCCGTGCTGCTCCAATAGCGCCCAGTGTGGCTGCGCGTCGAACGAGAAGGTCGGCTTTTCGCCCGAGGTAAACACGACCTCGTTGTCGTCGGGTGTGCGTCCTACCGGTACGCTTTCGTGGGGTAGGTTCGGCAGGCTCAGCAGGAGGCGATGCAGCGCTTCCGCCTTTGCTTTCACGTCGTCCTCCAGTTCCTGAATACGCTGCTTCAGCGTGCCCGACTCATCGATGAGCGGCTGTGCCTCGTCGCGCTTTCCCGCCCGCATCTTTTCGCCAATCTGCTTCGATAGCGTATTGGAGCGGGCTTGGGCCTGCTGTAGCTCGGTGAGGAGTTTGCGGTGCTGCGCGTCGAGGGCACGGGCGGTGTCCACGTCGTCGGGCGCGCCCATGTCCTTGTGTTCAATGGCGGTACGGATACGCTCAGGGGCCTCGCGCAGGAGCTGCAGGTCAAGCATGCGAATGCAAGGAAAGGAAGTGGAGGGGGAAACGGGCTACGGCGGCGGCGGGGCGGTTACGGCGAGGGTGTACTGACGGGCAGCCCCAGGTGTTGACCGAGGGCGCGCAGGGCCTGTCCGACGGGGCGTGGCTTGTAGCCGACCTCGCTGGCGGCTTTCAGCACAATAAAGCCCGTGCGCGACGGTCGGTCGGCATCCTGGCCCAGCTCGGCCGACGTGATGGGGTTAATGAGCGAAGCATCCAGGTCGAAGACGCGCGCCACCTGCAGGGCAAAGTCGTGCACGGTGAGGAAGTCGGTGCCGGACAGGTGGTAGATGCCGGTCTTGTTGTGACGCACCAGCTTCTCGATGCCGTCGGCCAGGTCTGGGGCGTAGGTGGGCGTGCGCCACTGGTCGGTGACAACATGGATGGGGTTGCTACGGCGCAGGTTGTCGATCACCCAGAGTGCGATGTTGGTGCGGCTGAGGGCGTGAGCGGTGCCGTAGACGAGGACGGTCCGGGCGATCGTCCAGTTGCCGGCAGAGGCCTCTCGCACCGCGTTTTCCCCGGCCAGCTTGGAGCGGCCGTAGAAGTTTACCGGGTTGGGGCGGGCGTCTTCGCGGTAGGGGCCGTCGGCGCCGTCAAAGACGAAGTCGGTAGAGACTTGCACCAGCCGCGCGCCATGCGTCCGGCACGTCCGGGCGAGGTGCCCCACGGCGTCGGCGTTGACGCTCCAGCAGGCCTCCCGCTCGTTCTCGCACTGGTCCACCTTGGTCATGGCCGCGCAGTTAATAACCACCGTCGGCGTAAAGTCATCGAAGAGCCGCTTGACGGCCTCGTGGTCGGTGATGTCGAGCGGGGCGTAGCCACAGGAGGCTGCTGGAAAGCGCGGCTGCAGGTCCCGCGCGGTCGCCAAAAGATCATACTCCGCATGCGCACTCATCTGATGGACGAGCTGCTGGCCCAGGAGGCCATTAGCGCCGGTGATGAGTACGCGGTGAAACAACATGGGTCCTGTACATCAGTCGTGGAAGAGCGGCCGCACGGGGCCACACAATATAGAACATGCGGAGATCGGAAACAGCCAGGTGATGCAAGCCGATCCGGTGGGCAGAGCGTTTCGCATGTGCGCTAAGGGCCAACGGCATGGCCTCGGGCTTGGTCCGCCCCTGCGCTCTTGCGTGTTGGCGGGCTGCCGGGCCAGTTTACGCGTCGGGTTGCTGCTCGGACAGCGCCGCCCGCACGTCAGCCTTGATGTGCTGGGCGTCGCCCAGGTTCAGGCGCCCGGCGAGTAGGAGGCGCATCTCGCGTCGCTTGGCGGCCGCCTCGTAGCGGCTTTCTTCCTCCGCGGTCTGCGGGTAGATTGGCGGCGCCTCCGTGGGGCGGCCCTCGTCATCCAGCGCCACAAACGTGAAGAAGGCCCGGTTGCACCGCCGGCGCGTCTGCTTGCGTGGGTTCTCGGCCCACACGTTTAGCTCCACCTCCATCGACGTGTGAAAGACGCGGTTGACCTGGCTTTCCGCAATGATGATCTCGTTCTGGTAGATGGGCGCGTTGAACTCCACGGAGTCGACGGCAGCCGTCACGCAGACGCGGTTGGCGTGGCGCTGCGTTGAGATAGCAGCGCACTTGTCCATCATGTGCAGCAGGCGGCCGCCCATCAGGTTGCCGAGCCCGTTGGTATCGTTCGGCAGCACAATTTCAGTCATGACGCAGCGCGAACGGCTGACCGTCTTCTGGCCCTGGGGGTCGTAGGCTTCGTGGGGGGCGGCAGGGGGCATGGTATGCGGGGAGGCGGAAAGTAAACGGGGCGTATGATGAGAAATCAAGACCCCGGGGCCCGGTGAGGAGATCCATCCGGGGGATGAAAAGCACATGACGTCGCTTTTCCCGCCCGACCGCGGTCTTTACGTCTTGCGTTCCTCCGGCTCCGCCGCGGGGAAGAGGATGTTATTCAGGATGAGGCGATACCCGGGGGAATTCTTGTGCAGGCCCAGGTCGGTAGGCGGATCGCCCACGAAGTGCTGGTAATCTTCGGGATCGTGGCCGGCGTAAAAGGTGAACGTGCCCTCGCCCAGCGTGCCGTGCAGGTACTTAACCTCGTCGCGCTCCGGAGCCTCGGCCAGGATGGTCACGCCCGGCTTAATCAGATCTTTCCGAAAGCTCGTCGACTGTCCCAGGAAGCCTCGGATGGTTGCCACGTGGTTTTGGGTGAGCATGGAGGGCACCGGGTCCCACTTCGCACTGAAGTCGAACAGCGTGAAGTAGTCGCGGGCGGGGTCGCGCAGGGCGGGCGGCGGCGCACCCACGTCGATGTCAGAGTGCACGTATTCGGTGGCGTTTACGTTCGGGGTGAAGTTGTGGAAGGCAAACGTACGATCGTAATCGAGGCGTTCCATGAAGTCGGGGTCCACGGGGTCGCCATCATAGGCCGAGGGGACGATGTCGGTGTCGTGGGCAGCCAGCGCAATATCCAGCGTTTCGGTACCGGAGCACATGGCAAACAGGAAGCCCCCTCCAGCCACGTAGTCGCGGATGGTTTCGCTTACGGCCAGCTTCATCTCACTCACCTTCCGAAAGCCATGCTTCAGGGCCAGGCCCTCCAGGTGGCGCTGCTGCTCCTGATACCAAGACGTGTTGCGGTACTGGTAAAACTTCCCGTACTGGCCGGTGAAGTCCTCGTGGTGGAGGTGCAGCCAGTCGTACTGCTCCAGTTCGCCGTTTAAGATCTCGTCGTTGTAGATCATATCGTACGGCACTTCGGCGTATTCCAGCGCCAGCAACACCGCATCGTCCCAGGGCAGGGTCTGCTCCGGGGCATAGATGGCAATACTGGGCGCCTTCTCCAGTCGTACTACCGACTGATTGCTGGATGGGCTTTCTACCTCGGAGAGGATCTGGGCCGTTTCGGAGCCGCTGACGTGCTCGTAGCGCACCCCACGGGTGTTGAGCTCGCGCGTCAGGCCCGACGAGGCTGGCAGCAAAAATGAACCGCCGCGATAGTTCAGCAGCCAGTCTACCTCCATCCCTTGGTCGATGGCCCAGTAGGCCGCGCCGTAGGCTTTCAGGTGATCGGTCTGGCCCGTGTCCATGGGCACCAGGATTTCCTGCGCCTGGGTGGTCGGCGGGGTGGAGGCGTGGAGCAGAAGCCCGGCGCAGAGCAGCAGCCCGATCAGCGAGAGGAGGGAAGACGAATGGTGCATGGCGGTACGGACGGGAAGTACAGAAGGACGGGCGGTCTAACCGACGGGAGGCGGTGGGTTCAGCATCACGTTTCCTGCTCTACGCCACGCCCCTGCAGGGTACGGATGCGCTCGCGGGCGTCGGAGGCGAGGAGCGAGCCGGGGAAGCGGTCCAGCAAGTCCAGGTAGGTTTCGAGGGCAGCCTCGGGGGCGCCCAGCTGCTGCTCTTCAAGGGTGGCGGCTTCGAAGAGGGCACGATCCCCGTGAACGCTCCGGGGGTAGTTGTCGGGCAGGGCGCGGAGGGCGTCGCGGGCCTCCGCGAAGCGTTCCAGCGCTACGAGGGTGCGCCCGCGGGTCAGGTGGGCGTCGTCGGCGACGGGATGCCGCGAATGGGTGGCCAGTAGGGTGTCGAGCCGTGCCAGCGCCGCTGCCGGCTGCTGCTGCCGAACCAGCAGGCGCGCCGTGGCCAGTGTGCGCAGGGGGGTATGGAGGGAGTCCGGCCCCTCGCCATCAATGAGCAGCAGCCGAAGCGCAATGGCGTCATTGGCCACATCCGACGAGGTGTTGGTCCGGATGGTGGACAGAAGCGTCTTGCTGGCGTCAAACTCGCCCCGGTAGAAGTGCAGCCGCGCCAGTTCCAGGCGCGCCTCGTTCGCGAGCTCGCCGGTGCGGACGGTATCCACCACGCGCGAGAAATAGATCCGGGCCTCGTCGAGGTTGTCACGGCGCAGGGCCACCCGGGCGCGGTCGAAGAGGGCCTGCTCGGCTTCGTCCGTACCCGCGTGGGCCTCAAGCAGCGTTTGCAGCGCTTCGGTGGCCGCCTCGTAGTCGTGGGTCACCTCCAGGTGCAGCCGGCCCAGGCGTTGCAGCACACGGCGGGCCTGTCCGCTGTTTTCGTGCAACGCCAGAAACTCCTGATATGCCGTGAGCGCCTCCTGGTAGGCCATCTGGGCAGTGGGGGTATCTGCAGCTGCATCAGCCTCAGTCGGGGGAACGGGATCAGCTGTGCCGGGTGCGGCATCGTCGCCGGGCGTACCGGGCAGGGGCAGATCACGAGGGCGCTCGGTGCGGGGGCGCGTGGAGGCGATGGCCGTCAGGTGGTCGCCCCAGTGCTCATAGGTGGCGGCCAGCCCCAAGCGGGCACGGAGGGCGGAGCGGCTGTCGGGGTAGCGGTCCAGCACTTCGCGGTAGGCGACGATGGCGCTGGGGTAAGCGCCACCGTCGATGGCCGCCTCCGCAAAGCCGATCAGCTCACGCCCTTCCGTATCTTCGAGGCGATCGAGCGCTCGGTGGGCATCCAGCGCGGCTTCGTACTGCGCATCTTCCAGGTACAGCCACGCCAGCAAGGCCCGGTACGGATGGTACAGCGGCTCGTCGCGGACCACCGCTTCCACCACGGGCAGGGCTGCGTCCAGGGCGCCGTCCTGCTCAAACAGGCGGGCCATCCGGTTGCGCACAAAGCTGACCCGCCGATCGTCGTCGGCCAGCACGGCGAGGTACTCGGTGGTGGCCTCTGCAAACTGCCCGGTGGCCCCGTACAGGTTGGCCAGCTCAAACCGAAAGGCGGAGGCATCCTCCAGCCGCTCTCGGCCCTGCTCTAAGGCCTCAACGGCATCCGTCAGCAGCCGCACCTCCGTCATGGAGCGATAGACGGTGCGGTACGTCTGGGCCTCCGCTGGGGCCGTATCGATGGCAGCCTGCCAGGTAGAGAGGGCGTCTGCTTCTGCCCCGCTCAAGTACAAAATGCGGGCTTGCTCGGCCAGCAGGCTTGGCGACGCGCCAAACGCCGCACGGCGGTCCTCAATGAGCGCGACCGCATCATCGTAGCGCTTCAAATTGTCATAGGCCCGCAGGAGCCGGTCGAAGAACACGTACGTCTCGGGTTGCTGTGCTACCAGCGGCTCCAGGAGGTCCGCCGCGGCCTCATATTGTCCATCCCGCAGCAGCGTCTCGGCTTCCTGAAAGGTGGGTATCAGCGACTGCTCGATCTGCTGCGCCTGGGCCGTCCCCGAGGTGCTTATCCCGCCTATACAGAGCAGGGGCAGAAGCATCATCCAACGCAAGGAACGCAGCATACAACCTCACAACGAAACCGATGACAAAAGGGAGCAGAGGCGTCTCATACGACGCCGTACGCAGAAGGCTAATCGCTCTCACACATCCTTCATGCAGTGTGTATCCCCCTGAAAGCGTTGAGGTTTCAGCGTAGGGGTAGTGCATGCCGCCAACGTCGTGGGTACGGGGTGGCGGCGCGTACATACCGGCTTATGTTCATTCTGGGCTCGCCTGCTGACGTCCGCGTGCGGTGCGCATCCCGCCCCCGATACTCATCGGTCGCTCTTCGGCCTGAGATTCATGCGCACATGGATGATGCGGGCGGGAAACAAGGAACCCACGGGCGCGGAGTCAGATTGAAGCGTGGCTCACGGGGATGAGGCTTTATCGTTGCTTTAACAGAAGTTACGGCCCTTTTTTGGTTTAAAGCCGCACGTTGCGGCCCGCCGTCCTAACGGGATCCAGCAGGCAGGCATCGGCCCCCCACGGTTTTCACTTACGCTTTACGTTGCTGCATGGAGTCGATCCTCGGAATCCTGATCTACGCCTTCTGGGTCCTGGTGGCCATCACCATTCTGGTGTTTGTCCATGAGCTCGGTCACTTCCTCGCGGCTAAGCTGTTCGGGATGCGGGTGGACCGCTTCTCGGTTGGATTCCCGCCCAACATTTTCGGAAAGAAGATCGGGGAGACGGAGTACGTCATCGGCGCCACCCCGCTCGGGGGCTACGTCAAGATCGCCGGGATGGTGGACGAGAGCATGGACACCGAGCACGAAGACCGGCCCCCCGAGCCGCATGAGTACCGGGCCAAGCCCGTGTGGCAACGTATGATCGTGATTACCGCGGGCGTTATTTTTAACGTGCTGCTGGCCGTCGCCATTTTCGCCGGGCTGAAGATGGCGTACGGCGAGACGTATGTGCCGGCCGACCGCGTAGAGGCGGTATATGTGGAGGACGGCACCATTGCCGACCGGATGGGGCTGCAGACGGGCGATCGCATCGTGGCGGTTAGCGGGCAGCCGCTGGAGCGGTTTGAAGACCTGGCCCGGCCCGACCGCCTGATGGCCGATCGCTTTACCATCACGGTGGAGCGCAACGGTACGCGGGAAACGCTGCTGGGACCTGAGGACATCGGTACGCAATTGAGCCGGACGGAAGGCGGCTTTGGCGTCTCCTTTGAGTCCTCCGTCGTTGGCGGGCTGGTTGAGGATGCCCCGGCGGCCCGCGCGGGCCTCATGCCGGGCGACCGCATCGTCGCGGTGGATGGCGAACCGGTCCGCTTTTGGCGGCAGCTTACGCAGCGCATCGAGACCTCCGAAGGCGCGCCGCTCATGCTGCGGTGGGAGCGACCGGACTCCCTCATCGAGCGGCAGACGACGTCTACCGACCAGCCCTACCGCCTCGTCGAGGTGACCGAGCAGGCACACGTGTATGAAGGCCTCCTGGAACCTGAGCAGGCCGAGGATGATGGGCGCTACGTCATCGGCATCTACGGCCCGTCGTTTGACGAGCAGATCCTGCGGCAGGAGTATGGCATTACGACGCGCACCTACAGTTTTGCTGAAGCTACGGTGGAAGGCGCCCAGGATGCCTGGATGAACACGCGAGCCATCGCCGTGAGCCTGCAGCGCCTCTTTACCGGGCGGGAAGGCATGGATTCCATTGGTGGACCTGTGATGGTAGCCAAGGTAGCCGGCGATGCAGCTTCTGCTGGAGCCGACCGGTTCTGGTTCATCGTGGCCATCCTGTCGGTGACGCTGGCCATCGTCAACATTCTACCAATCCCGGCGCTCGATGGAGGGCATCTGATGTTCTTGATTTACGAGGCGCTCACGCGACGCGAGCCCTCGCTGCGCGTCCGGATGGCCCTGCAGCAAATCGGGATGGTATTGTTGTTGCTGCTGATGGTCTTCCTGATCTTCCATGACATTTTCCGGCTTTTTTAGACCTGGGCCGCTTCCGTTAACCGGCTGCGTCTGGTGGCTTACTACCCCAGCGAGCCATATTTCGTTGATGTTCGCGGACCCCCACCGTACCTTCCGGTTATAGCACTCGAACGTTCGTTCCTTTACTCATTTCAGCCCCCGTACTTTGGAAGAGTTAACAATCACGGGTAACGCGCAAACGGATCACGACGCGGCTGCGCAGGCTTCACTTATGGAGCGCGGGACCATCCCCCCCCACGTGGCAATCATCATGGATGGAAACGGGCGATGGGCTAAGCGCCGCGGCCAGGCCCGGGTGGTTGGGCATCACGAAGGCGTGGAGTCGGTGCGCGACATCACCGAGGCGTGTGCGCAGCTGGGGGTGGAGTTTTTGACGCTCTACACGTTTAGCACAGAAAACTGGGACCGGCCGCGGTTGGAGGTGAACGCGCTGATGCGGCTGCTCATCCATACGATTCGCCGCGAGCGCAAGACCCTCAACGAGAACGGGATTCGGCTGCGCGCCATCGGGGACCTTCCCAAGCTGCCGCAGGCCTGCCGGCGCGAGCTGCAGGAAACCATCGACGTAACGCGCGACAACACCCGCATGACGCTCACCCTGGCGCTCTCCTACAGCGGACGCTGGGAACTGGTGCGGGCCATGCGCGACCTGGCCGAGCAGGTGCAGCGGGGCGACCTGCCCCCTGAGGCCATCACGGAGGACGCCATCACCAGTGCGCTCAGCACCTCCTACCTGCCCGACCCCGACCTGCTGATCCGCACCGGCGGCGAGTTTCGGGTATCCAACTTTTTGCTCTGGCAGATGGCGTACACGGAGCTGTACGTGACGGACGAGTACTGGCCGGCCTTCCGGCGGAAGCGGCTGTACGAGGCCATTCGCGATTTTCAGGGCCGAGATCGCCGGTATGGAAAGGTCGGATAACGTGCCCCCGGTGGCTGTGTTTTCCTCTCTTGAAGCAGCGTCGGCTGATGTAGCCACGCCCTTGGGTATGCGAATGGGGGCCTGCTTCACGTTACAATGACGAAACCAAGCCCTTTCGGCATCGCTTAAACGGGTATCTATTTTCACGCACTCCGGTATTTGTATGGCACGTTTGTTTGCTCGCCTGACGGTCGTAGGACTGATCTTGGCCTTTGGTGCTGTTTCTGTTGCTGCCCAGGGGGTACCGCCCGGTGGGCAAGCCGCTGTTCCTGGGATGCCTCAGACGGTTACCATTACCGACATCACCGTTGAGGGCGTGGAGGGGGAAGCGGCCCAGCGTCGCGTGATTGAACGCAGCGGCCTTGCCGTAGGCCAGGAGCTCCGTCTTCCGGGCGACACCGCCATCGGTGAAGCCGTGCGCACGTTGCACGCCTCCGGCGTGTACGACGACGTGAAGGTCAAGCAAGGTGAACGGACTACCGATGGGCTGGCGCTGGTGATCAGCGTCACGCAGGCGCCCCGCCTCACCAGCTACGAGTTCTTGAACGTGGGGCGCAGCGACCGACGTGAATTGCGCGACCGGGTGCCGCTCCTCCGCGGCCAGCGGATCAGCGATGGACGCATCGAACGCAGCGTCGACACCATCAAAAGGTATTTCAAAGAGGACGGGTACCTGTTGCCTGAGGTGGCGGTACAGCGCACGGTGCGGGAAGACGACAACTCCGTACAACTGGCCTTTGTCATTGACCGAGGCCCGCGCCTCCGGATATCGGATATCGTGATTGAGGGAAACGAGGAGCTCTCGGATGGGCAGGTCCGTGGCGCCATGGACAACACCAAGCAGCGCAGCTGGTGGCGCTTCTGGCGGGGCGCGCGGTTTAACGAAGAGGAGTTTCAGGAAGACCTGGAGTACATCATTGAGGAATACAACCGCCGCGGGTTCTACGACGCCCGGGTGCTGCGCGATACCTTTGAGGTCCGCAACCCGGACACCGATCCCGAGCTGATCGTCTCCATAGAGCTGCATGAAGGCCCACGCTACCACGTTCGCAACATCGCGTGGGAGGGCAACACCGTGTTCTCAGAAGAGCAGCTTACCGAAGCGCTCGGGTTTCAGCGGGGCGACGTATTCAACCAATCACAGTTTGAAGAGAACCTGTTCGGTAACCGCCGCAGTTCGGACGTCTCCAGCCGTTACCGCAACCAGGGCTTCATGACGTTCAACGTGCAGCCGTCGGTGCGCGTGGTGCCGGGGGACTCGCTGGACCTCACGCTTGATGTGTTCGAGGGGGAGACGTACGACTTTGGGCGCATCACCATCGCAGGAAATCAGAAAACCAAAGAGCACGTGGTGCGCCGCGAGCTGTTGACCACACCCGGACAGCAGTTCAGCCAGGACGCGATCCAGGAGAGCGTGCGCCGGCTCTCACAACTCCAGTATTTTGACCAACAGGCCCTGGCCGGCGGGCCTGAGCTGGCGCTGGATGAGCAAAACCGTACGGTGGACCTAACCTACGAAGTAGACGAAGTGGGCAGCGACCAACTGGAGCTCTCGGGTACGTACGGGCGCTTCGGGGTGGTGCTGCAACTGCGCTTCTCGTTCAACAATTTCTCGGCGCAGGACGTATTTAAGCCAGAAGCTTGGCGCCCGCTGCCCATGGGCGATGGTCAGCGGCTCTCGGTAGGCGTGCAGACCAACGGGACGTTCTTCCAGCAGTACGACCTGTCGTTCCAGGAGCCCTGGTTCGGCGGCCGGCCCATGCCCGTAGGCTTTAGCGTCTCGCACTCCCGTACCACGGGCAACCCCTTTGGCTCATTCTTCGGTCAGGATGACGATGGGCGCTTCATCCGTACCCGTGCCTCCGTCTTCCAGCAGCGCCGCCTCTCCTGGCCGGACGACCGGTTTAGCTACTCTATCGGGACGCGCTATCAGTTCTTCAGCAACTCCATCTTCACGAGCGTGCCGCAGGGCATCAGCCAGGAGTTGGCGTTGCAGCAGAGCCTCTCGCGCAACTCCCTCGATAATCCACTCTTCCCCCGGAGCGGATCGCGGGCGAGTCTGTCGCTGGATGTCGCGCTGCCGTTAGGCGATTTCATCCAGTACCACAAGTGGCGGTTCAACACCGCCTGGCACGCGCCCATTGCGCGCCGCCTGACCTTCTCGTTTGGTACCGACTTCGGATACATCGGCTCGCTTACCGGTGGCGAGGTTGACTTTGAACGCTTCCTGGTCGGGGGGTCGCCGTTCGACACACAGGGCCAGACCAACTTCGGCAGTGAGGACATCTTCATGCGTGGGTATCCGCGCGGGTCGGTAGGCCCCCGCCGCAACGGGCAGCCTGTCGGCGGTCGCATCCTGAACAAGTACCAGTCGGAGCTCCGCTTTCTGGCCGTGCAGTCGCAACAGTTGCAGGCCGCCCCTTATATCTTTGCCGACGCCGCCAACACGTTTGATGGCTTCGACTCCTACGACCCCACCCGGCTGTACCGCTCGGCCGGCGTGGGCGTCCGCATGTTCTTGCCCATCCTCGGGATGATTGAGCTGGCGTATGGCTACAACATCGACGAGTTTGAGCCCTTCCGTGGCGAGCAGGATGGCTCCAGCCGCTGGCGCTTCCAGTTTACCATTGGGCAGGGCTTCGGCTTTGGTAGCGCGCCGGGGGGCGGACGGTAGCCTGGTCCCCCGGTCATGGCCCGGCGAACTGCGGGCTGTGCACCCGTGCTGTACACTTTGTTAGACACACGGCCTCCTCTTCTATCGCCATCTGCGTACGCTCTCATGCCGGCACTCACGACATCCGCGGTTCATCGTTTTTCAACGCTGGGACTTATCCTCTTACTTATCGCGCTCGGCAGTGTGAGCGCGCCGGCACCGGTCGAGGCGCAGCAGCGTATCGGTTATGTCGATTCTGAAGAGGTGCTGGAGCAGCTGCCGGCCTATGCGAATGCGCAGCAGGAGTTGGACCGCATCGCGGACGAGATGGAGGCTGAAATCCGCGAGCTTGACCAGGAAGTAGACCGCATGTTTGATGAATACCAGGCCCGTGAGCTGCTGTACACGCAGGAGGAACGGGAGCGCCGCCGCCGCGAGATCGTGGAGGCTGAGGAAGACGTCGAACGCCTGCGCCAGCAATACTTCGGCCCGGAGGGTGAGTTTTTTCAGCGCCAGGAAGAGCGGCTGCGCCCCCTTCAGGAGCAGGTATTGCAAGCGGTGGAGGTCGTGGCAGATGAAAATGGCTATGATTATGTATTCGACCGGAGCGGCGACTTTCTTTTTCTGTACGCCGCTCCGGAGTATAACCTGACCCGCGACGTGCTGCGCGAACTTGGCATTGATGTTGAAGAACTCCGAGACAACCGCAGCCGTTAACATTAGCTGTGCTCACCATTTTCCCTTTTGCTTGACTCCTATCATGCGACAATTTATCCAATCGTTTACCTCTGCCGTGCTGGGCCTCGCCCTTCTGGTGCTGGTGGTGCCGGCGGCGCAACAGGCTGCCGCACAGGATCTGCAGGTGGGCTACACGGACCACGAGCTCCTGATCGTTAACATGCCAGAGTACCAGGACCTTCGGCAGCAGTTGGAGCAGGACTTCGCGGGCACGCAGCAAGAGCTGCAGGGCCTGATCGAGGAATACCAGGAGATGGCCGAGCGCTACCAGCGGCAGCAAGCGCTGCTCTCGGACGAGCGCCGCCAGGAACGGGAGCAGGAGCTGGCTCAGCTGGAGCAGCAGATCCGTGAACGCCAGCAGCAAGGCGAACAAGCCCTGCAGCAGCGTGAGGCTGAACTGCTGAGCCCGCTGCTCCAACGCGTGGATGCCGCCATTCAGGAAGTCGCCGACGAGCAGTCCCTCGACCTCGTGCTGCGCAATCAGGTAGGCCCCATGCAGCCGGTGATCTTGTTCGTCAATCCCGACCGTATCTCTGATATTACGCTGCCGGTGGCGCGTAAGCTCGGTATCGAGGTCGATGAAGACGAAATCACCGATCCGGCGCAACCGATGTCGTCAAATTAAAACGTTGCCAAACTCACACCTGCCCCTGCCGCGGTTCACAAGCTGCGCAACCTCACGTCCGTAGTGGCAGGTACAGCCGGTAACGTAACCGTTTCGAGCGGGCTTCGCCTCCGGGTGGAAGCCCGCTCGTTCTTTTGTATATTGGGCACCCGTTGTCTTCTCCGCCTGTGCCCTTTTCCTTATGAGCACGTCGTCCTCTTTCGCTGATGTGCCCCGCGTGACCACGCAGACGCTGCAGGAGATGCGGCGCGCGGAGACGCCCATCGCCATGCTCACCGCCTACGATTACACAAGCGCTCGCATCCTGGACGCGGCCGGTGCCGACGTGCTACTGGTAGGCGACTCGGCCTCCAATGTGATGGCGGGCCACGAGACCACCCTGCCCATCACCGTGGACCAGATGATCTACCACACGCAGGCCGTGGTACGCGGCGTGAGCCGGGCGCTGGTGGTGTCCGACCTGCCGTTTGGCTCCTATCAGGGCAACGCCAAGGAAGCGCTCCACACGGCCATCCGCATGATGAAGGAAGCCGGCTCGCATGCCGTGAAGATGGAGGGGGGCGCCGGCGTCGCACAAATGATCCGGCGCATCGTGGACTCCGGTATTCCGGTGATGGGGCACCTCGGCCTGACGCCGCAGAGCATCCACAAGTTTGGCACATACAAAGTGCGCGCTACGGAGGCCTCAGAAGCGGAGGAGCTCCGGCGCGATGCCGACCTGTTGCAGGAGGCAGGCTGCTTCAGCATTGTCCTGGAGAAAGTGCCGGCTGCGCTGGCCGCGGACGTGACCGAACAGCTCGAGATTCCCACCATTGGCATCGGCGCCGGGGTAGGCTGCAGTGGGCAGGTTCTCGTGACGCACGACATGCTGGGCCTCACCACCGACTTCAACCCGCGGTTTGTACGGCGCTACGCTCACCTCGCTGACACCATCACGGAGGCGGTAGAAGCCTACGTGACCGATGTGCGCGCGCACCAATTCCCCAACGCAGACGAAAGCTATTGACGAGCCTTTCTGCCGGCGAAGGCTGGCCCTGCGGTATTCTGTTTTTCTGTTTACGATGTTCGCGTAGTCTATGGCTGCCCCCCCTGCGGAGTCCCCGCTGATTCTGATTTCAAACGACGATGGCATCGATGCCCCGGGCATCCGTGCCCTCACCGCCGCGCTGGATGGCCTCGGCGAGCTGATGGTAGTCGCCCCGGCTCAGGAGCAAAGCGCCGTGGGCCACGCGATCACCGTCCGGATGCCTGTGCGCGCCCATGAGCGGACGATGGAAGTGCCCTCCGGCACGGTGCCGGCCTACGCGGTCACGGGCACGCCGGCCGACTGCATCAAGCTGGCCATCACACAGTTGACGCCGCGCCGGCCCGCCCTCATCGTGAGTGGCATCAACCGGGGCCCGAACACGGCCGTCAATGTGATCTACTCGGGGACCGTAAGCGCCGCCACCGAGGGTGCTATCTCGGGAATCGATGCCATGGCCGTCTCGCTTTGCAAGTGGAAGGCTGAGGCGGCGGCCGACTATGAAGCCGCCGGCCGCTATGCCCGGCGCATGGCAGAAGAAATATTGGCGCAGGGGCTGCCGCCGGGCGTGCTACTCAATGTGAACGTCCCCGACCAGCCGTACCGAGACATCCGGGGCATTGCTATCACGCGGCAGGCCCGCTCGCGCTGGGAGGAGTCCTTCGAGGCACGCACCGACCCGCTCCAGCGTCCGTATTACTGGATGGCCGGAACGTTTGTAAACCTGGACGAAGGCGACAACACCGACATTGAAGCGGTAGAGGGTGGCTACGTGTCGGCAACGCCGCTGCAGCTCGATCTCACAGCGCACGATCATCTGCAGGCGTTGCGTAAGTGGACGTGGTAGCTGCTCACGCCCTTCACGTGCCAATCACGCGGTGAGCAGGCGGGCAAACGTTGCAGGGTCCACGTTTCCACCGCTGATCAGCACCCCGGCTTTGCGCCCATTGAGCGCAACCGTCCCGGAAAGCAAAGCTGCCAGGGCAAGCGCCCCGGTAGGCTCGATGACCTGCTTCAGGCGGGTCGCCATGAAGCGCATGCCGTCGACGAGCGCGGCATCGGGCACGGTCACCATGTCGTCGGCGAGCTGCAGCACCAGCGGAAACGTGTGCTCCCCGAGGTAGGGGGTGCGGGCGCCGTCGGCGATCGTGTCAGGGTTGTGAACCGTTTGCAGGGTGCCTGTCTGAAACGACCGCGTGGCATCGTTACCCGCCTCCGGTTCCACGCCAATCACGTGGCAGCCGGGCGCGAGCGCGTTGGCGGCCAGCGCACAGCCCGAGAGCAGCCCGCCACCGCCACAGCAGACGAGCAACACATCGAGGTCCGGATGCTCTTGAAGGAGCTCCAGCCCGGCCGTGCCCTGCCCGGCGATGATGTCCGGGTGGTCGTACGGTGGAATGATGGGCAGGCCCCGTGCTTCGGCCAGTTCGGCGGCCAGGTCTTCGCGGGTGGTCTCCTCCGGGTCGTACGACACAACCGTAGCGCCATACCCTTCCGTAGCCGCACGCTTGGTGGCCGGTGCGTTGTCGGGCATAATGATGGTTGTGGCGATCCCCAGCTCCCGTCCAGCCAGGGCAATGCCCTGCGCGTGGTTGCCAGACGAGTAGGTGAGCACCCCCCGCGCTCGTGCCTCAGGAGATAGCTGGGCCAGTGCATTGTAGGCGCCACGAAATTTGAAGGCGCCGGTGCGTTGCAGATGCTCAGCTTTCAAGACGACCGTTCCGCCCACGGCGTCGTTTAGCTGCTGCGAGGAGAGCACAGGCGTGCGGTGTGCGATACCGTTGAGGCGGCGGGCGGCGGCCTCAACATCGGCAAACGAAACAGCAGCGGTGTCAGTCGGCATCGTCGGGGGTAAGCAGGAGCGGAGGGGCGTCGGGGGTGGGACGGTCGATGCGGACGCGGACGTCGCTAAACAACGTGACGAGCGCCGCAATAGCGGTGAGCTTGGGAGCAAGGAGCAAGGCCACGGCCACACCGCCGATGCCCAGCGGCACGGTGACGTCCATCAGCACGCGGTCGTGCCGGTAGACGCGGATGCGACGGGCCTGCTCGCTCTGGACAAGGCGGCGCAGGCGGCGGACGAGCTCAGGCTGTTTAGCGGAAGCCATGGCAGTAAAAGATAAACGAAAAGGAAGGCATACCACGCGTGCCGGCGGGGCGTGGGTTCCGGCCCGAACGGGGATGTCAGGGCGCCTTCAGCTGTAATCCCACGACGAGGGCGCGGTGATCCGAGATGACGGCGGGGTCTACTGCAGCTCCGCGGCCGCGCCAGTGCGGGGTAGCCAGCACATGGTCAATGCGAACGAGCGGTCGGTCGGCCGGCCACGTGGCGCGCCAGTTGGCCCCGTGGCGGGCCGCAGGGTCGTTCAGCACCTGTCGCAGATGGCGATACTCCCAGTTGAACGGGGTCGCATTCAGGTCGCCGACGACTACGGCTGGAAGCGAGTCCTTCTCCACGAGCGTTCTGAGCTCGCGGGCCTCGTGGGCGCGCTGCCGCATGCCGCGCCGGTACATCGCAAAGAACTCGCGGAAGGCAGCGCCATAGGCGTCCCGCGCGAGGAGCCTCAGGAGCCGGTTGCGATCGAAGGAGTGAAGATGCGCGTTGTAGATGGCTACGGTAGCCCCATCCCACGCCACCTCGGAGCGCGTGATGTGGCGATCCCGGGCCTGGCTGGGCAGCGCGATGAAGTCTTGCCGGAGCGCGCCGCCGCCGCGCACAAACAGCGGCACCCGCGTGTCGAAGTGGTCCTCAGCCCCGGTTTGCGGCTCCACCGCATACCCCAGCGTCGCGAGCGTATCCAACTGATGGAAGAGGCGCACGCCATCGCCTCGGCGATACACCTGCATGCTCTGGATGGCAATGGCATCAGGGGCATACGTGGCCGCCAGCGTACCCAACACCTCCCGCAGATACGGCTGCGCGATCGGGCGTTCGGTGATCGGGGTGTAGTTCAGCGAGAGGAGTTGAAACGTGTCGTCGCTCGGAGGCACAGCCCCACTGCTCGGCAGTCCCATCCGACCGAGCAAAAGCACAAGGAGCAGCCCATACGCTGCTACCCAACCCCACTGGCGGAGCGCCGCATGAACGCCAAGCGGCACGAGTGCCGCCAGTCCTACATACGGCAGAAAGGACGCCGGTAAGCCCGTCCACCAGAAATAAGCAGGGGGCAGGTACGCACTGAGGTGGCCAAGCGCGAACAGTAGCAGCCAGCCCCCACTTAGGAGCCGGCCGATGAGGCGTAGTCCAGAAGCCATACAGCACACGGTCAAGCAGGCACAGAAAAGCGAAATCGCGGCCGCCAGGCCTACCTATGCAGCGCAGAGGCAGGGGGCCCAGCAGCGTTCTGCAGCAGCTGGGCATCGGCCGTGTCCTCGTTTTCCGCTTCGTCCGCCTCCGTCTCGCGGAGGTCCTCCGGCACGGGAATTTGCGGTAGGTCGAAGAGCATGTCGAGGTCTATCGGCTCCGGCTCAAACGTTTCGATGAAGAGCGGCGCGTTCGTCAGGTCCACGTAGCGCGCCATGAATTCGTAGATCCGCAGGAGGCGGTCCACCCGCAGAGCAGGAGCCCCGATGCGCGAGAGGTCGTGCCCCTCGTCAGGGAAGCGAATGTATTCCACCGGACGCTCCAAAATCTTGAGGCTCTTGTAGAGCATTTCGCTTTGAATGACGCCCGTGCGAAGGTCATTGTCCGCGTGCATAATGAGCAGGGGCGTCCGGATGTTTTCCACGTGCGTCAGTGGCGAGTTGTACGTAAGGATCTCGCGGATGGAGAGGGTGTCGGCCCGCGCGATGGTGGGGGCCTCGGCTTCGTCTTCTTCCAATGCCTCTTCCTCCACCGCCGGGGGCTCGGGCCGCTCATCGTCCCACGGATACCCGCCGAAGTGATTGGGCACGAGGCGCCAGGCATTGCCTTCGCCAAGGAAGGTTTGGAGCTCATACACGCCTCGCTGGGCCACCGAGGCCTGGAAGCGGTCCGTCTGCGAGACGATCCACGCGGTCAGGTAGCCGGCATAGGAGCCCCCCGTCACCACCTGCTGGTTGGCATCCAGCCAGGGGTAGCGTTCCAGCGCATCGTCCAGGGCGGCCAGCACATCGGCGGTAGGGCCATCGCCCCAATCCTGGTAGTTGGCCCGGCGAAAGGCGTTGCCGTAGCCGCCGGAGCCCCGTGGGTTGCTGTAGACGACGCCGAACCCGCGGGCCGTCATCAGCTGAAACTCGTGCCACATGGACACCTCGCCGGGTCCCCACATGGCCGACGGCCCCCCGTGGATCTGGAGCATCACAGGAAAGGAGCCGCCACCGGTGTCCGGGTCGAAGCCCGCTGGCGGCATCACCCAGTATTGTACGTCGAACGTGTCGCTTTCCACCGTGTGGGCCGTCGGGAAGCTGAGGCGCTTATCTGCCAGCCAGTCGGCATTGTGGCGGGTGAGCTGCGTTTCCTGCGAGAGTCGCAGGTTGGCCGAGAAAAGTTCGTATGGGTTGGCGACCTCCGTGGCGGAGAAGTAGATGGTGGCATCGGTCACGTCGAAGCTCCGCACGCCGCGGTCGAAGGCGGTCAGCCGCTCGATGGTCGGCTCTGGGGTCTCCACTTCGTCGGCGTCGAACGTAGCCCGCGACTCGCCGCTGAGCGTGGCGGCCGGGCCCAGGCCGGTGGCGATGGCGGTGCGGCCTTCCTCGCCATCATCTGGTGCAATGAGCGAGAGGCGGTAGAGGGGAAATCCGCCGTCGGCGGCGGCGGTAAAGTACACACCCCAGTTATCGCGCGACCACCGTGGGCTGGACACCGAGCGGTCGAACGGGGTCGTCAGCAGGTTGGGCGCCGCGCGACCGCTCAGGTTGAAGAGGCCCAGTTGCGTTTGCGCAAAGCCGCGGTTGTTGAGATCAGACGCCTGAAAAAGCACCGTGCGGCCGTCGGGGGCGACCTGTGGGTTGCTGAGGGAGTGGTCTTCAATCTCCAGCAGGAGGCGCGGCTCGGGCCGGTCCAGCGTGACGAGGTAAAGATGGTTTTGCTCCACGCGGTCGGGATGGGTTTCTGCATCCAGGGCTGCGCTGACGACCAACTGCCGGCCGTTCGGCAGCCAGTCGGCACTGCCAAACGAGTAGAACCCGTGCGTAGCCGGCCGGGGCTCGGCGTCGGGTGTGGCTACGTCCAGCACGAAGAAGTGCCGGAAGGTGAGGCGGGGCTGCAGGTCGAATTCGGCCTGGAAGTTCAGGCGGTGGACGAGGCGGGGGCGGTCTTCGGCCACGCGGTCGGCCAGATGGCGGCGCACCTCCTCCAGCGAGCCATCCATGTTGGCCTGCACGTCCGGCACATCGGCGCGGTCGCGGCCCGGGCGCTCATGCGGCCAGGCGGGCTGGTCCTCGGTAATCGTCAGCTCCCGCACCGCATCTTCCGAGAGCGAGGACGCAAACAGCAGTTGTTGCCCGTTCGGCGACCACTGCGGGTTCGAGGCGCCATGTTCGAAGTCGGTGAGCTGGTACGCCTCCCCACCGAAAACGGGCAGGATGAAGATCTGCGGGGTGCCGTCGACGGAGCGCACGAACGCGAGCTGCTCCCCGTCTGGATGCCACGCGGGCTGCGCGCCTTCGCGGTCGCCATGCGTTAGCTGCTGGGGCGCCTCGCCGCGTGCGGCCCGGACGAGGTGAAGATGGGTGCGGTACGTGTACCCGTCATCGGTGGCTTCGATGGAGCGGACGGTGTACACGACGTTGCGGCCATCAGGGGAAGCCGTTACGGAGCCGATATCCTGGATCTTAAAGAGGTCGGACGCTACGATGGGCTGGTCCCCGTCCTGGGCTGTGGCCAGCGGGCCACCAGCAAAAGCAACAAGAAGACCAACGAGCAACGCCAGCAGACCAGCGCGTAGGGAGGAGGGCATGGAAAAAGCGAACGGAAGGCAGAAGGAAATACGATAAGAAGCACCAGCCAGTAAACCGTGCGGCAGCGCAAGGTACAAAGCCTGCATCACAGGAGCCACCGCAGGTGCCGCGATCAGCGGAATCAATGCAGCGTGCGCTCTGGTTTGTAGCGCCACCCTTTATTTGACGCCCTGTTCCGATGGAGCTTTTTTACAACACCTACGGCAGCGCAGGCCGGCCCCTCATTATTTTGCATGGCCTCCTGGGCGCCAGCGGCAACTGGCACACGCTCAGCAAGAACGTGTTCTCGGAGGATTACCAGGTCTACACTATCGATCAGCGCAACCACGGGGAGTCGCCCCACGACGACCGCCTGGACTACCCGGCGATGGCCGATGACCTGGCAGCCTTTATGGACCAGCACGGCCTGGCGCAGGCCCACATCCTCGGGCACTCGATGGGTGGAAAAACGGCGATGCGCTTCGCCCTTGATCGGCCCGAGCGGGTCGACCGGCTGATTGTCGTCGATATTGCCCCCAAAGCCTATCCGCCGCATCACCTGGAGCTGATCGACGCCTTGGAAGCGCTGGACCTCTCCACGCACGATCGCCGCCAGTCCATCGATAAAGCGCTGGCCCAGGATGTGCGATCACGAGCGATCCGGCAGTTTCTCCTCAAGAATCTGTCATACGACAGCGGGGAGGAACGGTACTTCTGGAAGAATAACCTGCCAGCGATCCGCGCCAACTACGAGCACATCAGCGGGGCGGTAGATCTGAACGACCAGTTTACGGGGCCGACGCTCTTTGTACGGGGCGAGTATTCCAAGTACATACAGAGCGAGGATATCGCGGAGATCTGGCAGGGCTTTCCCAACGCTAAGGTTGTGACGGTAGAAGATGCCGCCCACTGGGTTCATGCGGAAGCCCCCGAGGCCTTTGCACAGGTCGTGATGGATTTCCTCCGCACCCGCGAGACCGGCGCTGAAGTCGTCTGAGGTGCACGTTACGCTGTTGTAGAAGCTACCTCCTGCAGGGAACAGCGCTCGGGCAGGAGGGGTGATGCTTGCGTGCGTTTACATTACCCATTTCTTCCCAAACCCACCATCCCCCATGAACATCCGTGATTTTCTCGTAGGCGGCGCTGGCGCTGGCTCGAAGCTGGCTGATGCGGGCCTGGCCCTCCTCCGCATCTTTGCCGGCCTGGCAATGGCGTTCGCCCATGGCATCAACAAGGTGCCGCCGTCTGAAGGCTTTACCGGGCTGGTAGAAAGCTTGGGCTTCCCGGCCCCCGGGCTCTTTGCCTGGCTGGCGGGTATTTCCGAGTTTTTTGGTGGGTTGTTGATGGCCGCAGGCCTGCTGACGCGCCCGGCCGCGCTCATGGTGCTTGGGACGATGTTCGTCGCTGCCTTTATCTCGCACGCGGGCGACCCATTTGGCGAGCGTGAGATGGCGCTGCTGTTCATGTTCTCCGCGCTCTTTTTCACGATGGCCGGAGGTGGGCGCTACAGCATCGACGCCTTCTTGCGGGATAAGCAGTAGCACGCAGCATGGCCACCGTACCTTGCTGTATGGGGCTCCCTGCAGACCTCGTTCGTTCTCTCAACCGTGTCCGCCCCTGATAGATGGCCGCCAACGCGTATCGCCCCATCGCATGTGCCACGTACGATGAGCTCTCGCTCTACGTGCTGCGGCAGCAGCGCGTCGTGTTGGAGATCGTGACGCCTGATGCCTCACCTGAAACGGTCACCGGGCGTATCGCGGACCTCTATGCGCGTGGAACGGAGGAGTACCTCAGGCTGGAGAGCGGCCGGGAAATCCGGCTGGATCGTGTACAAGCCGTGACCGAAGCCGAAGCGTAAGGGCCGCCCGCTTGTCAGGAGCCCATGGTAGGGGGCGTAGCCGCCGGGATAATGTCCGCCAGTGTGGTCTCGCTTGGCGAGAGGGCGCGGAGCGCGTCGCGCAACGGCCCATCGCGGTCGTACACGTCATTCCGGAAGTTGACGGTGCCGTTTTCCCTCACAAAGGCCGTCCAGTAAAGCAGGTGAATAGGCATGGGCTGCCGTAGCGTGACCGCCCGCTCTACGCGCTGGCCGATGACTTGCTGGAGGCGCTGCCGCGTCCATCCGGGCTGATCGGCCAGGAGGTACTCGGCCAACTCCAGCGGCCGCTCTACGCGGATGCAGCCGGAGCTAAAGCTGCGATCGGGGCGGCGGAAAAGCTCGCGCGCGGGCGAGTCGTGCAGGTACACGTTAAACGCATTCGGAAACATGAATTTGACATCACCGAGGGCGTTGTTCGGCCCGGGCTCCTGGCGAAAGCGGTAGGGGAAGTTGCGCGGAGACAGGGTTTGCCAGTCGATGGTAGTCGGGTCGATGGCCTCGGCGCCGGCACCCCATCCCCGAAACACCCGCATGTTCTGCTGCTGAAGGTAGTCCACGTCCCGCTGGACTTGCGGCAGGATGTCCACCACCGCCATGCGCGGCGGGACGTTCCAGTACGGAGCGAGGGCGAGGTAGGTGATGCGGTCGCTAAACACGGGGGTGCTACGGTAGGGCCGCCCTACCACCACGCGCATGTCCATCACAGCGTCCAGCCCTTCCATCACCTGCAGGTCAAACGCGGCAATGTTGACGCGGATGTGGCGCTCGCCGAGGTCGTCGGGCAGCCAGCGCCAGCGCTCCAGGTTAAGGACGATCTGTTGCACCCGCTGACCGGCCGGTACGTTAAGGGCGCGTAGTGACTGCTGGCCGACAAGACCGTCGACCTCCAGTCCGTGGCGCGTTTGGAAGGCCTGGGCCGCCGCATGCAGCGCGTCGTCAAACACGTCAGCGGCGGCGGTGTCAGCTGCTGTGGGTAGATCGCCGGTGGTGCGGAGGCGATTCCGCAGCGCCGCTACGCGCGGACCGCTGTCGCCGCGGCGCATGGTGGGGCCCTCGGGAATGGGACGCCAGCCGCCCGCCGCCTCAACGTCGCGGTACCGCGCAAGGGCGTCCATCAGCGTGCGGTATTCGGGGTGCGACGGTGCAAAGCCGGCCAGTGCTGCTGCCGGCGCCCCAGTGGCCAGCGCGTCGTTGAGCTGAGCCGTCATATCCAGGTCGCGCCGGTTGGCACGCCACCGTGCATCCAGCGCCTCCGGGTCCACCCGCCCGATGAGCAGGTGCGAACCGTACAGCAAGAACGCATCGGTCAGGAGCAGGTCAAGGTCGGCCAGGCGCGCCACATCGGGCGCCTCGTCCGCCTCCGCGCGCGCACGGATCTGCTCCAGCGTACGCGCGATCAGGCCCACGTTGTAGACCCCTGCGTGCAGGCCGTGGCGGTCAGCCCCGCGCAACGTCTCCAGTACGGCTTCCGCCTCCGGCCGTACCCCCTCATCTGTGACCCAGCCCGGCTCAAACGCCCGTTCCAGGTAGAAGGCGGACAGGCTCTCGATGGTTGTGAGCGGCGCGTCATCAATCACCAGCGCCTGCAGCTCGCGATGCTCGATGCGCCAGCGCAACTCGTCGGAGACCTGCTCGGTTAATGACGCCTCAATAGAGGGGCCCCCCGCCAGCATAAGACCGAACAATAGCACAGCAAATGTCATGGCAGTAGCCTCGCGTTGGTGAGAGCGCTGGTGCGTAGTTCGTCTGGCACCCTCTTAAGATAGCGGGTGGGGGAGCGAGAGTCCATGCAGCGGCTGAACACACATGGGGGGCTTTGGTAAAGATTTTTCAAGCGTAGTAGCCCTACTGCAAGATCACGCCCCCTTAATGTCCCCCTTCACAATACGTGCCAAAGCAACGAGGTACGCTTGAGCGCAGGCTGGGCCTCCCGCAAGCCCTGGCCATAGGCATCGGCACCATGGTGGGGGCCGGCATCTTTGTGTTTCCTGGGCTTGCCGCCGGGCAGGCCGGTCCGGCAGCCATGCTTTCCTTTGCAATAGGGGGAGGCGTAGCCCTGCTCGTAGCCCTGCCGACGTCGGAGTTAGCTACAGCGATGCCGGAAAGTGGGGGCGGCTACTACTTCGTTTCGCGGGGTCTGGGGGCGCTGCTCGGCGCCATGGTGGGGATGGGGCAATGGATGGGGCTTATCTTCGCCTCGGCGTTCTACCTGATGGGTTTTGGACACTACCTGTCCGACATTGCCGCCGCTACGGAGCTTGGCATTACCGTCCCGGTAACGGGTGTCGCCTTCGGCACCGCTGTCGTACTCACGGCCATCAGCATCACCGGAACGGAGAACACAGGTAGACTGCAACATGCCATCGTCGCGGTGCTATTGCTTTTGCTCACGGGTTTCCTGGGCCATGGCATCCTGAATGCCCTTGGCGTGTTAGGCCCTGCCGCCCTGCCTGCGTCGTTTGCACCGCATGGCGCGCTATCCATCCTGACAACGGCTGCATTGGTGTTTACCTCATACCTGGGCTTTGCACAGATTGCCACGGTGGCCGGAGAAATAAAAGACCCCGCGCAGAATCTTCCCCGGGCCATGGTGGGCAGTGTATTGATTGTAACGGCGCTCTACGTGGCTACTATTTTTGTAAGCACCAGCATGTTTTCTGGCGAGCAACTGGCCGCATGGGGCGAGACCGCCATCGTGGAGGTGGCTCGGGAGGTTGCCGGACCCGTGGGCGCCGTGGCTATTCTGGCTGGTGGATTGCTCGCAACGCTCTCCAGCGCCAATGCCTCCATCCTCAGCTCCTCACGTTCTGTTTACGCCTTGAGCCGCGATGCCCTTGTACCTGAAAAGGCCGCGCAGGTAAATGAACGCTACCGGACCCCCCACGTGGCGCTCCTACTGACCGGCGGCCCAATTGCGGGGCTCGTGTTGTTCGGCCAAGTGGAAGTGCTGGCCGAGGTGGCCTCGCTCCTGCATCTGTTTATGTACGGCCTGATGTGTGTTACCCTGCTTGTGCTGCGGCGTCGCGACCCCGGGTGGTACAGCCCTTCGTTCGTATGCCCGGCCTACCCGTGGCTGCCGGGCCTCGGGGCGTTGGCCAGTTTCGGCCTGGTGGCATTCATGCAGCCGTTGTCCATCGTGCTGGGCCTGGCATTGCTGGCCCTGGCTGCGCTCTGGTACCGCCTCTACGCCCCCGATGTGTCCCTCCGTACTTCTGATACGTAAATCCCGTCCCGAACGATGCCCTCTTCGACGCAGACGCCCCTCGTATTGCTGGTCGACATTGCCCTGCCCGAGGCGGAAGGGGTAGGGGCAGCGTTCATCAAGCGGCTGGGTGGATTTCATGTGGTGTTGGTGGGGTGGTTTGAAGTGCCCGAGCAAACAACGGCAGCGCAGGCGCGGGATCAGTTCAATGACGAAATGGAGGAGGCGCTGCAGGCGGTAGCCGACCGGATGCGAGAGGCGGGAGCCGCTGTAGAAACGCGTCTGGTGTTCACAGGAGATCGTCTGCAGACGATGGAGCGCCTTAGTTCAGAGATTGATAGTGATGCCATGCTCCTGGCCCGGCCACACGAGGCAATCGAGCGTATACTCGTGACACTCCGCGGCTGGCCTCATGCCGAACGGATAGCCCAGGTGGTGGCCCGGCTGATTGGCGGCGACGCGGCCACCGTCAGACTTCTCAGGGTACAGGCAGCGGATGAGGAAGAGGGCGGCGTGCTGTCGTTCGTAGCCAATAAGCTTGCAGAGGCTGGCGTAGCAGAAGATGCCATTGCAATTGAGCAACTGGTGGCTGATGATCCAGCGCAGGCTATTCTTGAGCAGGCGCGGCGGCACGACCTCGTGGTAATGGGGGCCTCGGAGCCCTCACGCCACGACGTATGGTTCGGGGCCATTCCTGAGCGCATCGCGACAAACGCCTCGGTGCCAGTGATGGTAGTCCGTGCGCGGCAGGACACCGCATCAACGGCAGCGTAGGCCGTAGAGCTTTTAGTGAAGGCATCCCGCCCGATGAAGCCTGGCCAAACCCACGGTAGGGTGCTGCGTAGCAACGGGTCGTTAATACAGTGTTTACCTGCTTCAGCGGTGCCTGTGAAGCGTGCTGTTGCTGCATACACGTGGCGTAACGGGGGTGTAAGATTCCGCCGATGCTATGTGCTGCTGCAGGGAGGCAGCGCCTCTGCTGCATCTTTTTGGTGCCATAACACGTTTTCCTATGCTACTGATTAAGAAATGCAGTAGCGTGTGCCCGTAAGTGCACGTCCCACGGACGGTACGTCTGCGGCAGCCGGCTTGACAGGGGAATGCCCCGTGCAGGCTTCTGCCCAGGTGCAGTCTACCGCCGCGTGGCTTCTGTTACCATCATTCGAGTGTTTTTATTGTGCCTGAATCACAAAACAAACCACCGAAGCGTGCTCCGAAGCAGGGTAAGGAGCAACAGCCTCAGGGGATGAATCCCTGGACGCTGGCCATCTGGGTCGTGATTACGACGCTCGTCGTGCTCTGGCTCTGGAGCATCCTGGCCGGCGGTACGGGCGATCAGCCGCAAATTGCGTACTCCACGTTCCGCGCCGAACTGCGCGAAGGCAACGTGGAGCGCGTGCACGTGCAGGGCGACCGTATGGAAGGCGAGCTTCGGGAGTCCATCGAGCGCACGCTGCCCAGCGGCGAGACGCAGCGCTTCAACCGCTTCCTGACGTACATCCCGTCGTTTCAGGATGACGAGCTGATGAACATGCTGGAGTCGCGGGAGGTGGAAGTCACGACGGAGCCAACCAGCGACTTTGTCTGGTGGCCGTTCCTCATCAGCGGTTTGCCGCTCATTCTGATCATTATCATCGGTTACTTCATTTACCGGCGGATGAGCGCCCGGGGCGGGGGGCAAGGCCTCTTCAATATCGGCCAGAACCAGGCCAAGCTGCAGGAGGAAACCGACGAAAAAACAAGTTTTGATGACGTGGCTGGTGTGGAAGGCGCCAAGGTAGAGCTACAAGAGGTGGTGTCCTTTCTGAAGGACCCGGAGCGCTTTGAGAAATTCGGCGCTGAAATCCCCAAGGGCGTGCTGCTGGTAGGCCCGCCCGGCACGGGGAAGACGCTGCTCGCACGGGCCGTTGCCGGCGAAGCGGGTGTGTCGTTCTACACCATCACCGGCTCCGACTTCATGGAGATGTTTGTCGGCGTCGGGGCCTCCCGCGTGCGCAATATGTTCAAGGACGCCCGCGAGAATGCGCCGTGCATCATCTTCATCGACGAGCTGGACTCGATTGGCCGGAAGCGAGGCGCCGGTATGGGCGGCGGGCACGACGAGCGCGAGCAAACGCTCAACCAGCTGCTTTCCGAGCTGGATGGCTTTGAGCCTACCGAGAGCGTCATCGTGATGGCCGCAACTAACCGCCCGGACATCCTCGACCCGGCCCTGCTACGTCCCGGACGCTTCGACCGGCAGATCACCGTTGATGCGCCGGCGCTTAAGGACCGCATCGCCATTCTGAAAATCCACGCTAAGAACAAGCCGATATCTGACGACGTGGACCTCAGGGAAGTCGCCCGCGGCACGCCCGGGTTCAGTGGTGCGGACCTGAAGAACCTCCTCAATGAGGGGGCACTCCTGGCAGCACGAAAGGAGAAAGATGAGGTGGAGCGGGAAGACCTGGAGGAAGCCCGTGACAAAATCATTATGGGGCTGGAGCGCTCCGGCGTGGTGCTGGATGGCGAAGAGAAGCGCATGGTGGCCTATCACGAAGCCGGGCATGCGCTGCTGGCTGCCATGCTGCCGAACACGGATCCGATTCACAAGGTGACCATTGTGCCGCGCGGACGGGCCATGGGCGTCACGCAACAGCTTCCCGAGCGCGAGCAGTACATCTACCGGCGCGAGTACATGCTGGATCGTATCGCCGTCATCATGGGCGGGCGCGCCGCTGAGGACGTTGTGTTCGATACCGCGACGAGCGGGGCTGAGAACGACTTTCAGCAGTCGACCAAGCTGGCCCGGAGCATGGTCCTGCGCTGGGGCATGAGCGAACGCGTTGGGCGGATGGCCCTGGATGGCAGCGATGGGCAGATCTTCCTGGGCGAGGAAATGGGGAAACCGCGCGAGTACAGCGAGCAGACCGCCCGCGTAGCTGACGAGGAGGTGCGCACGATCCTGGAGGATGCGTACATGCGCGCTACCACCACGTTGCGAGAGAACCGCGAGGCCCTGGACCGGCTGGCTGATGTCCTCATCGAGAAGGAAGAGGTGATGGGGG
Organism: Rhodothermaceae bacterium Tc-Br11_B2g6_7; assembly: GCA_001564055.1. Lineage (GTDB taxonomy): Bacteria > Bacteroidota > Rhodothermia > Rhodothermales > Salinibacteraceae > Tc-Br11-B2g6-7. The sequence goes on from LKNB01000009.1 coordinate 58,975, forward strand.
AAGAGGTGCTGGAGCTGCTCGGCCTTCCCCCACGCAAAAAGAACGGGCAAGCCGCCGCGTCTCGCCAAGACGAGGAAACCGAAGAAGCCGCCACAGAAGAAAGAGCGGACAGCACGAGCGATGAAACAGCGCCGTCCGCAGATGCTTCAGCGGCGGCCGCTGGCGACGGCGTAGCCACGGAGGAGCCCGTTCCACCCTCGGATGGCTCGTCCGACAACACTTCTGCTGATGACGCTTCCCCCGAGGCAGAAGAAGCAGACCGCCATGCTTCAGCCGACGAAGAGCAGTCGCCGGAAGATACCGCTGACGCGTCTGACCAAACCCCGGTCGATAGCGAAGCCGACGACCGCCGCTCCTCTTAATCCCTCAGGGCCTACCCCGTCGCTTTATGGCTGATGTGTTCACGCCGGCGCCCGTTGCTGTATTCACTACGGGAGGCACGATCGATAAGCTGTACTTCGACGCGAAGAGCGATTATGCCGTCGGCGACCCGCAGATCGGCTCCATCTTGAAGGAAGCCTGTGCGCAGGTCCCCTACACGCTCACGCAGATCTTCCAAAAGGACAGCCTCGATCTGACGGACGAGGACCGGGCCGTCATTGCCTCCCATGTGGAGACATCAGACGCGCAACAGGTGCTCATTACGCACGGGACGGACACTATGGTGGAGACGGCGCAGGTCCTGCAGCCGATGAACGACAAGACGGTGGTGCTGGTCGGCGCCCTCAACCCGGCGCGGTTCAAAAACAGCGACGCCGTGTTCAACATCGGGTTTGCGATGGCGGCAGTCCAGACGCTCCCGCCGGGGGTGTACATCGCCATGAACGGCCGCATCTTCGACCCGGCACAGACGCGAAAAAACGTGAACGCCAACCGCTTTGAGCACGTGGCTCCCGCCGAGGCAGAAGGCTGAGCAACGGGTGACGATACGGCTGGGCGCAACAGACGACCAGTGTCTACTCCTCTGCCGGCTCCACGATGGCCGACATGGACCCCTTCGAGTGGGGAATGCGCCAGTCGGCGCCGTAGTCGTGGATTTGTCGCTTCCGGAGCTCGGCGCGCTCCTTGTTCGTGGTGTCCACAATCACACGCCCGCTGGCGTCCACCTCGCAGGCCATCTCGTACGCTTTCGACTGGCTGTGGCCGAAGATGTCGCCCAGCATCTCGATCACGTACTCGTACGAGTGGGCGTCATCGTCCAGCAAAATGACATGGTACTGGGGGAGCTGGATGGTGACGGTATCCTCCTCAGGCGTTTCCTCTTCCTTGGGAGGGGCTTTAGTCGGAGGAGCGGCGAGTTCATCCGCCATAGCGCGTGCGCAGGCTTATCCACAGAATATTGTATACCCCGTCAACGCAGCTACTCGGCGATTGCTTCCTCAGCCTCTGCTGCCGATGTCTCGTCTTCTACGGGCTCGCTGGCGCCGTCTCCGCCAAGGGCGTCGAGGTCCAGCTCGTCGTCGGCCTCGGCGCGGAGGGCACGGCAACGTTCCAGCTCTTCCGCGAGGTAGCCGGATGTTGCGGTGTCGGCTGCGGCGACCTCCTCCGGCGTGCCGGTAGCGACAATGCGCCCGCCGCCCGCGCCGCCATCCGGCCCGAGGTCCACGAGGTGGTCGGCCATCTTAATGACATCCATGTTGTGCTCAATCACAACGACGGTGTTGCCCTTCTTCACCAGCGCCCGGAGCACCTTCAGCAGGTGACGGATGTCTTCAAAGTGGAGGCCGGTGGTAGGCTCGTCGAGAATGTACAGCGTCCGGCCGGTGCCGGGGCGGGAGAGCTCCTTGGCTAATTTCACGCGCTGCGCCTCGCCGCCGGAGAGCGTGGTCGACTGCTGCCCCAGGCGGATATAGCCCAGGCCCACTGAGTGTAGCGTCCGCAGCTTCCGCGCGATGCGCGGCACGTTCTCGAAGAAGTCGAGCGCCTCGGTGACCGTCATACCGAGCACATCGGCAATGTGCTTGCCCTTGAATTTCACATCCAGCGTTTCGGGGTTGTAGCGCTTGCCGTGGCAGACGTCGCATTCCACATAGACGTCCGGCAGGAAGTTCATCTCCAACTTCACGATACCCGCACCGCTGCACTCCTCGCACCGGCCGCCTTTGGTGTTGAAGGAGAAGCGTCCCTTGTCATAGCCGCGAATCTTGGACTCCGGCAGCTCGGCGAACAGATCCCGCACATAGTCGAACAGCTTGGTGTACGTGGCGGGGTTGGAGCGGGGCGTGCGCCCGATCGGGCTCTGGTCGATTTCGATGACCTTGTCGATGTGCTCCATCCCCTCGATCCGGTCGTAGGGGAGGGGCACCAGCTTGGCGTTGTGGTAATCCTTCGCGAGAATCGGGTAGAGCGTCTGGTTGATGAGGGTGGATTTCCCCGAGCCCGAGACGCCGGTGATGCAGGTGAACGTGCCCAGCGGAAGCTCGAAGGGGTCGCGCTTGAGGTTATGGCCACTGGCGCCGTGGAGGCGCAGGTGATGGCCATTGCCCGGGCGGCGCTCCTCTGGCAGGCGGATGCGCTCATCGCCCTGCAGATAGGCGGCGGTCAGGCTGCGGTGGCCATTCACGCGTAGCGGTAGATCCTCCGGGGCGCCGGTGCCCACGATATGCCCGCCATGCTCGCCGGCACCGGGGCCGAGGTCCACCACGTAGTCGGCCGCCTCAATCATCTCGCGGTCGTGCTCTACCACAAGGACAGAGTTGCCCAGGTCGCGCAGCTCCTTCAGCGAGTCGATGAGGCGATGGTGGTCGCGGGCGTGCAGCCCAATGCTGGGTTCATCCAGCACGTACAGCACGCCGGTGAGCTGCGAGCCGATCTGCGTGGCCAGCCGGATCCGCTGGCTCTCGCCGCCCGAAAGTGTCCGTGCCGTCCGGTTAAGGGTGAGGTACCCCACGCCTACGTCAATCATAAACTGCAGCCGCTCCTTCACTTCCTTCACGATAGGCTCGGCGATGAGCGCCTTTTGGCCTTCAAATGCCACCTCGTCGAAGAACCGGCGCAGCGTCACAAGGTCCATCTGCACCAGGTCGGCGATCTTTTTATCGCCTACCTTGAACGAAAGCCCGAGCGGCTTAAGGCGCCCACCGCCGCACACGGAGCAGTCCATTTCCCGCATGAAGGACTCCGCCCAGGAGCGCTGTTTGGACGAGTTGGTGTTCTCGTAGGTGTGCTCAATGTGATGGATAACGCCGCTGTACCGGTGCTTGTAGCGCACCTCGCGGTTTTTGTAGCGGTATACGATGTCGAACTGCTCCTCGCCCGCACCTTGCATAACGACGGCGTGCTGCTCCTCCGTGAGGTCCTTCAGGGGGGTGTCGAAGTCAAACCCGTAGGCTTCGGCTACCGCTTCGAGCTGGTTGAACACCCAGATGTCGCGCGGCTTGCCGAGGGGTTCGAGGCCGCCCTCGTTGATGGTTTTGTCAGGGTGCGGGATGATGAGCCTCGGGTCGATCTCTTGCCGCACGCCCAGCCCCTCACAGGCGTTGCAAGCACCGTACGGGGAGTTGAACGAAAAGGTGTTGGGCGACGGCTCGTCGTACGAGAGTCCCGATTCCGGGTCGTAGAGGTGGCGGCTGAATGTATGATCGTCGCCGCCCATGATGGAGGCGATGAGGGTGCCGCTGCCGAGGCTTAGCGCCACATCAACCGACTGCGCCACCCGCGAGCGAATGCCGTCTTTGACCTTGAGGCGGTCCACCACCACTTCGATGTCGTGCGTCTGGTAGCGGTCGAGCTTCATGCCTTCCTCGATGCGCCGCAGCTCGTCATCCACGCGCACGCGCTCGAAGCCCTGACTCGCAATCTGCTCAAACAGCTCCCGGTAGTGCCCCTTGCGCCCTTTCACCACGGGGGCCAGCAGCAATAGCTTCGTGCCTTCCGGGAAATCCAGCAAGCCGTTGATGATCTCATCGTCCGATTGCTTGCGCATCCGGTTTCCGGTCTCGTACGAGTAGGCGTCGGAGGCGCGGGCGAAGAGCAGGCGGAGGAAGTCGTAGATTTCAGTGACCGTCCCCACGGTAGAGCGCGGGTTGCGGCTTACCGTTTTCTGCTCGATAGCAATGACCGGGGAGAGGCCGTCGATGTAGTCAACCTCGGGCCGCTCCATCTGCCCTAAGAACTGCCGGGCGTAGGCCGAGAGGCTCTCCAGGTAGCGGCGCTGGCCTTCAGCGTAGATCGTGTCGAAGGCAAGGCTCGACTTGCCGGAGCCCGAGAGCCCGGTGATCACCACGAGCTGGTCGCGCGGGATGTCGAGCGTGATGTTTTGGAGATTGTTTTCGCGGGCACCGCGGATTGCGATGCGGTCGGTGGGCAGGCGCGCGTCAGCCATGGACGGGGCTACAGACGGGTAAACAGCGAGAGTAAAACAGCTACGATCAAACAGCGCCTCTGACCTGACGTTTCTGCCTGTTTGGTAATTAAAACGGGTTCGCAGGTCTGCCGTCCTCCGCTCGGCCTCTTGTCCCATTCCCTAAACACACAACAGGCAGACGCCCCGAAAGGCGCCTGCCTGTGCACGGTGGGACTGCAAGAACGGGGGCTTAGCGCCGGGCGTCACCAAAGCCGGTAGTGCCGTTGGAGCGGTGGTGCATGGCCAGTTTGTCGGCCTCGTCCCAGAGCTTCAGGGCCTCCTTCAGCTCAGGATCCAGCTGGCGGTAAATGGGCGTAGCCACGTCGCTGCCGTAGAGTTGCTGCGCCAGGTAGCCTTTCACGAAGGTAGCCAGCATGTCCTGGCGTTCCTGTACATCCGCCGCATGGAATACGCTGTTGTCCGGGCGGGCGTCGGCCTCGTCTGTTACGAGGCGAAGGCCAAAGTCGCTGCGGGCGTCTTCGGCGAAGGCCGGCGCCAGCATCTGCTCGATGAGGTCATCACTGGCAGCAAACCTTTCGAGGAACGCGTCGCGCCGCTCGCCCCACTCCTCCCGGATCTCCTGCTCGTTCTGGCTGAACCACTGACGCGCCAGCGGGCTGAAGGCGCGCTGATAGATGGCCTGCGCCACAGGCGCCGCAGCCGTGTCGGGTGGAAGCACGTGGTCCGGCATGATGCCACCGCCGCCGAAGACGGTGCGGCCCTGGGCCGTTTGATGGCGGAGCGAGTCGGGAATGCTGGCGCGGTAGCCATCGGGGTCCAGCGTAGCCTGCTCCAGCGTCTCGAATTTGGCTTCCATGTAGGCATCCTGCCCACCACCGTCGTAGGGGCTTTGGATGAGGCGGCCGGAGGGCGTGTAGTAGCGGGCGGTCGTCATCTGCATCATGGAGCCGTCCGGGAGCGGAAACTGCCGCTGCACGAGGCCTTTGCCAAAGGTCCGCTGCCCCACTACGAGAGCGCGGTCGTGGTCCTGCAGCGCGCCGGCAACGATCTCGCTCGCAGAGGCGGAGCGTGGGTCCACCATCACAATGACCGATCCGTCACGCATAGATCCATTACCGCTGGCCCGAAACGACTGGTCGCGCATCGTCCGGCCCTTCGTCGACACAATCGGCATCCCGCGCCCGAGGAACTCGTCGGCCATGCGGATCGCCGATTCCATCACCCCACCGGGGTTGCTCCGCATATCAATCACCAGGCGCTCCATGCCTTGCGCCTCCAACTCGGCGACGGCTTCCTTAAACTCATCATACGTGGTCTGCGCAAACCGGAGGATTTGCACGTACCCGGTTTGTTCGTCAATCATGTGCGCTCCAGTGACGGAGTATAGCGGAATCTCCCCGCGCGTAATGGTGAACGTCATCGGGTCCTCCACCCCAAGGCGCTCCACGGTCATGCGCACCCGCGTGTCGATCTCCCCCCGCAGCCGCTCCTGCACGCCCTGATTGGTAAGGCCCACGGCGCTGGAGTCTTCAATCTGTATGATCCGATCGCCCGCGCGCACCCCGGCATCCTGGCTGGGCCCGCCGTCGATAGGCGAGATGACCCGAGCCGTGTCGTCCACGATCTCAAACCAGATCCCCACGCCGCCGAACGAGCCGCGGTAGCTATCCTGCAGCCGCTCTACCTCTTCGGCCGGGATGAACGCCGAGTGCGGGTCCAGCTCTTCCAGCATATTGCGGATGGCCGACTCGCTCAGGTTCTTGGCATCGACCTCCTCCACATAATTGCGGTTGATCTGCATGAACGCTTCTTCGAGTTTGCGCAGTTCATCCATCGAGCCATCGCTGGACGATCGGTCAAACTGAAAGCCGAGCGCCGCGCCGACAATAAAGAGGACCAGCGCGGGGATAATGTAGCGAGTGGTGCGTTTCATCAGAGCATAGAGCACAAATGGAGAAAGCTGAAGCATGTGGCACGCAACCCATCAGTTGTTGCGCCATGTATATGAATCGCATGCCCCTGTTGAAAAAATAAGGGTGCGAGTTGATCCTCTGCGCCACGTTTTTTCTCTTGTACGCTTCGCATGGGCACGGTCGTGCCTCATTGTTACATCTTCCATGGCCCCCAAACGGATGCCTGCCTCTTCTACCAGCGAATCTGCCGAGCCGTCCGATTTCTTTCAGCGCGTCTGGGCAGTCGTGGAGGAGATCCCCTATGGCCGGGTGACGACCTACGGCGACATCGCGGAGCACCTCGGCACGCGCAGCGCCGCCCGCACGGTGGGGTGGGCGCTCAACGCCGCGGTGGGCTCCGGCCTCCCGTGCCACCGGGTCGTGAACCGGAAGGGCGCGCTCTCAGGCAAGCTGCACTTTGGCGGACCGTACGTGATGGAAGATATGCTCCGCAGTGAGGGCGTGACGTTTACGGACGATGGGCGGGTGGATCTTGAAAAGCACCGGTGGAGGCCCAGCCCTTCTGCGGCTGAGTAAACGGGTCTGGCCGTGCAGTTTTCGCCCAGCGCGTTGTGCGGTTCGTGTTCCTGTTGCCCCGCCCTGTCTATTGCGCGGTCGTTTGGGGAGCAAGACGCCCTGAGGAGCATAAACACAACATGAAGTTTCGCTGACGTAAGTGCCGTTAGTACAGCAGGTTGCCGAGGGTATTATGGATAGATCACGCAGTGGCAGCATAGGAGGGAGCGTGTGCCAGCACTTATGGCTACTGCTTGCGGCAGCGGCCATAGGCATGCTCAGCGTATGCCCGGGGGCTGTTGAAGGGCAGGTTGTTGAATGGCACCAGGCGGAGACAGCAGTGGAGCCGCATGAGGAAGCCTATCGCGAGGCGCTGACGCTGTTGGAGGAGGGGGGCGATCCGGAAGAGGCGATCGCGCTGCTGCAGCCGGTGGTGGCGACGCAGCCGCTCTACAGGCACGATAACGAGGGATCCGTTGCCTTCTGGCTGGCCGAGGCCTACACGCGGGCCGGGCACGAGCGGCAGGCGTTCATCATGCGGCGCATGGGCGCGCGGGCGTCCCTCCAGGAAAACGAAATCGACTGGTGGCTGGTAGACGCCTACGTGCGCGAGGTATTCCGCGAGCAGCATCTGAACGAGTACCTCTACGCCTCGGAGCTGTACATGCGGGCGCTGCAAGCCGTACCCGCCGATGGGCCCGAGCGCCTCAGGGATACCATCACCACGCACCTGGCTGCGGCGGCGGTGTTGCTATCCGAGGGGCAGCGCGCCGAAACAGGAACCGAGCGGCCCACGGCGGAGCGGATGGACGAGGGCTGGAGGGCCCCGCAGGACTTTCCCGCCTACCTGGCCGCGTGGTGGCGGCGCGAGGACCCCGACCTGGTGACCACCCGCAACGAACGCCTGGAGGAGCACCTCCAGCGCCTGGCCTACGTCTGGGAAGCCTACCGGCCGGAAGGGCAACTGGACGACCGTGGGCTGATTTTCATGCGCTTTGGCGAGCCTCAGTACACGACCACCATTCCCTTCGACACGCCGCAGATGCGCGAGCGGGTGATTGACGAGGTGCCAGGCATCACCACCTTCGACTTTCGGGACAATGAGGTTTGGAGCTTTCGCCATATCGACCGCAACGCTACCTATCTGTTTGCAGAAGACAAGCGCCGGTACTACGAATCGGAAGTGCTCAACCTCCTCCCACGTCGCCTGCAGCGCGGGTTTAGCCCATCAGGGCGCGGCGAGCGTGATTCGCAGGCTACGGTGTATGCGCTGTACGAGACTTACCAGACCCTCTCCAATTACGCGGTAGAGTATGGCACCCGCTTTTCCGACATCTCCAACTATGTGTTTGACCTGGATATGCAGCGTCTGTATGGCGGCGAGACGCAGATGATGCCTGAGTCGCCGGCCACCGTGGCCGCCCGCGAAGCCTCCCGGGCGCGGACGGAAGACGCCTGGTTTGTGCAACAACGGGAGCGCACGGTGCCGGACGCCGAATCGTTTGTATTGCACGACATGCCGCAGTGGGAATACGCGCTCCGGTCCGCCCGCTTCCTGGAGCCGGACGGCCGTACGCGCACGGAAGTGTACTGGGCGGTTGACGCCGCTGGGATCGAGGGAGAGGACGACCGTGTGGAGCGGCTGGGACTAATCCCCGAAGATGTTGCTGATAAACGCCTGCTGCAATCTGTACTCGTGCATCGCGCCGACAATTACGCGGTGGAGGCCCAGGGGAGCAGCGTACAGCAAGTCGACGCCCAGCGTACAAACGGGCAGCGCACCGGGTGGGTAGAAGGCACCGATACCGTGGTTGCAGCCATCGAAGAAGATGACGCGCCGTACCATGTGGGCCTGCAGTGGAATGGCCACCTGCTGGGCGATGTGCCGGATCCAGACGCCCTCACCATGGAAAGCGCGGGCCCCCTCACCAGCCTCACACGGCACCGCATCGACTCGCTGCGTACGCTCGACGCCTCCGGCACGACGCTCGAAATGAGCGACCTCAAACCCCTTCGGTTCGATGATCCCACGGCCGACCCTTCCACCGCGCCGCCGTACCCCTATGCCATGCTTGGCCCGGACACCCCTGTAGCCATTTACTTTGAGTTGTATCACCTCACCGTACCCGACGGCGAAAATGCCCGCTACACCGTCGCCTACGAACTGGTCCGGCGCGAAGGCCGCGGCCTCTTCGCCCGCACGTTCACCGAAGACAGCCCTGACCGCACCGTCACCACCCTGTCGCAGGAGAGCGGGCAGCCGCGTACCGATGAGCTGATCCTCATTGAGTGGCAGGATGCATGGGAGGGCGGCACCGTCGAACTCACGGTGCGCGTTACCGACGAGGCGACCGGCACGACGGCAGAGCGCACCCTCGCGTTTGATATTGACCCTTCTTCATAGAAACTAAACGGGCGGCTCTTTCGCCGCTCAAAACGCGGATTTCACGAGGTTACCCCCGGTTTTTGAGGTAAAAGATATGTTACAGGGCGGCGTTTGAAACGTCAGCGGCCCTTCTTCTACCCACAGGGACGCCTGTGGCGGGATGCCCGGCATTTTCAAGCCCGCTACGGTTGCAGCCGTGCGTTGCCATTCCGTCCGCACATTGCGTAAAAGTTATCAAATCCGTATTGTACAATGTGCGCGGGGCGCTGCGCTGCAGCGATTGTCCGTTCGAAGCACGAAATCAGTGCGTCTGTAGTCATTACCTTCATCACTTGCACATACGTATTATGAGACTTGCTACGCGATTTCTGTTAATGCCCGTCTTGCTCCTCTTTATGGGGTGGGGCACGGCCATGGCCCAGACCGGAACGGTCACGGGGACAGTGGCGGATGCAGAGACGGGAGAGACCCTACCCGGGGCTAACGTCACCATCGGTGACATTGGCGCCGCAACTAACATCGACGGAGAATTCACCCTTTCGGACGTTCCGGCAGGTGCGCAAACCATCCGCGCTACGTTTGTGGGCTACTTTGAGTTTGAAGAGTCCATTCAGGTAGAAGCCGGCGAAGTCACGGAAGTGAGCATCGCGCTGGAGCCTGACGTGGCCGGCCTTGACGAGGTGGTTGTGACTGGCCTCGGCCTGCAGCAGGACCGTGGACGCCAGCGCGTCTCGATCGGGCGGGTAGACGCCTCGGACATTTCCGAGCGCGCCAGCTTCGATAACGTGTCCCAGCTGATTAGCGGCAACGTGGCGGGCGTGAGTGCCACGGCCTCGTCCGGTAATATCGGCGGCGGCATTCGCTTCAACGTGCGTGGTGGCGGTGGCCTTGGTGGCGACGGCCAACCCGCCATCTACATCGATGGTATCCGTGTGGATAACAACGAAATTGTTGGATTTGGCGCTGGTGGACAGGGTGTTTCTCCGCTGGCCGACCTGAACCCCAACGACATCGAAAATATCGATATCATCCGTGGGCCTTCCGGCGCTGCCATTTATGGCGTGGACGGGTCCAACGGGGTAGTGCTCATCACGACCAAGAGCGGTCAGTTTGCAGCAGAACCGACGTTCAACGTCGAGTACCGTGGCACAGCGGGTTTCTCCGATCAGGAACGGGAGTACAGCAGCCGCAACCACGAGACGGCGGATGACGCCAACGGGCTCTTCAGCCGCGGTTCACTGCAAGAGCACCAGGTCGCTGTTTCGGGTGGTGCTGACTTCGCCCGCTTCTATGCCTCGATAAATCACCGCATTGAAGAAGGGACCCTGCCCAACAACGAGGGCGAGCGCACCAACATGCGCGCCAACTTCGAGGCGTTCCCTGTGGATAACGTGTCCATCCGCGCATCGGCCGGCTACACGCTGAACGAACTGCAGCGCCCGGACAACGACAACAATGTGCAGGGCTGGTTGGGCAACACGTTGCTCCTTCCGACCTCGTTTCTGTTTACTCCGCGTGAATCTATCGAGGTGCTGGATGATGTGCAGCGCATCAACCGATTCAACGGCTCGCTGCGCGCGTCCTGGACGCCAATTGATAACCTGACGTTGTCAGCCACTGGTGGTTTTGACTCTTCAACACGTCGCCAGGACCGTACGCGTCCGCCGGGCTTTACCTTCTCCGGCATTGGCACGGACGGCGAGCGTAACATCTTCACGCGTCAGAACGATAACTACAACTTCGACGCGCAGGCCTCCTACGCCTACAGCATTACGCCGGAGTTGCAGGCCACCACGCTGTTTGGTGGGCAGTACACCGACATCACCCGCCGTACGTCCTTCGGCACGTCGCGTGGGTTTGCCAACCAGCTTATCAGCGATATTGGGTCTGGTGACGAGTTCTTCAATCTGGGCGAAGGCCTGACAAACACCCGTACGGGTGGGCTTTTCATTCAGCAAGAACTGGTCTACGATGACACCTACACCCTGACGGGTATGCTGCGTCGTGACGTAGCCACCGCCTTTGGTGAAGATGTATCCGACGTCTTTTATCCGGCTGTAACGGGTTCTGTACAGTTGTCGAACTTTGACTTTGTGCCGGATGCGCTGACCAGCCTCGGCGTGCGTGCAGCCTACGGCGAGACTGGGCAGCTTCCGGGCCTGCTCGATGGTGAAGCGCTGCGCTTTACGGCCACGGTTGCCGACTTTGGCGCCGGTGCCTCCATCAGCTCGGTCGGTAACCCGGAAATCGTTCCGGAACGTGTCCGCGAGCTCGAGTTGGGCTTTGACGCTGACTTCATCGACCGCTACTCCGTAGACTTTACCTACTGGTACAACTGGGCGAACGACTCGATCATTAACGCCCCGCTTGCTTCATCCACGGGCTTCGGCTTCCAGTCGCTGCCTGATAACGTGGGAAGCATCGAGAGTCAGGGCGTAGAAATTACGCTCGGCGCGACGCCTCTCCTTACGGAGCAGGCCCGCGTGGATGTTAACTTCACGTACGGCTATCAGTGGAGTTCGGTGCAGGATCTTGGCCCGGACCGGGACGAGATCTTCGGTGGGTTCAACCGCAACGTCCTGAAGCCAGGACTGCCGCGTCAGGCATTCTTCCTGGTGCCGGTAACGGGTGCTAACTTCAACGCCGACGGCGTCTTCACCGGACCCCAGACCGGCCCGCGCCAGATGGTTGGCCAGCCGATTCCGGAGCACACCGGTGGCCTGCGCCTGAACGCTACGCTGTTCCAGAACCTGAGCCTCAGCGCCTTTGCTGAGTACGCCTTCGGCCATCAGGTCCTCAACAACACGGCGGGCTTTGGTGCCGGCACGGGTGGCTTCCCGATTCGGAACGAATTGCAAGCCGAACTGGCAGAGCTGACGCCGGGCACCTCGGAATACATCGATGTGGCCGAGCGCCTGGCCCGGACCAACACCAACTTCGATGCGAACTTCGTCGAAGATGCTGACTGGGTGAAGCTGCGTGAGGTATCCCTCCGCTACAACTTCACGGATATTCTCCGTCAGGCCGGCGCCACGCAGTTCTCCAACCTCACGTTGGGTGTGGCGGCACGGAACCTGCTGACGATCACGAACTACTCCGGTCCAGACCCCGAGGTGAACTTTGATGGGGGACGCGGCCTGATTCGTGGACAGGACTTCCTGACGCTGCCCAGCTCACGGTCCTTCCAGGTGAACCTGACGCTTGGCTTCTAAATCCCTGCACGGCTACACGTGCACTGATATGAGACGGCGATCCCCTGGCGTAGGCCAGATGCCTGCGCCAGGGACCCGGCTCAGCCAAGCACCTACTGACGTACCCAACCTACTTTGATGATAGATATGCGACTACTTCCCTTACTTACCGTGTTGCTGCTGGCCTTTGGCCTGATGGCATGCGACACGGTTATCGACGACACCATCGATCCGATCGACAGTGCTGCTGACGCAGATCTGAACAACCCGGATGAGGTGAATTTCCTTGTCAACGGCATTCGTGCTCGGGGCAACAATGTCCACGAGAACATCACGGTGCAGTCCAGCCTGATGTCCGACCAATTTATCTTTGGTGGGGCGCACGGCGGGGGCGCAACCTTCCCGACCTTCCGCGACATTATGCGGGGGTTGCCGGCTGACACCAATCCACTCAATAACAACTCCGTAGATGGCACCCAGAACCACCTGGGCCAGTATCGCTTCCTCGCTGATAACCTGCTGCGCCGGGTAGAAAACCTTGGTGCTGAAGCGTTTGGCGGTGAAGATGACGAGCGGTATCAGCAAGCCCTGTTCACGGGTAACTTTCACGGCGCCCTCGCCCGCTACTACTGGGCCACCTACTTCAGCGACCTGCCCGGCACGGATGCCATCGGCGGCGGCGTGATTTCGGATCTTGAAAATCCAGCCGATCCCGAACGCTCCGAGTTTCTGCAGGCAGACCAGCTCTACGATGATGCGATTACGCGTCTTGATGCAGCCGCTGCATTCGCCTCGGACTACGAAGTCCGGGTGATCAACTCGGTGAAGGCGCGTATCGCGCTTTTCCGTAATAATGCATCGCAGGCAGCTACGTTTGCAGCCGACGGCCTGGAGCCGGGCGACGCCCCGTTCCAGAATCAGTTCGTCGATCGCTCGGGTAACCAGCAGAACACCTGGCACACGCAGGGGGGAATTGGCCGCGCGCAAACCGTGCCGGCTCCCCGCTTCTTCTATGCTGCAGACTACCTGAACCGTGACTTCGCTGCTGCGGAGTCTGGCCGCATCCCGCTGCTTGATCCCGGTGCTCTTGGCATCGCTGCTGATTTTGGCACCGTTACGGAAGCTGGGCTTGCAAACCGTGAGGCGGTTCACCCGCTGCGCGTTGCACTGTCGGGCGTGGGGATTGGTGACGAGATCCTGCTCCCACTCCAGGGCCGGTACGACAACCGTGGCTCTGACATCGACTTCATTTCGTGGCAGGAAATGCACCTGATCCGGGCTGAAGACGCAGAGCGGAGCGGAGACTCCGGCACGGCACAGTCCCTGATCAACGAGGTACGGGACTCCTACGGCATCGCGCCGCTGGCGAGCTACGATGGGATGAACACGATCTTTGTTGAGCGTGACAAGGAAATGTTCACCACCGGGATTCGCCTCGTCGACCAGCGCCGGGCCACGCGCTTTGGGCTTGATGCCGAAGGGCTTGACCTGGATGTCCACGGCTGGCACCTCAGCAACGACGTCTGGTGGTACCTGCCGATCACACTCGCCGAGCGGCTGAACAACCCCAACCTGCCCAACGAGCTGCCCTAACGCGGTACTCATAGTAGCAGGAACTACGGCCCATCGCCCCTGGCGGTGGGCCTTTTTTGGTGCGCAGCATCTGTCGCAGCGAGCGCCCCGCAAGCCATCAACCGGGCTGACGCGGTTTGCTACGGGTATTCATCCAAAAGATGATATAAAAACAGTAAATTACGCCATAAGATGAATCCTGGGTTTGCCAACGGAGGGGTTACCGTCTCGTAGACTGCTATCGATGCGTGGCCCTATCCTGCCACAGCAACGCTGGCATGGCGCTTAATCTGGCGCATGGCTGTACGATGCTATAGGGGCCAGGCAGCGGCTGTTTACTGCCTCCATCACCGATTGGCTAATTCATCTTATGTTGCGCGCGTTTCACTCTGATTGCCCCTCCGCCCCGGACCTCCGCTCTGGTTGCTGGCTGGTTGTGGTCTTGTGCATGGCCGTTGTGCTGACCGGGTGCGACGATGCCGGCTCCGACGCTACCTGGGCACCGTTTGCCTCGTCTCCCGCGTCCGAGGTAGACTCCACGGCTACCGTCTCTGCCGATTCAGCGTCCCACCAGGCTGATCCTGAAGGGTTGACCGACGCGCCCCAGGAAATTCCCCCGCGGCCATGGTCGACCGCCGAAGCGCCAGCCGATGCCATCCCCGCGCTGATTGCGGCGGCTGAGGCGATCGCGTTGTCGGATACGGCCTGGCCCACGGGGCGAGCGGAGGAGACGGCGGATGCTTCCGCGGCAGATGATGCCGAACAGACCGATGCGGATACGGCTGCCTACACGCCGGAAGAAGCCGCGGCGCTCATCGCTGAAGCGGCTGAGGTGCTGGATGCCCGGCCCCAAATCCCGTCTGATGTGAGCGCTACCGCCGCAAACCAGGATGCGATGGTAGAAAACCTGTCGGATGACGCGCTGGCCGCTTATGAAGACCCGTCGTTCGCCGATGATACGGATACCGACACGTCCAATCCCGCGAGCGAGCCCACGCAGCTCTCGCTGGATATGGTGATCGACGAAACGCGCTCCACCCAGGGGCGCGACTTCTACAATATTTTCTACCACAACTGGCAAGCCCCCGAGGGCGCGATGAACTATACCGTGTACGTACGCGAGCAGCCGGGGCGCGGCCAGGGGTCGGTTGTGGAGGTACGCGTGAACGATGAGATCGCCTTCCGCTCGCAGCTACAGCCGCGCTACGACGTGGTTGAGCAGACCGCCCAGCAGGCCGTGCAGTACACCCAGCAGTTTATGCAGCGCGTCGACGTTTCCCGCCGAATCTACTAATCCGCACCGCTATGATGTCTCGTTTGTTGACCGCTATCACCGCTGTAGCTATTGCCGGACTGCTTGTTGCTGTGCCCGTGCAGGCTCAGGATTTCGTGTACCAGCCGCAGAATCCGGCCTTCGGCGGCTCGCCTGCCAACTTCTCCTGGATGTTTCAAGGGGCACAGGCGCAAAAAGATTTTGAGGATGATCGGCCGGATTTCCGTCGCGATCCGCTGCAGAACTTTCAGGACCAGCTGCAGCGCCGCATTCTGAATGAGCTCTCCCGTGAGATCGTTGGGACCCGCATTGGGGACTCGGGCATCGACTTTGGGCAGGAAGGCCGCTTCGAGTTTGGTGACTTCTTCGTTGAGGTGGAGGAGGGGCCGGACGGGCTGCGCATCCAGATTATCAACGCGCTGACGGGTGATGAATCTACCGTCACCGTGCCCTCGCTGGGCGGCGGACTGGGAGGACTGCCGTAAGCCCGGGTGCTGTTTCCTACGCTACCACCGCCCTCCGCCACCGGATATTCGCAACCGTACTGTGATCAGGAATTCCGCTATGTCACCCATTGCTCGTTTTGCTTCCCTGCTGTTGCTCCTTGTGGGGGCGGCAAGCCTCAGCGGATGCATGAACTACCTCGCTCCATTTGAGACCGAGCCGGCCAAGGTCGGCGCAGAGACGCAGGTCCACGACCGCTTCGCCGAATTGCCGGCCCCACGCGATCAGGTGGTGGCGGCGGTCTACCGCTTCCGCGACCAGACCGGGCAGTACAAGCCCTCGCAGAACATCGCCAGCTGGTCTACCGCCGTCACACAAGGCTCCACGTCCATCCTGATGCGGGCGCTGGAGCGCTCGGGGTGGTTTGATACCATCGAGCGTGAAGGCCTCTCCAACCTGATGAACGAGCGGCAGATCATCTCCTCCATGCGGCAGATGCACGAGGGCGACCGCGGTACGGGGCCGCTGCCGCCGCTGCGGTTTGCCGGGATCCTCCTGGAGGGCGGCATCATCGGCTACGACTCCAACATCATTACGGGTGGGGCCGGGGCGCGGTATTTTGGCGCGGGCGGCTCGGGAGAGTTTCGGCAAGACCAGGTCACCATCTACCTGCGCGCCGTGTCCACGCAAAGCGGGCGCGTGCTGAAGACCGTGCACACGACCAAAACCATCCTTTCGCAGAAAGTCGATGTGGGCCTCTTCCGGTTCATTGAGCCCGAGCGCATTCTGGAGGTAGAGGCGGGCTACACGTTCAACGAACCGCCCGTGCAGGCCGTCACGGAGGCGATTGAGGAAGCGGTCTTCAACCTGATTATCGAAGGCGCCCGCGATGGGTTGTGGTCTACCGAAGACGAAGCAGCGCTGGAGTCGGCCATCTTTCAGCAGCAGGAGCGCGAGGTGGCCCGGGCCCAAAGCCTGAACGCGTTTCGGATGCTGCGCGCGTCTGACAACCGCCGGGGGCTGGGCATTGGTACAAGCGCGAGTGCCATGCGCTACCAGGGCGACTTCCAGGACCCGCTGGTGCGGGGTGGGGGGGATGTGCATCTGCGTGGCAACGTGGCCCCGCGGTGGGGCCTGGGCCTTACCGTAGGCACCGGCGAGCTGGCCGCCGACCGGGCGTTTAGCCGCAGGCATGTGTCGACCGAAGCGCATACGCTCTACTACCTGCTGCCGCACAGCCGCCTGACGCCCTACGCCACCGTAGGCGGCGGGATGCTAATGCAGACCGGCCACGGCAGCTTTGAAATAGGCCGCAACGCGTTCCCCTACGCCATGGCCGGCGCCGGATTGGAGTGGATGGCCACGTCCAGCCTGGGCCTTAGCGTGGGGATGCACGGCAACCTTGCGCTGGTAGACGGCATCGACGGGCGCGACATGGGCAGCTTCAACGACGGCTTCTGGAATGTCCGCGCCGGCATTACCTACTACACGCGCCTGTTTTAATACCGTCTGCAGGCATCAGGCAAATCCGTGAAGCGCCAAAAAGTGAAGCGCCAAAAAAATGCGGCACCGCGAGCATAGAGGCCCACGGTGCCGCATAGAGCAGAGCATTGCTGCTTAGGTGACACCTGTAGCATGCTTCTCAGGCCCGGAAGTTCCGTTTCCGGTATCGCTGCGCCGTCCGCGGGGGTGTTCCTGCGCCATTTCACCAAAGCGCTTGTGGGATGTGGGGTTTGTCTCCAACAGCCCGCTGCCTGATACAACATCACCGTGGGACGGCTGTGCCGAGGTGGGCGGCGTTCGGGACCACCCCGCCCTTCGGGCACCCCTCCTTTCCCGCGTCAAAACGCGCGCAGGAGGGGAATCAGGTTATATACCGCGATGCCTGTCGCAGCATTGATGAATGTCCCCCAACCACCGCACGGCCCGTAGCGGCACGGCGCTGCCCGGTCGACCAACGGTCTCCGCATTCCCCACCGTACTTATCCCCGCAGAGGCGGGGCACGAGCGCGCACCGGGACTGATGCGACTACTGCGTTCGTTGGTTAGGAGGGCCGGCGCATGGGTCGGCTATGGAGTCAACCCTTGCATGCGTAAGGGTTGCGGAGCATCGTATGGATCCTCGATCACGTCGAGGATGACTTCGTGGGAAAGGTAGCGACTGTTCGGCACGCCACCGTTTTGTGGCACCGACGGTTGCTAGTAGCCTTCGAGGTTACTGAGTGCCCGCGCCCCGGTATCCAGGCCACGAAACCCACCGTAGTCATTCCCGCGAAGGCGGGAATCCAGGAGATTTTAGCCATAGCCCGTTACTACCGGTCTGGTGCACACGTTTCGTTCGCGCCAGACCGAACATTCCCTACGGCTCTGACACCCCGTTAGAATTATACCACCAATCGCTACGTTCGCTTTGGGTTGGGGAATGACTTTGTGGGACGATGGGGCTGCTCGAATCGGCAGCGCTCGTGGCAGCGATAGTGCCGGGTACGTCCTGCGATTGGACCGAGCTTCCTACCGATACGCTACGCTTGGTGACATCATGGCCCAAGCCAAAAGAGTATTGAAGCGGTCTGATAAGATGACCCTAAGCTCTGGTTTGTAAGGTATTGTACGTGTGGCACCGAGGGATACGGCCAAGGCCGACCCTCGATGCTTCCCGGCAGGGCACCGCTGCTTAGGTGACACGACGCAGCATGGCCTCCGGGACACTCACAATCTCACAGACATAGTCCAAGGAGAACACCATGAAGAAGTTACTCACACTCGCATTCGCTTTTGTTTTCATGACAGGCGTTGCGTTTGCGCAAAGTAATGACGCTTCAATTACACAAACAGGTGATGACCACGAAGCAACAATCGATCAAATTGGGGCGGATAACGAAGCCTCGATTACTCAAGAACTGACTATTGATGGCGGCCTTGCATCCGTCTTGCAAGACGGAGATAGCAACGAAGCCACGATTTCACAGACGGGCAATCAGTTTGCCTCGGGTTCAGCAACTGTTGTGCAGATTGGTGATCAAAATGTCGCAAGCCAGTCTCAAAATGTATTTGGCGGTTCTG
>LKNB01000081.1 GCA_001564055.1 Rhodothermaceae bacterium Tc-Br11_B2g6_7
CGGTGGCGGGGTCTTTCTTTTTCTGTTTGGCAGTTACCTGACCTACCTCCCCGAGCTGGCCGAGCAGCAACACGGCGCGGGGTCGTTCGTGGCTGGCATCCTGATCTCGCTCTCGTCCGTGACCACCGGGCTGACGTCTACGCAGCTGGGCCGCCTCTCCGAGCGCTTCGGCCTCCGCCGCCTCATTCTGACCTCCTTCGTGATTGACGGCGTGGCGCTGGCGCTGATGCCGCTGGCGCCTAACGTGTGGGCCCTCGGGGCGTGCAGCCTCCTTTTTGGCGTGGCCCAGGGCATCAACCTGCCGGCTATCCAGACGCGCCTCACAGAGATCGTCCCGGCCGACTCCCGCGCGGCATTTCTTTCGCTGAACACCGTAGCGCTGAAGATCGGGCAAACCATCGGCCCGCTCCTCATGGGTGTGGTGATCGCCTCGTTGGGCACGGCTGCCGTCTTCTACATAGGCGCCCTCTGTGCCCTCGGGATGCTGGGCCTGTCGGCCTGGCTGATGTGAGCCACAGGCGTCAGTCGCCGCGGTATTGCTCCATCGTTTCGCTCTTCCAGAGCAGACCCGCGATGATGCCGCCCACCCCAAACGCCACCAGTGCCGGGCCGAACGGGAGGGGGGAGAGCCCCAGCACGGTGCTGCCGACGGCTAACGTAACGCCCAGCACAGACCCAAAGACGAGGCCCTGCACCAGCCGGGATTCACTCTTCCAACTAAGCCATTCGGCCAGCGGAAAGCTCACCGCGGCGACCAGGCCAAATCCGAGGGCCGCGCGGAAATCCACCGCACCCTCCAGGAAGCCGAGGACGAGCACGCCCACAAACACGCCGGTACCGCCACTAAAGGCCAGGCGCGTCAATACGTCGGATGGATTTTCAGGAGCCATGGTGTGGTTGGATCGACCCGGAAGAGGAGCGTACAGGCTACGAAGGAAACGTGTGCGGTGCAAGGAAGGAGCCTGCATCTAATCGCGCAGAATCTTCTTGCAAAGGCTGCGCGATCTCCGCACCCCGGCGGTTCCTGCGTTGTTCACTCGGACTGTATTCTGCGCGCGGTGCGACCCCGCATCGTCTTGCAGAGGCTCGTGGTTTGTGTTGACAGGTAGACGCTTGAGAAGGTAGCAGAGCGGCTGTTGATGACCGACCCGTTCATGCCCTGAAAAGGGCGCTCTTGCTATTTTTTCTTGGAGATGTTATGTCTACTTCGTTCGACCAGTTCAATCTGGCCCCTACCCTTGTGCAAACCGTAGCCGATCGTGGCTACAAAACCCCCACCCCCATCCAGGAGGCCCTCATCCCGGCCATGCTGGCCGGCCGCGACGTCGTTGGCCAGGCCCAGACGGGCACCGGGAAAACGGCGGCGTTTGCGCTGCCCCTCCTCAACAAACTTACCCCCGGCCAGGGCCACGTGCAGGCGCTTGTCCTCACCCCCACCCGGGAGCTGGCCAAGCAGGTAGCTGAAGCCGTGTACGTCTACGGAGCCGATGCCGGTGCCCGCGTGCTTCCGATTTATGGAGGCGATTCCATCAGCCGGCAGATTCGGCGCCTGCAGAAGGGCATCGATGTGGTGGTGGGCACGCCCGGCCGGCTCCTCGATCTCATTCGCAAGCGGAAGCTGGACCTCAGCCAGGTGGAGACCGTGGTGCTCGACGAAGCCGACGAGATGCTGAGCATGGGCTTCATCGACGACATCGAGTCGATTCTCTCAGCGACGCCCGCTAACCGGCAGACCGCCTTTTTCTCGGCGACGCTTCCGCAAAGCATTAAGCGCCTGGCCGACCGGCACATGCGCAATCCGGAAACGTGCCGCCTGGAGCCCGGCCAGCGCACCGCCGAAACCATCGACCAGCGGTACTACGTCGTGCGTCACCATGACCGGACCTCTGCCCTGCTTCGCCTTCTTCAGGCCGAGCCGACGGAGAGCGTCATCGTGTTTGCGCGCACCCGGAAAGACTCGTTTGAGCTGGCGGCCGAACTGCAGCAGCACGGGCACGCCGCTGGCGCGCTAAACGGCGCCATGGACCAGCACGCCCGCAACCGCATGCTGGACCGCTTCCGCAACCGGAAGATTGCGATCCTCGTGGGCACCGACGTCGCGTCTCGCGGTCTCGACATCGACCACATCTCGCACGTGGTGAACTACGAGCTTCCGCGCGACCCCGAGGTGTACGTCCACCGCGTGGGCCGCACCGGCCGGGCTGGCAACACCGGCGTGGCGCTGACCCTGATCACCAACCGGGAGCGAGGCAAGCTGAAGAAGATTGAGCGCTACACCAAGCGGTCGATGACGCGCAGCTCCCTGCCCTCGGAGGCTGACCTGCAGGCGCTGCGCGATGAGCGCCTCGCGGACCGGCTCACGAAGCGGCTGTCGGACGCCGAGCTGGACCGGGAGCGTGCGGTCGCCGCTGCCCTCGTCGCCGATGGACACGACCCGATCGATATCGCAGCGGCGGCACTACAGGCAGCGCGCACGGCCAGCGGCAGCGATGCCCCCCGGGCACACGCGCCTGACAGAGGTTCGTCGAAGCCGTCGAACGGTACCGCAAGGCGTGAAGCAGGCCCCAATTCGCACGAAAGTGGGATGGTGCGGCTAACCCTCGACGCCGGCAAAGCCAGCGGCGCACGGCCGGGCCATGTCGTCAGCACCCTTTCCCACTTCGGCGGGATCCCCGGCGGCGTGATTGGCAAGATCACCATTAAGAACCGCCAAACGCTCGTCGACGTACCCGCGGACCTCGTAGACAAGCTGCTGGCCCAGAGTGGCAACTACAAGATCAAGAACCGCAGGGCGCAGCTCGCGCGGGTGTAACACCAGCAGCACAAAGTAGAAATGCAGGCGCCCTGGCTGGTCTTTCGGACCGGCCAGGGTTTTTTCTGTGGTGAACAATTTCTCTTGCTGCATTCATGCCTCCGCACGCCACAGGACATGTAACGAGAAGGCACGGCGTTGCGCCCACCATGTGAAGAGCGATCTAAGCCTCCCGACACCCCACCGGTACTCCACCGGCTCTAAGATTCGCGTCGTGTTTTCGCTCCTGTTTATCGGATGTCATGAATGAGTCTTCCGCGTCGACCGCCGCTCCCGTAACAACTGACAGCTCCCCGGAGCCGGAGGCCCACTACCAGCATGCCCTTGCGGCCCTTCGTGATGGGGCCTACAGCGGGTTGAACGCTGAGCTCCAGCAACATCTTATCACCAAGCTGCAGCATGACCTTCAGGTGCTCCAGCACGCGGCGAAGGGAAGCGTGCCCCTTCCGGTCTGCTATCTCGACTTAGCACCGTGATGATTAGCACCGTGATGAGTAGGTCCGACGCTCGGCATCCAACGCCCTGCTGGCCCAGGGGAAGGGGGTGCCGCATAATAGGGTCTCGGATCACGTAACGTTTGGCTACGCTCGCGCAAACGGGCAATCTAACGCGGCGGTACCGGGTACATGTCATGTAGTAAAGCGGGCTATGTCCGTAGTGTTTTCATAAGCCTCGTCGTTTGAAGCAGACACGCGCGGCGCGGCACCTTGCCTGAAGCTCCACAGCCCCTGAGCTGTTTAAGAGATGATCGAAGGGAAGGGTAGAGAGACTTCTGCCCGATCAGGATCGCTTTTCCAAACAGTTGGCGGTTGCGATACACGGGATTCGTGAAGGGAGCCTTCCAACTCGCCTGTAGTGCTGCTGGTGATGCTTCAGGGGTTATCAGCCCCCCGACACGGGTGGCGCAGAAATGAAGCAGCGAGTTATGCCCGGCGTGCGCACGCACAGACGGTAGGGCGCGTGCACAATCCACGCTCTGCAGGGCGGTAGCCTCCTCCCGTGCGGGGGGCGTCAATTCGCTCATTAGTGTAGTACAGGTGCCTGTCTGGGCCTTCGTATCCACATGCCTTTTTCTTAGCCACATACCCATGGACATTTCCACACCGAACGCAGCGGAAGCAAAGGGAGCGCGTCACCACCAAAAGTCGCTCGAAGCCCATCGTGACGGGGACTACAGCGGATTAGACGCTGACGTGCAGAATGACATCATCAATAAGCTGGAACAGGACTTGAAAACGCTGACGCATGCGCTGAAGCGCCATGTGCCCCTTATGCTTTGTGCCCTGGGCGCGCCAGCCCTGATCGAAAACTAAAGGATGGTAACCGAGCCAGAATTGCTGTACGTTTGTGGGGCAATGGTTCTCTCGCTCTGACTGGCTATCCCACACGCCCATGCCTCACCTACTCGCGTCTGTCTTTTCTGCCGCTTTCCTTTTTACTGTGCTCCTTGCGCAGCCACCAGCACTCGCTCAGGCTCAGGCCACCGGCGCTCCACCACCGGCCGTTGATCCTCAGATCGAGGCCATGATGCCGGAGGTTTCCCCGGAGCACCTGCGCAGCTATGTGCAGGCGATGGTAGATTTTGGCACGCGTCACACCCTCTCGGATACCACCTCCGACACCCGCGGGATCGGCGCGGCACGGCGCTGGGTCCGTGATACGTTTGAGGAGATTTCAGCCGACTGCGGCGGCTGCCTGGAGGTAAGCTTTCAGCGAACGCTCGTGGAGGGTGGCGAGAACGCGCGCATTCCAGACGACACGTACGTGTACAACGTCGTCGCCATCCAGCGGGGCAACACACACCCGAACCGCTACTTCCTGATCGGTGGGCACCTGGATTCTCGGGTAACGGACATTATGGACGCGGAGAGCGATGCACCGGGCGCTAACGACGACGCCTCTGGCGTGGCCGGCGCTATCGAGGCCGCGCGGGTGCTTTCACAGCACGAATTCGGCAGTAGCATCGTGTACGTCGGCTTCACCGGCGAAGAGCAGGGCCTAATTGGTGCGGCGCATGCGGCACAGGTGGCGCGCGATGAGGAATGGGATTTGGCCGGCGTCCTCAACAACGACATGATCGGCAATATTGAAGGCATCTCCGGCGTCATCGAGAACACCACGTTCCGCATCTTTTCGCAGCGTGCCGAGAGCCACGGCGATAGCTGGTCGGAGCGTTTCTTTGGTGGGGAGAACGATGGGGCCTCGCGGCAACTGGCCCGCTATGTGGCGACCATCGCCGATCAGTACGTGACGAACCTTGATCCGCTGCTCATTTACCGGCTCGACCGTTTCGGGCGGGGCGGCGACCACCGGCCGTTCAACGACGCCGGCTTCCCGGCCGTCCGCATCATGGAAACACACGAAAACTATAACCGGCAGCATCAGGACCTTCGGGAAGAAGATGGCATCACGTACGGTGACACCATCGACGGCATCGACTTTGACTACGCCGCCCAGCTCACCCGCGTAAACGTGGCTGCACTGGCTTCCCTCGCCTCAGCACCACCGAGCCCCACGAACGTAGCCATCGGGGGCGCCGTGCAGCCGTCTACCACCCTCCGCTGGGATACCGTGGAGGATGAAAGCCTGGCAGGGTATCGCATTTACTGGCGCCCCACGGACGAATCGCGGTGGACGCGCAGCCGCTTCGTCGGCGATGTCACCGAGCACACGCTGGAGAACATTGTCATCGACAACTATCTGTTTGGTGTTGCAGCGGTCGGAGCCGATGGACACGAAAGCCCGGTCGTATTTCCGAGCGCCATGATCCGGTAGCAAGCCGTGGCCTCACACCATGAACGCCGCCAAGAGGATGTACAGCAGCGCTGCGCCTCCACCGGCCAGCAGTGCGAGGGGGATCTGCGTGTAGACGTGGTCCATAAGGTCGCAGCCGGTGGCGAGCGACGAAAGAATCGTGGTGTCGGAGATGGGCGAGCACTGATCCCCAAACACGCTGCCGCCCACCACTGCCGCAAAGCAGAGGGCGATGAAGAAGGGATCCGGCTGCACCGCCCAGGCCAGCGGCATCGCCACCGGGAAGACCACGGCGTAGGTGCCCCAGGAGGTCCCCGTGGAGAACGCGATGATGAGGCACAGGGCCATCAGCAGGCTGGGCAAAAAGATGGGCGAGAGGATGTCGGCCGTGAGCATCACTACATACTCGGCGGTACCCACCGCGTCGGCTACCTCCTTCAAGGTGACCGCCAGCGCCAGGATGATCGCGCCGATGGTCACGCCCCGGCAGCCATCCACAAAGCCATCGATGGCATCCTGCAACTTCATGCCCTTCGCCATGGCAATGCCGATGCCCAGCAGCACGGCCAGCACGAAGGCCTCCGCGATGAGCAGTGTCGGGTCGTCACGCATTCCGAGGTAGAAGTACGTGAACAGGTACGGGATGATGGCGACGCCCAGCAGCGTGCCAATCGGCCCGAAGAAATCGAACAGTCCCGGCCGGTAATCGTCGGGCACCTTCATCTCCGTGAGGTCGTCGGACGCCAGCGGGTTAGCCCCCTCGCGGTCCAGTTCGCCCGTCTCGCGCGAGCGTTTCATCGCCGCTCGCATCTGCTTGCCGGGCACCCACGGCAGCTTCTCCAGCGCAAAGAGCAGTGTGATAAAAATGGCCAGAATCGCGTAAAAGTTGTACGGCAGGGCCGAGAAGAAGAAGGCAATGCCGTCCTGCGAGGTCTCGAACATCGGGATCGTGCCTGCCACGAGGCCCCCGACGAAGATAGGCCACACGTTGAACGGGATGAGGGTTGCCGCAGGCGAGGCGGTGGAGTCGACCATGTAGGAGAGCTCCTCGTGCGAAACGCCGTGTTCGTCGCTGATGGGCCGGACCGTGGCGCCCGTGAGCACCGTGCTGATGGTGCCGCCCTGGTGAAAGACGAGGCCCATCACCCAGGCAAAGAGCTTGGCAGTGCGCGGGCCGCGGACGACCAGACCGCTCGCCCACTCGGCAAACCGCAGCGCCCCGCCCGTGCGCGTCCACAGCCCGATCAATCCGCCCAGCGCCCACAGATACACCAGTAGGATCAGCGCGAAGTCCTGTGTGCCAATAGCCGGGATGAGAAATTCCTGGACGATGTTAAGCTCGCCGGCCACCACACCGCCCACCGCGATGCCCACAAAGAGCGCACTCACCACCTCGCGCGTCCAAAACGCCAGCACGATGGCCACGAAGGGCGGCAGGATGGACCAGACGCCGTAGTGGCCATTGATTTCGGGAAAGCGCCCGGCCACACCCACGAGCCCCGCCAGGCCCAGGATGACGAGGCCGACCACAAACCATCGCCAGCTTCCGTGGGGGCGGCGCTCAGACGACGCGTCCTTTGGTGTGGAGGGTTTAGATGCGGGCGTATCCGGGGAGGCGCTCATGCGAGGCGGGGCAGCTACAAAAAGCGGTTCTCTGGTAGATACGGATTCCGCGGCAGCATCGCCACCGCCGCCGCATGGATGTCTACAACCCCCAAATCCAAACACCCACTTGCCCCTCCCCCGCCGCCGGCCTACCTTATAGCGCTTCTCTTTCACGTGCCCCACCGCCAACCCCCTGCCGATGCGCTGCCTTATTGCTACCACGCTTGCCCTACTGCTCCTCACGCTCCTTCCGACCGATGGACCTACCGCTCACGCCCAGGCCAACTTCGAACAGGCCGAGCGCTTCACTACCGACCGGATGCGTGACAAGACGGGCGACCTGACGATTCGCCCCCGCTGGATTGAGGACGAAAACCGCCTCTGGTACGACTACGACACGCCGCAGGGCCGCTACTGGCACTTCGTCGATGCCGATCGGCGCGAGCAACGCCTGCTGTTCGACCATGAGCGCATGGCCGCCCAGCTGGCGGAGGCGTTCGACCGCGCCTTCGACCGTAAGGACCTGCCGCTGAAGGAATTCGACTACGACACCGATCAGGAGGTCTTTACCTTTCACGTGGATAGCCTTGAGTTCACGTATGACGTGGATACAGACAACCTCGTGAAGGGCGATAGCCTGAAGGCCGAGGACGACGAGGACTGGGCCCGCTACTCGCCCGATAGCACGTGGGTTGCCTTCAGCCGGGAGCACAACCTGTACCTCATGGAAGCCGACGACCCCGACAGCACCGAGTATCAGCTCACGGACGATGGCGAGCTATGGTACAGCTTTCAGCAGGACCACAGCGACACCACCTCCACCGAGCGCCTGCCCACGCGGGCCCGCTGGTTCGAGGACTCCGAGCGGCTCTACGTGAAGCGGCAGGACTGGCGAGACGTCGGGTCGCTCTGGGTGATTGACGCCCTGGCTGACCCGCGCCCGGAACTCAACGAATACAAGTATGCCATGCCGGGCGAGGAGGACATCTTCCGCGATGAGCTGCTGGTTTTTGATGTAGAGACGCGCGCCCGGGTAACGATCGACACCGAGAAATGGCCCGACCAGGCCATCGGGGGCGCGTATTTTAACAACGGCGGCCTCTTTACCACTGACACGTCCGACCATATCTACTTCCTCCGGCGCGATCGCACGTGGGAGCACATCGACGTGTGCCGCGCCAACACGTCCACCGGCGAAGTAGAGGTGCTTTGGTCGGAGACCAGCCAGCCCTACTTCAACACGCGCTTTCTGGACCTCGTGGTGATTGACGATGGCGAGGAGTACCTGTGGTGGTCGGAGCGCGACGGCTGGGGCCACCTCTACCGCTACGACAGTGACGGCACCCTCCAAAATCGCATCACGGAGGGCGCCTACAACGTGGGCAGCATCGCCAAGGTGGACACGACCGGGCAGACGGTCTACTACGAGGCCTACGGCAAGGCGGACGGGATGCACCCGTACTATGCCCAACTCTACAGCGTCAACTTTGACGGCTCCGGCGACCGGCGCCTCACGCCCGATGACGCCCACCACAGCATCCAGATGAGCGACACGAAGGACTTCTTTGTGAGCACCGCCTCCCGAGCTGACAAGGAGCCCACCATCACGCTGCGCGATAACCGGGGGCGCCACGTGCTGGACCTGGAGCAGGCCGACCTCTCCCCGCTACGCGACATCGGGTGGCAGGCGCCGGAGCTCTTCTCCGTCAAAGCCGCCGATGGCCGCACCGACCTCTATGGCGTCCTGTGGAAACCCTTCGACTTTGACCCCGAAAAGTCCTACCCCATCATCTCGTACGTCTACCCCGGACCGCAGACGGAGCCGTTTCCGGTGGGCTTTAGCCTCAACCAGCGGCAGACGCTCGCGCAGCTTGGCTTCGTGGTGATGGCCGTGGGCAACCGTGGCGGCAATCCCATTCGCCACAAGCACTACCACACGTTCGGGCACGACAACCTCCGCGACTATCCGCTGGCCGACAACAAGGCGGCCATCGAGCAACTGGCCGACCGGCACGCCTTCATCGACCTCGACCGGGTGGGCATCTACGGCCACTCGGGCGGCGCCTTCATGTCTACTGCGGCCCTCCTGACCTACCCCGACTTCTACGACGTGGCCATCTCCTCAGCGGGCAACCACGACAATAACATCTACAATATCTTCTGGGGGGAAGTGCACCACGGTGTGACGGAGAAGACGCGCACGGTAACCCAAGAAAACGAGGATGGCGCGGAAGAGGAAGTCGAGGAGACCTACTTCGAGTCGGAGATCCCGACGAACATGGAGCTGGCTGAAAACCTTGAGGGACAGCTACTGCTCGTCACGGGTGATGTAGACAGCAATGTGCACCCGGCGGGCACCATCCGCATGGCCCACGCGCTGATTGAGGCCGGCAAGCGGTTCGACTTCATGCTGATGCCCGGCATGCGCCACGGGTTTGGCCGGTACAGCCCGTACTTCGAGCGGATGACCTGGACGTACTTCGCGCAGCATCTGCTGGACGACTACCGGCCTTCGTCGGACTACAACCTGCCGGACGACTGGCTGGACTGACGGCACGCCTCCTGATCCAGCAGCGGCCTATGGCGCGCCATACGCGCCGCGTTACGCTACCGCGCGCCGGTTGGCTTCTGCCGCGAGGGTGGTCAGCTCCAGGGGCTCGCCCATCAGCGTGGCGGAGGTGCAATCGGTGATGCGGACGCGGACATAGTCGCCCTGCCCGTAGTCCTTGCGGTCGAAGACCACCATCTTGTTGGTATCCGTGCGGCCGCAGAGCTGTTCGTCGGAGCGCTTGGAGGGGCCTTCCACCAGCACGACGTGCTCGGTGCCAATCTCCGCGCGGTTCTTCTCCTCAGAGATGGTCCGCTGTAGGTTGATGATTTCCGAGAGGCGGCGTTTCTTCACCGCTTCCGGGACGTCGTCTTCGTATTTGCGCGCCGCGTACGTGTTGGGCCGCTCGCTGTACATGAACATGTAGGCGTGATCGTACCGCACCTCGCGCATGAGCGAGAGCGTGTCCTCGTGTTGCGCCTCCGTCTCGCCGCAGAAGCCGGCAATGATGTCGGTGGAGAAGCTGATGCCGGGGCAGATGGTGCGCGCCCGGGCGATGAGCTGCCGGTACTGCTCGCGCGTGTAGGTGCGGCGCATGCGGTCGAGCACCTCGGTGTTGCCATGCTGCACCGGCAGGTGGATGTAGTTGCAGATGTTGTGCTGCTCGCGGTGCACGCGCAGGAGCTCGTCCGAGCAGTCTTTCGGATGGCTCGTGGAGTAGCGGATGCGCAGCTCGGGCGAGACCTGGCTGATGCGGTAGAGGAGCTCGGGGAAGCCCACCGCCCGGCCGCCGTCCTCGTAGCGATAGGAGTTCACGTTCTGGCCCAGCACCGTCACCTCTTTGTAGCCTTCCGCCACAAGCTGGCTCACCTCGGAGAGGATGCTGGTAACCGGCCGGCTGCGCTCGCGGCCCCGGGTGAAGGGCACCACGCAAAAGGCGCACAT
This sequence comes from Rhodothermaceae bacterium Tc-Br11_B2g6_7, assembly GCA_001564055.1. Classification (GTDB taxonomy): domain Bacteria; phylum Bacteroidota; class Rhodothermia; order Rhodothermales; family Salinibacteraceae; genus Tc-Br11-B2g6-7. The sequence goes on from LKNB01000081.1 coordinate 10,665, forward strand.
GTTATCGCACCCGCGCATGATGGAGACAAACGCGGAGACGCCGTTCGTGTCGTAGCGCACCGGCGCGATGTCGGCGTAGGTTTCTTCTTTCGAGAGCTGCACGTTCACCGCGGCCTGGCCCGTTTCTTCGGCCTGCCCGAGCAGGCGCGGGAGGTCGCGGTAGGCGTCGGGGCCCACAACGAGGTCCACGAGCTGCTCCTGCTGCAGCAGCTTCTCCCGCAGCCGCTCCGCCATACAGCCCAGCACCCCCAGCGTGAGGTCGCGGTTGCGCTTCGTCTTGTCGGCACGCAGGTGGTCGAGCCGGCGACGCACCTTCTGCTCGGCGTTCTCGCGGATGGCACACGTGTTGATGAGCACCACGTCGGCCTCGCCCTGATTATGCGTCAGGCCGAACCCGCTCTTTCGAAGCACGGAAGCCACGATCTCGGAGTCCGAGACGTTCATCTGGCAGCCGTAGGTCTCCAGATACACCTTCCGTTTGCCGTCAGCCTCCGCCGAAGGCATCTTCGGGGCGTCCAGATCCTCATCCAGAATGTCGATATCTTCGATTACTTGCATGGTGCTACAACCGTGAGCCAAAGAGGAAAGGGTCGTGTGAACGCCACGTAACGAGGCGTGTTCGGCTGTGGTGCTACCAATACTTACCCCGAAGTCATCCTCGACCCCACACGAGGCCCGTGGCCGACTGACGTAGCGAAGCGGAGCTAATCGAGCGCCGAGCGTAGCGATACACGAAGTAAACGAGATGCTGTGTCGGAGAATGTCAAACCGCCGGCTGGGGATAGCACGATAGCTTAACACCCCTCAGCACCACAGGCATGACCTCCGGCCCTCGCTTCGCAACGGTGGCGGAAGCCCAAACTGTCCCCCCTCAGTCGCTTCGCGACAGCTCCCCCGGTGGGGGCGCCGATTTCCGTGGCGTACGTCGTTCAACACTCCGTGCAGCTTTTCGGCAGACTTGCATGAAAAAGCGATAGGCCGTAGGTCTTGTTTGTATCCAGCAAACAGACCCTACGACCTATGCTTCCGCACCCGCTGCTCGCGACTGCGCTTAAG
>LKNB01000082.1 GCA_001564055.1 Rhodothermaceae bacterium Tc-Br11_B2g6_7
CGGGAACGTCTCGCCCCTGGACCGCCTTACCGAACTCCTTCACCAAAACAATCCCGAACCGTCTATGACTGCTGCGACTTAGTGTTACTTAGCCCGACTACTGGTACAAAAAATTGGGCACGCATCCTTGTACGTATGCTCAGTCATTAATGTCTCCAGTTAGGTTCACGGTCTCATCCCCTGTAAACCTAATTCAGGACGGCACAACAAACGCCCACACCCCCAAACCCCCAACCCCACTTTATCTCCCGCGAAAGCAGTCGATACCCAAGCGCGTACCCCCGCAACCCGTACTGTGTACCACATTCCTCCCGCGCAATGTACCGTTTTTTACTTGTAGCGCTGCTGCCCCTGTCCATCGCCCTCCTGCTCACCGGATGCAAGGACGCCACCCTGGGTCCGGAGGTCACCGGAGGTATTGAAGGCGTCGTGCTTGATGACGAGACCGAAGAGGGACTCCGGAACGTGGAGGTGACGACGAGCCCGGCCAGCGATGTCGTGGTAACAGACAGCGAAGGCCGATTTAGCTTTGCAGAGATCGAGGCCGGGGACTACAACCTGCGGGCCCGGAAGTCGGGCTACGGTACGCGCTCGGTGTCGGTGCGGGTACGCGAGAACCGCACCTCACCGGTGACGCTGTTCCTGGAAGAAGAGGACGAGGAAAGCAACGCGCGCAACCTGACGGCCGAGGTAACCAACTTCATCAACCGCACCGATAGTAATGACGACACGTCGGTGCGTGTGGAATACCGCGTGCGCAACACCGGCAGCGGCACCGTCCCAGAATACGAGGTCACGTTTCGCATTGAGGCCAGCGAGGGCGGCGACCGCCTGCACCAGATTCAGGGCGAACTGCTGCGCGAGGAGCAGTCGGACGTGGGCGACTTTGTGGTAGAGCTGGACGGGGCTGACGCGGTAGACGTGCAGGTGGATGAACTCTGGTTCGAGGAATAGGCGCGGCGCCTTCGCTGCACGGAACGCAGCCCTGCTTTTCGCGCGCAATTTTCTCCCTACGCGAAACGGCGCGGGGCATGGACGGTATTGCTCGCCCTAACGCCGCTGCAGGCGTTTCGCTCGTCTCACCCGATGTACTGCTTGTATGGCTATCCCCGAACGCTCTGTCTATCCTACGCAGCCGCGCGCCCTTCGCGAAGCCGTGGCGGATGCCCTGCGCGATGCCCCGCCCGCTGAAGCCGAAGGCACCGTCCAGGCGCTGATTGTGCCCGACACGAACCTGAGCTACAACCGTGACATTGCGGCGGCGGTGTACCGCCACGTGGAGGGTCGGACGTACGATACCGTGATTCTGGTGGCCCCCAGCCACGAAGGTAGCTTTCGGCGCCTCACCATTTGTAGTGTCGACACCTACCATACGCCGCTGGGCGAGGTGCCCATCGACGACCGGGTGCGGCATGAGCTGTGTGATGAGGACGATGACATCTTCATCGACGACAGTGGGCACTTTCACACCGAGGGGGTGGACGTTCAGCTGCCCTTCTTGCAGCACCTCATGCCGGAGCCGTTCTCTATTGTGCCCGTGGTAATGGGCGATGAAGACCCGGCTTTGTGCCGTGAACTGGGGTCGGCCATCGGGGAGGTGATGTATAACCGCCGCACGCTTGTGGTCGCCTCCGTCGATATCCAAGCCGCCGCGGAGGGGGCGATGGACGACCTAATCGACCATCTGAAAGCAGGCGCGGTGTCGCCGCTGTTTACCCTCATCAACGGCGATCGCATGGAGCTGGAAGGCAAAGGAGCCCTGATGGTGGCGCTGATCGCCTCGCTCCACCGGCGCGGCAACTGGCAGCACATCGTCGGCCACCGCCCGCCCGCCGATGGTTATCCGGGCGCCATCGGTGCCGTGCTGGGACGGCAGTAGCTCAGATGGCCAAGGGAACTGTTGTATTCCGGTGCCGGCTTGCACCGCTCGTGCGAAGCTGCTACTTTAGGAGGGCTGCCTGTCCCGTGTCCTTCCGTTCTGCTCATGGCCGTCCTTCCCTCGCCCATTGCCTGCATTGGCGCCGGCGCCATGGCCACCGCGCTCACGCGCCGTCTGCAGTCCCGCGGGCACCGGGTGGCGGCCGTCTTAAGCCGCCGGCAGGCCCCGGCCGAGGCACTGGCCGCTGCCGTGGAGGCCCCCGTGGCCTCGACCGCGCTCGCCGATCTACCCGCGGACGTGCGCCTTGTCCTGTGTTGCGTGCCCGATCAGGCCGTCTACCCGGTCGCTGAGACGCTCAGTCAGCTGCCGCACCCGTGGCCGGCCTGCACGGTGCTCCACACCGCAGGCGCCCTCACCAGTGGTGTGCTCGCGCCCGTGGCCGAGCAGGGGGCCGGCACGCTGTCCTTTCATCCGGTGCAGACCTTTACGGCCGCCACGCCGCCCTCAGCCTTCGAGGGCATCCGCATCACGCTGGAGGGAGACCCCGAGGCGGTTGCGGTGGGGCAGGCCCTGGCCACCAAGCTGGGGGGCATCCCGCTGACGATCAACCCCAAAGCACGCACGCAACTGCACCTGGCGGCCTCCATGGCGTCCAACTTTTTCGTGACGCTTCAGGCCCTGGCCGCTGATGTCGGTGCAGCCGCTGGCCTGGATCGGTCCGAGGCACAGGCCCTGCTCCGGCCGCTCGTGGCCCATACCTGGGCCAACCTGCGGGACCACACGCCCGAAGATGCCCTCACGGGGCCCATTCGGCGGGGCGATGCCGAGACGGTAGCGCGCCACCTGGAGGCGCTGCAGGCCGACCTTCCCGGCTTGCTCCCGGCCTACGTCGTCCTCGCCACGGAAACCGTGCGCGTGGCGGTGCGCAGCGGTAGCCTGAGCCACGCCGAAGCGCAGGCCCTCCTCAACGTCTTGCAGCGTGCGATCGGCCCTGCGGACCCGCTGCCCTGAGGCGCGCACCGCCGCTGCGAAAGAGAGCCGTTACATTTACGCCTTGCGTTTCACGGTGTAATCGCCGATTCTATACCAACTTCATAAAACTGAAGCCACAGATGCCCCACCATCTGACCAGTTTGCACGAATGTTACACCAGGCGGGCCGTTTGGAACCTTCCATAGAGGGTACGGTTGGGCCGCAGTCCGCTAAATTCGAGCAGTCAGGATCTCTTAATGGATGCAGCCAAACGGTTGTTGTCTCGCACAACCAGCCGGACAAAACGGTCTATGCGACGCGTTCCCGATTATCGTAAGAAGCTCGAGGCTCCTATCGCCTCGGGCGGTGTCCCACCCTCTCCTGCCTCTAATGGCCCCTCGGTTGCCGAGCCCTCCGCTATGTCGCTCATTCAGCCAGCGGACGTTGTGCGACGCATGCAAGACCACGAGTCCACCCCCACGCTGGGGTTTCAGTCGGTAGCGGTCGCGGCGGTGCAAACGCTGCGCACGGTGCGCACAGCTGAGGCCCACGCGGCCAAGGCCGCACTGTCACTGGCCCAGCAAGAGCGGCTCCGCGAGATGATTGCTACGCTGGACGATACCATGGAAGCCCTCAACGATATTCTGACCCCGCAGGGCGCGCGCATGCTGGAGATGGGGGCGGAGCAGTCTGGTGAGGTCAAAGCCGGCAACTCCTGGAAAGAGGCCGTACACAACGCCCAGCAAATTAGCCTCCGGAGCGCCAACTGGCTCCGGTCGGTCGTCGGTGGGCAACCGGACGGCTGTGCCATCCGCCGGCTCAGCGAAACGGTCACGGACCTGCTGCATGCCCATGCGGAGATGTTTGCCGCCGAAGCCGACTCCTGCTTCGACTGAGCAGCCCTCACGCCCATGGCTGACGATCCCCATCCCATCCGCACGCTGTTGGCCGTCGCTGACGATACGCTGGAGGCCCGCTGGGCACAGGTGGAAGCATTGATAGAAGAACGGTTTGGCCGTGAGCCCACCATCGAGTCCATGCTCTTTCTGGTTGGCGTCCAGGAACGCGGGCGCGGCTTTGAGCCCGAGTTGGAAAAGGACGTTAAGGAGGCGCTAGTGATGGAAGGCACCTACTGCGTCTTTGAAACCGTGGGCCTCTACGAGCACGCGGGCATGGAAGCCGATGGTAGTTGGATCTGGGAACGCACCACCGACCTTCCGCCCGACCTCTCCCCGGACGACCAGCAGCGCCTGCTGCGCCTGGCTATCACTCGCTACTTCGACGACCTCCTCGATGCCCCTGTACCCTGATCCGCTCCGTTTCGGCTCCGTAGTTGGGCTGCTTGCGCTACTCCCGTTTCTATGGATGGGCTGCGAGCCTGCCGCTTCACCAACCCCAGAAGGCGGGGCTGAAGGGTATCTCGAAGAGCCGGACGAGAATCTCCCGGAGACCAACCGCTACGCCATCGAGACGTCGTACGGGACGCTCGTAATCGCGCTGTCGGATGAGACCCCCGCACATCGAGATAACTTCAATCGATTGGTGGAGGAAGCCTTTTACGACAGCACCACCTTTCATCGGGTGATTGATGGGTTTGTGATTCAGGGCGGCGACCCGACGAGCCGCGACGATCCCGACAACGTAGGGCAGGGCGGCCCCGGCTACACCTTGCCGGCCGAGTTCACGCCCACGCTGTTTCATCGGCGGGGTGCGCTGGCCGCTGCCCGCGAGGGCGACAACGTGAATCCGGAGCGACGCTCCAGTGGCAGCCAGTTTTACATCGTCCAGGGCCGGACCTTCGACGCAGATGCGCTTGATACGCTGGAGGCCGAAGTGCAGGCGCGCCTGAGCGACTCCACCTTCGTCTTTGCTGACTCCGCACGGGCGGTGTATCAGGACGAAGGGGGGACGCCGCAACTGGACCAGCAATACACGGTGTTCGGCCAGCTCGTGGAGGGGTTTGACGTGTTGGATCGCATCGCCGCCGCTGACACGCCGCGGTCTACCGATCAGCCGGCGCCCGGGCCCTTCATCGACCGTCCGATCGAGCCGATCCCTATGGTCATCCGCCCCCTGCCGTAACCTGGATGTGGGCGGCCGGCCTGGCATCCTCACCCCGTGCATCCTCCCGAAACCCCCGTGCGGCGCGTGGCATTGTACACGAGCGCCCGTTCCGGCGTAGCCGCTGTGCTACGCCGTTTCTGTTTGCACCCGCTGCTGGCGTGTGCGGCAGGCTCGCCCATTCTCTTGTATTAGCTCATCCTCCCGTCGCATGTCCCGCCCGCTCACCGAACAGGAGCAGATCCGCCGCGAAGCCCGCCAGGACCTCGAAGCCTTTGGCGTGAATCCGTACCCCTATGAATGGACCGTCGATGCCCACGCGGCGGAGATCCTCGACACGTACGACGACGACGCGCACGACCCGGCGGGCGAAGGCACCGATCCCCTGCGCGTGTCCGTTGCCGGCCGCATCATGGGCCGGCGCGTGATGGGCAAGGCGTCGTTCTTTGATCTGCAGGATAGCACCGGCACCATCCAGGTCTACATCCGGCGCGACGACATCGCGGAGGGACGCGATTTCTACAACAAGGTGTTCAAGAAAATGCTGGACATCGGGGACCTCGTCGGGGTCACCGGCGAGGTCTTCCGCACCCACATGGGCGAGGTGACGGTGAAGGCCGATAGCCTGCAGGTGCTCAGCAAAGCCCTGCGGCCACTGCCCGTCGTGAAGGAAAAGGAAGGTGAAGTCTACAACGAGGTCACCGACAAGGAATTCCGCTACCGGCAGCGGTACGTGGACCTGACGGTAAATCCGGAGGTGCGGGAGGTCTTCAAGCAGCGCACGCAGATCATCCGTACGCTACAGCGCTTTCTGGACGCGCGGGGCTACCTGGAGGTGGAGACGCCCGTGCTACAGCCCATCTATGGCGGCGCCGCGGCCCGACCGTTTATCACGCATCACAATGCGCTCGACATGCCGCTCTACCTCCGCATCGCGGATGAGCTGTACCTGAAGCGGCTCATCGTGGGCGGGTTCGATGGCGTCTATGAGATCGCCAAAGACTTTCGGAATGAGGGCCTGAGCCGCTTTCACAACCCGGAGTTCACCATGCTGGAGCTCTACGTAGCCTACAAGGACTACCGGTGGATGATGGAACTCACGGAGGAAATGATCGCGCACACGGCCACTGAATTGCACGGCACCACGGACATCAGGGTAGGCGACGAGGACATTTCCCTGGCCACCCCGTGGCGACGCCTGAGCTTCTTCGAGGGGCTGCGCAACGCCACGGGCATCGACCTCCGCGGGGCCGACCGGGAGAGCCTGCTGCGCGTGGCTGAGGCTAACGACCTTGAGGTGGACCCGGCGCTTGGGAAGGGCAAGCTGTACGACGAGCTCTTCGGCGAACTGGTAGAGCCAACGCTGATCCAGCCAACGTTTGTGGTCGACTACCCGGTAGAGCTCAGCCCACTGGCCAAGCGCCACCGTAAGCATGGGGACGAAGGCATCGTGGAGCGGTTTGAGGTCATCATCAACGGGCGCGAGCTGTGCAATGCGTTTAGCGAGCTGAACGACCCGCAGGATCAGCGCGAGCGGTTTGAGGAGCAGGTGCGGCTGAAGGAGGCGGGCGACGAGGAAGCGATGCGGGCCGTGGATGAAGATTACCTCCGCGCGCTCGAGTACGCCATGCCACCCACGGCGGGCCTGGGCGTGGGCATCGACCGGCTGGTGATGCTGCTCACCAATCAGGACTCCATCCGCGACGTGATCCTGTTTCCGCTGCTGCGGCCGGAGCAGCCCCAGGAGGAAGCAGCCACAGAAGCAGAGGCGGCCGATGCGGAGGCGGCCGATGCGGAAGCATAGGAGACAAAGCCGCAGCCTATGGCGTGCGCGTTGACGCAATCTGATCATCAGGCGCGCTGGTTGCTTCTTGTAGCTCGTTCAGGTACTGCTGGGCCTGTGTAGTCCGCAGCGTGTTCACGCCATCGCGCAGTGCGGCGTAACTGGCCATGAGCAGCGGCTCCGCCTCAGCGTACCGCCCCCGCCTTAGATGGACCAGGCCAAGCCCCAGTGAAGCCGTAGTGCGATGCTGCTGGACATTCGTTGTGGTGGATTCCGGGTCGACCGCTTCAAGCATCTCCAGCGCCTGATGCAGGTGGTATTCGGCCTCGGTAAGCCCACCCTGCTGAGCCAGCGCGTACCCCAGCGCCACGCGGGCGCCGGCTGTCCAGGCATGGTCAACTCCCAGGGTTTCCTCGTAGAGCTGTGTGACCTCATCCAAGAGGACGACCGCTGTATCCACATGTCCACGATCCAAGCGGAAGGTCGGCAATCCCCTCATCGACGAAGGAGGGCGCTTCGCGATCGGCGGTTAACAGCGCTTCTACCTGCGCCCGCACTTCAGGCTCGGCACCGGCGGCAGCCAGGCGGGCCTGCTGCTCCGCGGGTGGGTAGTCAACCACGGCGTCAAACAGCGCGTTCACTTGATGCCACCGTGTGATGTCCATGGCAGTCTGTTGACGTCCGCGTATGCAATAGCGCCATCAACGTACGAGCAAATAGTGGAGGCCTATATGGGCTTATCGCCCGTTCTCTATAAGACTTCTGGTGAAACCCGCATGCGTTGCGGATGCGTGCGGAAGAATCCCCTACACCGCGATACGGGATTTACGCAGCCGCAAGCCCGGGCGGGGCGGGTGGAAAATGAGCGCGAAAGCATCCATCTTTTAAGCGACATAGCCATAAATAAAGCCGCGGCCCTGCGAGGCTGTGGATTATCTTCCGCACCGGTAGCATCTCGACGCCGGGTACGGACGCATGAAGCGCACACACAAGACCAACAACGGAACTGAGGAATAGACGATGATCACACTGAACCGCGTAGTGATGGCCACAGACTTCTCCAGCCGCTCGGAAACTGCTGCCGCGTTTGCCTTGGAGCTGGCCAACCGAGGCGATCTGGAGGCACACCTTGTGACGGTGGACGAGACCAAAGAGCGTGCGGAGGCAGCCCTCAAGTCTAAGCTCGAAGCATTGGCCGAAGGCCTCCGGGAGCACTGGGCGCATGTCACGGAAGCTGCCAGCCCATCGGACAGCACGTTGCGCATCACACAAGAGATTTTGTATGACTACAAACCAGCTGCAGCGATTCGCGCCTATGCCGCGGCACAGGAGGCGGATCTGATTGCCATGGGCACGCGTGGCCATCGTGGGGTGCGCCGCGCCTTTCTGGGCAGTGTGGCTTCGGAGGTCATACGGGAGGCGCCGTGCCCGGTATTGACGGTACGGGAGGCGGAGGACATGAAGCCCGCCACCGCGAAGCACATCATGGTCCCGGTGGACTTCTCCGACCCCTCCAAAGCGGCCGTACGCTATGCGGCGGGTCTGGCAGGCCGGTTAGATGCAACGCTGACCGTGGCCTACGTCATGGAGAAAGAAGGCGAAAACGCGGGCTATGGCTTCAAGCCGTCCGTTTTTGGCACGGCCGAAGGCTACAAGCGGGCCCGGAAGGACCTCAGGGCGCTCACAGAGGGCCTTCCGGTGGAGGCGTCCGTCAAGGTACTGGACGGAAACCCGGCCGAAGCGCTGCTATCGTACGTAGACGAGAAGGACATCAACCTGGTTGTGATGTCTACGCGTGGCCACTCGGGCGTGAAGCGCTTGCTGGAGGGGAGCGTCGCGGAGGACATCATCACCACAGGGACGTGCCCGGTGCTGGTGGCACGCGACTTTGCCGCGCAGGTCGCCGCGCTACCGGTCGCTGGCGAAGAAGAGACAGCCTAAGCGTTCGCGTGGTAGGTTACGGCGCCAAGGCCCGGTCGGGGCGGAAGGTGAGGAAGAAGCCCCCGCCCCATCGGCCATCGCGCAGGTCGGTGACCTGATGGGCCCAGTCGGCCCGCAGCGTGAAGCCCCCCATACGGATACGTACGCCCAGCCCGGTGCCGGCGCGGAGGGTCGTGCCCGTATCGGCTGATGCGCCGCCCACCACGCCAGCATCACCGAACACGGCCAACCGGAGGTGCTGCGTGAGGACATTGCGCATGCGCCGCCCCAGCAAGGTGGCGCCAGGGACGGGCACCCACACCTCTTGCTGCACTCCTGCCACCGTGCGCCCAATGAAGGCATCGGCGCGGAAGCCACGGACCGTCTCATTCCCTCCGAAGGACGGCCGCTCAAAGGTCGGCGTGCTGGCTGTAGCCCATGCGCCCAGCGCTTCGACGCTATAGGCAGTCATGGCGCTCAGCGGCCGGTGCCAGCGTGCGTTCACGCGCACGGTCGCAAACGGCGTCGCGTCGGGCCCATGAAGCCAGCCGCCGCGCAGCCGGGCGGATAGCGCAAGGTCGCGCGTGAGTAGTCCGCGGAAGGCCACCCGGTCAGCGCCCACCCCCAGCGACAGGGTCGTCAGGTCCTGAAATCGCCCCGGCCCCTCGAACGGATTGAGGTGTAGCCGCGCGAACGTAGCGTCGGCCTGCTGTTGATAGGACCACCGAAAGGCCCCTTCCTGCCGCGCTGCCGCGGCCAGGCCTACCCCAGTGCGCCGCTCGCTGGTGTTCGTGCCCTCGAAGGTGCGAAGGGACGTAAAGGTCGAGAAAAGGCGTGGCGTCAGGGTAGCGCCGATACGGCCGGCACGGTCGCGCTGCAGGACCCGCGTGAACGAGGCCGTACCCAGCAGCTGCCCGGCCCAGCCGACCTCCAGCGCCAGCTCGCTGTCGGCCAGACCCAGGTAGCGGTAGCGCACGCTCAACTGCCCGCCCGGCCCCGGCTCGTAGCCTCCGCCGAAATCGATACGGTGCGGTTGCCCCGGGGCAAACGGCGTGCCCTCCAGCGCTGCGTCCACCGGGTCGTCGGCCTGGGTAGTGGTATCAGGGAGCGCCGTGTACGCGGTGGCAGAAGCCTCAGCCGCCAGCCCGATGCTCCAGGCGCTGAGGCACGAGAAGCAGACCAACACGAGCATACTGACGTGCGAATTTACAGCAGTCGTTGACGTCAAAAGGATCCTCGCCTAAATAAGCGGATGCCAGCCGAGGAAGGCGTACGGGGGGAGCGTAGGCACGTTCGGACGTGCGCCTGGGTTACGTCGGCGGTAGCTACTGCCGTGCACGCCAGGCTTCCCGTTCCTCCGCGCGAAGCTCTCGGTAGCGGGTTACCTGATCGTCTGTAAGGAGGGCCTCAATCGCCTCGTCGGTGGCCTCCTGCTGGCGACGAATTTGACGTAGAAGGCGGAGGCGCTGGAGGCGGCGCAGGTCCTCGTTCCGCTGAAAGGGGCGGAGGAGGGGTTCCATCGCCTCCATGTGGTCGCGTAGGATGGGCCGCAGCGCCGATCGCTGCTCGGCGGTAAGGTCCAGATGGCCAGCGAGCTGGGCCAGCCGCACCCGGGCAAGTACCGCAGGACCATCGGCCAAACGCTCGCCCGTCTGGGCCTGCGGGCGTTCCAGCGGTTCGCCTTCCAGCAGACGCGCCAGAAATTCGGCATCGTTCCACGACGGATCGGCCCGCCCGAACCGCACCACCACCATCTCGCGCGACGGGATGATGTACAGGCGCTGGTTGAACAGTCCCGCCGCCATGAGCAGGTCGTCCGGGCCGTCGGTGTAGATGAAGCCCTCGGGGCCGTCAAAACCAACCGGACTGAAGTCCAGAAACGAATGGTCGGGAGGCACAGGGGTGTTGAGCCAGAACGTGAGCCCATAGGCAGGAGCGGCATCAGGGGCCTGCAGCAAGGCATCGCGCAGGCCGGAGGGTACGACCTGCGCCCCGTCCCAGGTGCCATCCTGTAAGATGAGCCTGCCAAAGCGGAGCCAGTCGTGTGCCGTCATGCGGGCGCCACCGGCCAGCTGGGCATCGCCATCGATACGGTTCCAGCCGTCTACCGTAGCGCCGATGGGTGCCAGGATGCGGCGCTCCAAGTAAGCCGTTGGGTCCTCGCCATCGAGCACCTCCGTCAGAATTCCACCAAACGCCTGAAAGGCCGCCGGCCCGTACCGAAAGCCCTCGCCGGGTGCATGGACCAGATCGTTGCCGAGCGCATCGGCATAAGTCGGCGCCTGCCCCACGCCTCCTGGGTCCAGTCCGGACATGAGGGTCAGCAGCTGATAAAGCGTAACTTCGGCTTTAGCGTTATCCTCGGCCCAGGCCGGGACGACATCGGCGATAGGGGCGTGCAGGTCTACGAGGCCATCCGTAGCAGCAGCCCATGCCAATAGCCCGGAAAACGACTTGGTGCCGCTCGCCAGCATATGCGGCCGATCCAGCGGATACCCA
>LKNB01000083.1 GCA_001564055.1 Rhodothermaceae bacterium Tc-Br11_B2g6_7
CAGGATGACGGTGAGGGGAGGTATGTCGCCAGATCTATCCCCCTCGCGTCATCCTGAGGGAGCTTGCGAGTGAAGGATCTCCCGTGTATCGGTATGGCGCTCTGTTACGGCGAAGAGGCGTACGTGGGCCTGGGGGATCCTTCGCCCAAGGGGCTCAGGATGACGGTGGGGGTGGGCATGCGGCTCTGTGAAAGCGAAGTGGCGGCCGTGAGCCTGGGGGATCCTTCGCCCGGGGGCTCAGGATGACGTTGGGGGGAGGTATGTCGCCAGATCTATCCCCCTCCCGTCATCCTGAGTGAGCTTGCGAGCGAAGGATCTCCCGTGTATCCGTATGGCGCTCTGTTACGGCGAAGAGGCGGATGTGGGCCTGGGGGATCCTTCGCCCGGGGGGCTCAGGATGACGGTGAGGGGCATGGCGCTCCGTACCGGCGCGCCCGCCCGCCACCGGAACGATCGGTCCGGTACTTTCTGCCCGGAGGGTTACGAATGGTAAAGGCCCTGCCCCGGCGTAATGGAACGCCAGAGTGGGCAGAACGGGCGCAAACCGGCGATAGGAGGCGGCACTCGGTGGTGAAGACGCACCAGAAAGGGCCGGACGCGCCGAAAGGGCGCTGTGGCATAGCCTTCGCACCTGTGCTCGGGCAGTACCGTGGACCGCGCAGCTCCGGCTCGCCCCACGGCGGTTCTTCGACAGCCTGATCGTTGGTGCGGGTGCCCCCGGATGGGGTGCCGCGCGGCCTCGATGCCACCCTCCGGGGCCGGCCGCGGGGTACGCCCCGGGAGCGTTACCGCTGCCCCGTTACAAAACGCAACACGGCTGACGATAAGGTAGCATGCGGCAGCAATCGGCGCTTAACCCGCCGCCCCGCTGCACGATAACGAAGCACCGACGGCCGCTTACCGACTGGCAGGCTCCGATCACGTAACTCACACTCAATTACACAGGAGGCTCGACATGGGTCAGCAGCAACTTCTTCTTCTCGTACTCGGCATCGTGATCGTCGGTCTGGCGGTCGTGGTGGGCATCAACGCCTTCGGCGAAAACCAGAAACGCGCAAACGCCGATGCCATGGTAAATGACGCACTTCGTATCGCTTCGGATATTCAGGCTTACGCGCTAAAGCCAGAACAATTCGGTGGCGCTGGTGGATTCTCAAAAATTACTGTCAATAATGATTTAATTTCTCAAGGATTGGGATACACCAATGTCGATGATTCTGGGAATTACTCAAATGTCAATGGGACTTTTAGTTTATCAGGTGACTCGAGTGACGGTGTATTAATTCGAGGAATAAATGATGACCAAGATAATCTTGTTCTGGTGCGTGTTTGTGGGGTGACGTCTCAGGAAATAACGACTGCTATTTCATATGATCCTGAAAGCTCCGAGTTACAGCCTGATGATTGTGACGGTGATAGTGTCGATCCCGTGACGCCTTGATAACGGTCTCAACCGCACGAGGCCACCCGCCTCGTGCACCGGGACTCGCCGCGTTGGTGGCCACGTCTCGGTGCAGGAGGCGGATGTTTTCGGGAAGGGACGTCTCAGAAGCTGAGCAACAGAGGCGTTCGAAAACAACGGTATAGGAAACGATGAATCGAAGAACCGATGATCGTGCGGTGACGGGTCGAGACATTCCTCAACGCACGTGTCCTCGATTCCTCGTCTCGTTGGCTCTTCGATTCGCTAAATCCTCGACTCGCCTTTCCCCAACCACTCCGCCGCACCATCGCTCGCGCCACGCTAACCATCAACCGCACCGCAACGCGCCATGGCCACAAAAGAGTTCAAATTTGAAGGCATGAGCCAGACCGGCCAGCCGGTGAAAGGAACCGTGTTTGCGTCCTCGAAGCGCACGGCCCGGCAGAAGGTCGACAAGCTGGCCGACAAGCACCAGTTTCGCACGAAAGGGCTGCTGGAGCGGTGTGTATTTCTGTACAAGGTAAAGCACCCGAACGGCGAGGTCGTCCGCGGCGAGCAGAAGGCGTTCTCGGCGGAGGAGCTGGAAAAAGCCCTCGCCAAGATGGGCCTTGAGGTGCTGAGCGTCAAGAAGAAATGGTTCAACTTCCAGACGAAGCCGGCCAACGACGACATCATCATGTTCGTCCGCCTCTCGGCCAACCTGCTGAAGGAGAAGCTGCCGTTCGACGAGGTGCTGAACCTGCTCGTAAACGACGTCTCGTCGAAGAGCCTCCGCCAGGCCATCCGCGATCTGAACGCGGACCTCAAAGGCGGCACCGATGCCAAGCAGGCCTTCATGAAGCACCAGCACATCTTCGGCAAGTTTACTGCTTATATGCTGGGCATCGCCTCGCAGTCGGGTAACATGTCCGAAATCTACGAAGCCACGGCACGCTTCCTGGAGCGCAAGGACGAGTTCCGGAAGAGCATCCGCAGCGCCATGATCACGCCCGCCATCACGGTGGTGGCGCTGATGGCCTGTCTGATCTGGTACATCTGGTACATCTTCCCCGAAACGGCCCGGCTGTTTCAGGGACTGGACGTAGAGCTGCCGCCCATGACCGTGGCCACGCTCGCCTTTGCCGACTGGCTCGATCAATACTGGCTCTGGTGTGCCATCATCATGGTGGCGGTTTCCGTCGGGGCCTGGTTATGGGCCAGATCCGATAGAGGGCAGTTCCTTATCCACAAGAACCTGATACGCATTCCCATCATCGGGTCGCTGCTGCACAAGCTCAACATCGAAATTTTCTGCCGCGTGTTTTCCGTGCTGTACTCTGGGGCAGGCGACAACCTGAACGTTATCAAGGTAGCCTCCGAAGCCTGCGGTAATCGCTACATGGAGCATCAGATCAAGACGACCACGGTGCCCATGATGGTAGCGCAGGGGACGGGCCTCGTAAAGTCGATGGAGGCCAGCGGCGTCTTCACCAGCATGACGCTCTCGCGCTTCCGCAGCGGGGCCGAAACGGGCAACGTGCAGGACTCGGCCCGGCAGATGGCCGACTACTACGAGCGGGAGACCTCGCTGCAGCTCAAGAACGCCGTCGAGAGCATCCAGACGGCCGTGGCCGTCTTCATTACCATCGGCATCTGTTTCCTGACGGTGCTCTCCACCGAGATCGCCTTCGTGCAGCCCGATACGCAAAGCATGATGGGCCTCCGGTAGCCCACCTACCGGCGCCCTTCCACCTTTAGTTTACGTGACGGTTTATGTCCGATCAATCCCATAACGAGCAGCACCCCACGCCTGAGGATGAGGGCTCGGCGCCTGAGGCCTCTGGCACCGGGCGTCGACGCGCCGGTCGGAAGCGCCGGATGGGCTGGCTTGTCGATTTTGTGCAGGAGGAAGGCGACGGTGCCTCGACGGACACGCCACCTGATGTAGCTGCTGAGGAATCCTCCGACGACGTACCGGTGGAGGACACGCCTGCGGCGCCCCATGCGGACGTGGCCGATGCACGGGACCCCGATGTGCAGGACACCGATGTGCAGGACACCGATGCAGGGGGCGAAGGCCCGGCAGCGGACCAGTGGGCCCCTGACGATGCCGCCCCGGAGGTCACGGCTTCGGACGATGCTGCGGAAACATCCCAGCCCGAAGCTGACCTCACGGAGCCGATCGCCGCTAAAGAGCCGGAAGCTAAGGAGCCAAATGCAAAAGAGCCGGAAGCGGAGGAGTCCGGCCTTGCGCCAACCAATGCGGACCCGTCCGGTGAGGCAGCATCTCTCGCAACTCCGACAGCACTCAACCCTGGTTCATTTGGGCCCAACGGGGCCACCACGCCAGCCCCGCAGGTTTCGCTGGGCGACCCTGTGGCTGAAGCGTTCTGTACGCAGGGCCATGTAGCCCCTGCCATCGCGGAGCGTGTGCAACGCCACTTAGAAGACCCTCATGCCGTCCTGTGGCGCGAGCTTATCGCCCAGGACCATGTGCCTGCGGCCCCAGGCTACGCGCTGGCCGCTGAGGTGCTGGAGTACGAGGCGGCCCCCCTGACGCCCGAGCATCCCGACGCCGACTTCGTCAACGCTATTCTGCGTCTCTTTCCTGCTGGCGTGCAGGAGACACTGCGAGAGCTGAACCTACTGCCGGTCGAAATGACCATTGACCCCGAGCTGGGTGGTCATCTGTTGACCGTGGCCACGCACGACCCCTCCTGCGAAGAGGTGGAGGAGCTGGTGCGCAGCCTCGGCATGACCGTGACGCTGACGTTTGCCCCGGAAGCCGCGGTCCGCAAGCGGCTGCAGACCGTGCTGGGCGGCGGCAGCGAGGAGCCAAACGCGCTGGAGGCACTGGCGCGGTCGGCCCAGGAGGACGGGGCAGAGCCGGCGGGTGCTGCGGACGATTGGGCACCGCTGGATCCAGACCGCACGGCTTCGCCTGAAGACACTGCTGCTGAAGAACCCGCCGCCAAAGAACCGGCCGCGGATGACGACGTCGCGAGCGACGACCGTATGGAAGAAGCGACCAGTGAAGCGCTGGCCGCGGACGCGCCTGCAGACGAAGAGGCGCGGCCTGTGGAAGGCAGAGGGGAAGATGCGCTACCGGCCGAGGCATCCACCGGCCCGGAGGCCACCGATGACGATCTGTTTGGGTTTGACGGTGACGATCTGGGCTGGGAGCCGTTTGCCGGGTTTGGCGACGATGACGCAGATGCCGACCCCTTTGCGGAAACGGACGATACCGACGGTGGGCTGGCCGACAATGCCAACGACGATACCGACCCCGGAAGTGCCGCCGCGGACCCATCAGTGCCCGCAGCTCCTGCCGAGCCGGTGCGTACTGATGAGACGCCCGCGCCGGAGCAGACGCCTGCTACGGGTCGGTCTGAAGAACCGGCCGCGCCGCGCCGCACGCAGCTCAAGCCCGAACAGCACAGCATTGACGCCGACGAGCTGGCCGAGGCCGTCCACACCGACCGGCAAGCCGAGGAAGACGTGCTGGTAGAAGATGAAATCGAGCCGGCCGAGCCGTTTGGGGCCGACGCCGAAGAGGGCGCGTCATTCGACGGCAGCTCCATCGATCTGCCCGACGACACCCCGGTCGCCGACACCAACTGGGGCGACGACGAGCAGCCCAACTTTGCCGAGGAAACCCTCGACGACCCGGAGCTGCAAAAGATCAAAAAGAAGGACCGCGTGATTGCAGCGCTGTTTGGCAAAGGGGCCATCAGCACGGAACAGCTACGGAAAGCCAAAATTAAGCGCGACGAAGAAGGGCTCAAGGAGTCGTTCTGGCGCATTCTGGCGCAGGTCGACGGTGTCGATCGTGCCGCTATTTTTGGTGAAGCGGCCAGCGTGTATGCCTTCCCCACCGCCGACATCCGCGACGGCAAGCCAGACCCCGAATTTGCGCGCTCGGTCACCGACACGTTTGATGAGGAGTACCGTGATCAGCTGCTGGACCTCGGCGTGCTGCCTTACGAGGTGGACCTGGAGTCGAACAGCGGCGCCATCAAGGTGGCTTTCATCACGCACGATCCGACGCGGCCCGACGTGCATCGCATGATGCAGAAGCTGAAGCTGGAGCGCTTTGAGCTGCGGTATGCGCCCGAGCGGGTCGTCCGCAGCCTCATCGCCGAGGCCTTCCCGCGCAAGAACGAGTACCTGGAGCGCATCGACGACGATGGCGGGGCCATGGACCTCGGCACCAGCTACGACGAGGACAGCAGCCTCGTGGATGACGAAGCGCTGGAAGCCGAGATGAGCCGGTCGAAGCTCATCAACCTGTTCGAGGCCACCCTTGTGGAAGCCACCCAGCAGGGCGTGTCTGATATCCATATCTGGCCCAACGCCGACAAGCAAGTCGAAATCCACTTCCGGCTCGACGGCCGGCTGCAGCGCTGGCACGTGGAGAAGAAGGTGCACCCCGAAGCGCTCATCGCGGTCATCAAGGACAACTCCATGAACGTGGACCGCTTCGAGCGGGACGCCGCCCAGGATGGCTTCATCCAGCGCTGGATCGACGACACGCTGATCCGCTTCCGTGTCTCGGTGATGCCGATTGCCAACGCCGCCTCCGAGGTCCGCTCCGAGTCGATTGTGATTCGTGTGCTGGATGACCGGAAGGTAATCAAAGACCTCCGCAAGCTCGGCCTGCAGGACCTTGCATTCGACCGCTTCAAGCGTGCCATCAGCCAGCCGCACGGCATGGTGATCCTGACGGGGCCGACGGGTTCGGGTAAAACCACCACGCTGTACGCCGCCCTGCACGAGGTCGTCTCCCCCGAGGTGAACGTGCTCACGGTGGAGGATCCGGTGGAGTACATCCTGCCCGGCGTGCGCCAGATCAAGCTCAACAACAAACTGGGGCTGGAGGACGCCCTCCGGTCTATCCTGCGGCACGACCCCGACGTGGTGATGGTCGGTGAGATGCGTGACCGCCACACCGCCGAGCTGGCCATCAAGCTGGCCAACACCGGCCACCTCACCTTCTCCACGCTGCACACCAACGACGCTGCGAGCGCGGTGAGCCGCCTCTACAAGATGGGCGTCGAGCCGTTTCTCATCGCCTACGCCATCAACCTGGTCGTGGCCCAGCGCCTGATTCGGAAGCTCTGCACGCAGTGCAAGCAGGTGGATCCCGATCCCGATCCCATCTTCCTGAAAAACCTCGGCTTTACGCCGGAGGACATCGAGGGGATAACCTTCTACACCGAAGGCAACGACCGGAAGTGTCCGAAGTGTGGCGGGCTGGGTTACAAGGGCCGGCGCGCCGTGACGGAAGCGATGTACTTCACGCGCGAAATGCGGCACCTGATTGCCGACTCCGAGGGCAAGCTATCTGACGAAGACATCAAAGACCTGGCCGTGAAAG
The DNA here is from genome assembly GCA_001564055.1 of Rhodothermaceae bacterium Tc-Br11_B2g6_7. GTDB lineage: Bacteria > Bacteroidota > Rhodothermia > Rhodothermales > Salinibacteraceae > Tc-Br11-B2g6-7. Next base: position 6,780 of record LKNB01000083.1, read on the forward strand.
ACGGCATGCTCACGCTGCAGGATTCCGCCAAGCTCATCGTCCAAAGCGGCGAAACGTCCGCTGAAGAGATGATGCGCGTGGTAGCCAGCCGCGACTAACCTGACCCGCCGACCCCATGCAACAGACGTTATTGGCAATACTTGCGATGGCCCTTGCGGTCACGTTTTCCTACTCCAACCAGGTGAAGTACGTCAGCACCAGCCAGGAACTCATCGCGGCGGAGCTGCAGGAGATGGGGGGTGCCGCGGCCGTGGAGGCGCTTGAAATCGTCCGGGCCCGCGCTTACGATCAGGCGATCCTGGATGGCGAGGAGATCACCGACCCGGGCGATTTTACGTTCGTCAGTTCGTCTGAACACTTCGCCACGGGTCGGCACTGTGAGGCCTTTGGCGGTTCGGATGAATGCGAGGCAGTGGAGCACTTTCACAAGATGCAGACGGCCGAGCAACCATTCATCATTAGCCGCGACACCTTCTACTTCGCCATCGACATTGAGGTGGAGTACGTGGATGCCAACGGCGATCGCAGTTCGGTGCCGACGACCCGCAAGAAGGTGCAGACGACCGTGCGTGATACGTGGCCAGACAGTGGCCGCGCGCCCTTTTTGGAGCGGCCGGTGCGCCTCTCCCGCGTTTTTAGTTACACGAGCTGAGGCTCTACGACGGCTATGATTTTTCTTTACGACAACCTGACCGCCACCGTCATTGGGGCGACCGTCTTGCTCGTGATTCTTGTGTCGATGCAGCGCCTGACCGAGGTGCAGATTGAGCGGACGGCCACCTATACGGTGAAGAAGCAGGCCAACGAGTTTGCGACCTGGATGGAGGAAGATCTCCTGAAGATGCGCATGCATGTGCCCGAGGACGTCCACCCGGTGCCGTTCGCAGACCCAACGTACGACAGTGAGGGCCTGCTGACCACCGATTTCATATTCCGGCAGGATTCAACGGACTATGCTGTCGATCCGCCGGAGCAGCGTGAAATCCACGTACGATACCGGACAGAGGAAGTGGGGCAGCGGACGATCGGGGGGGAGGTTGTCCCGGTATATCAGTTGACGCGCTACACGTGTGATAGCACCTCGGGCAATTGCAGTCCCAGCAATGACGCTCATTGGAGCGAGGACGGCGCGAGCTCCGATCTGCTCAGCTACTTCCGTGTGGATTTGCTGGATCGGAATGCGCAGCCTATTGCCAATCCGGCCACCACCGAAGCGAGCAGTCCCGGGACGGTGCGGAATTCGCGTATCCGGTTCGCTATGGTGACGCCCTTCGAAACCGACCGCCAAACCTTGCGCGAAGTCTACTACGGCGCCACGCTCATCTTGGAGCTGTAAACCGTCATCCACCCCATCACAACTTTTCAATATTCTGAGGTAACGAGCCATGGGTAAAGCAGCCATTTTATTAATGATATCGGCCTTGATCGCAGGGTCGATGATTCTCTACAACTCTGAACAGCTAAACTTTGCCACCATGGGCGATCAGGCGGAGCGGCAGGAGCAGATCGTTGCGCGGGAGATTGCGCGGACGGGCTTCAACACCATGGTAGCGCGGGCCCAGCAGACGGAGAGTGAGCTGAAGGCCTTCAACCCCAATACGCCGCTCACAGAGATTATTCGCGAGGTCAATGGTGGAGCGTATAGCACCTTCGTTCAAGACGTTGAGGGGGGGCACTTCTCCGGGTATTTGCAGCGCACAGGGTTGGAGTCGTACCGCGTGAACGCCACGGGCTTCTTCGGTAACGCTTCGCACAAGGTATCCGGCTCCTACCTCATGGGGTCGGTGGTAAACGTGCCGGAATCGGAGGACGACACGTTTTACGCGGGCATTGTGAATGAGCCGGCCGACAAGTGCACGGCCGTGTTTGTGCAGCGCTTTTTGCCGATCAACGACCGCGGCCACGGCACCCAGGATGACGGTATCAACCCCCTGAACCCTTCGGTGGACTGTGAGCTTGGCGAGGAAGGCTGCACCTATGAGCCAAAGAAGTACATGCGACTGGCTCCAGAGAAGATATTTGATTCAGCGGACAAGTTTACGCGCACCAGTTCCCGCGCCAATATTTACACCGAGCTTCCGCCGTTGACGCGGTTGGGCGTGGTGCTCGGTGTGAATGACATTGGCACCGACGGTACCTGCGCGAGCATCAACGATCCATTAGACGCCGACCAGCAGTTTTATTCGCTTGTTGCCGTACGCCCCGGAAAGGGCGGGGGCCAGGGCGGCGGGGCAGGACAGGGGAACCGAGGAGGGCAGGCCAGCAACCAGCAGGGCGCCGTCGATGACGTGTTGGAAAGCCGGCAGGCCCTGTTGCAGGCGTGGCCCGAGGGCGATGGCAACGTCTGGCGCATGGCCTTCGAGATGGGCGACTGGACGGACGAGCAGCTGGAAGATGTAAAGGCCAACGGATACCCGAGCTGCCTGGGGAGCACCTGCACCTTCGAGGATGGCACGTACGGGGGCACCGGATGGGACACGGACAGCTTTAGCTACGCCCAACTGGAGTCGCGCGACGGACATCCGTCCTTTAACGACTTTGTGATGGAGTTCTGGCTGCGTGCCACCGATGGCGAAAAACCACGGCCTGGCGACCACGCCCCCGGCCAGCAAGAGCCCTTAGAGGTAGTCCTTGCAGAATAGGCGCCACCGTTCGCGCCTGCTACGCCGCACGTTGCGTTCATCACCCAATCATTTTTCACCCACCCGGACGCGTGTCGATGATCCACCGGCGAGCACGCATCCGCATTCTCACACAACCAACATGGAGGCAATCCCATGGGTAAAGCAGCTATCTTACTAATGATCTCTGCACTTATCGCCGGCGCGTTTATTCTGTACAATGCAGAACAGACCAACTTCGCCACGTTGAGTGATCAGGCCGACCGACAGGAGCAGATCGTCGCTCGCGAAATTGCACGCACAGGCTTCAACACGATTGTGGCGCGTGCACAGGAGGTTGAACGCGAGTTGCACGAGTTTAACCCGAATACACCACTGACGGAAATCATTCGCACCGTCAATGGTGGTGACGACAGCCAGTATGTAGAAGAGACGGAAGGTGGACACTTCTCCGCCTTCCTCGAGCGCTCTGGTGTCGAAACGTATCGCGTACATTCAACCGGCTACTACGGAAGCGCCGACCACTCGATTTCAGGGGATTATTTGATGGGAAGCATCGTGAATATTCCCACCGACCAGGACGACACCTTTTACGCGGGGATTGTAAGTGAACCCTCTGGTACATGTACAGCTGTGTTTTTGCAGCGGTTCTTGCCGATGAATGACGCCGGGCATGGTACGCAAGACGATGGTATTAACCCGTTAAACCCTTCCATCGATTGCGATCTGGACGAGGATGATTGCACGTACGAGCCGAAAAAGTACATGCGGGTTGCACCGGAGCTCGTGTTTCCGTCAGCAGACCTGTACAACCGCGAGGGGAGTCGGGCAAACGTGCATACGGTGTTGCCGCCCATGAGTCGTCTCGGAATTATCCTTGCCGTCGATGAGCCTACGGGAGGTGAGTGCCCTGACATCACCCACCCCAGCCAGTCCGAGCAGAGCTTTTACTCCCTTGTTGGGCAAAACCATAACAACGCGGGCCGAGCAAGCACCGACCAGGGCGCTGTGGATGGCGTGATGGAGGGCAAGAACGCCCTGTTACAGCAATGGCCAGAAGACTCAAACGTCTGGCGGGCCGCTTTCGAATGGGGCAATTGGACAAACGAGCAGCTGGTAGATATAAAACTCAACGGTTACCCAACCTCGGGCTCGACGTGGTCGATTGACGGAGCTACCTACGGTGGCACAGGCTGGGAGACCGACGATTATGGCTACGCAAAGCTTGAAGCCAGGGAGGGCCATCCGGATTTCTATGACTTTGTGATGGAGATGTGGCTGAAGGTTGATGGCGGAAGTCCAAGTCCGGGGAATCACGCGCTGGGTCAGCAGGAGCCCCTGGAAGTGGAACTGGCGGAGTAAGACGCCGTGGCCGCGTTACCACTTCGGGTCCCGCCCGATCGCGCATCGGTTTCATAATCAGATAAATCCAGGGCGCGTGTCGATAATCCACCGGCGAGCACGCGCCTATTTCCTTACACAACCAACATGGAGGCAATCCCATGGGTAAAGCAGCAATCTTACTGATCAACACTCCGTGCAGCTTTTCGGCAGACTTGCATGAAAAAGCGATAGGCCGTAGGTCTTGTTTGTATCCAGCAAACAGACCCTACGACCTATGCTTCCGCACCCGCTGCTCGCGACTGCGCTTAAG
>LKNB01000002.1 GCA_001564055.1 Rhodothermaceae bacterium Tc-Br11_B2g6_7
CCAAGCTCGAACGCTGGAGTCGTATTCCGGGTTGGCTGCTGGTCACGAGCCGGCGCAGCACGGACGAGGTCCGCGACCAGGAAAATTATGCCGCCACCGCATGCGCCATCCAAAACCTGCAGCTCTATCTGTGGAGCCACGGCGTAGGGGTGAAGTGGACGACAGGACGCGTTACCCGCCATGCTGAGTTCTGGGAAATCGTAGATGTGGATCCGAATAAGGAGCGCCTTGTGGGGCTGTTATGGTATGGGTATCCGGCTCATCAGCCAAAGAGCCAGCGGCGGTCGGTCTCGGCCGTCCTCCAAAAACGACCCTGAGGAAAACGCAACTTTACATTCATACGTCAGGTATCGCAGCGCATGTCTCCAACCACGGCACTATTCGTTCTGCCATGATCCTTCCTGTGAACGCGTTTATGGGCGACGAATCGAAAACCCGAGGGGCAGCCGGCAGCCTTGCTGCTCACGTAACCCGCGACGTCTTTTATGAGCTAATAGGTAGTTTTGAGGACCCGCCAACGCTCATAGAGGTGAAGAAAACCTGGCCCACACGGTACGTTTACTTTTTACAGCATCCGGCTGGCCTATTTTTTATGTCGGATGGCGACCGGCAGGATTTTTCGAACGCGCAGGTTATTCCGGTCGAGGACGTGCATTTCCCCATGGATTTTCACTTTTGATTGGCCGATCCACACCCATGATGATTCCCATTTCTTCCGGCAGCGGTTCGGCGGGCGGCAGTTTACTGGCTGAGGTCACCGTAGACGTGTTTTATGCGATGCTGGAGCGTCAGGAGGCCCCGATCGTTCTTCATCGGGAAGCCGGTTGGCCAACCCAGCACACCTATGTGACGCGGTGGCAGGGAATGCTCTTCTTTTTCAAAAACCGCAGCCCTACAGATTTCTCCACCCGTGCGGATGTGATCGAGGTAGAAAATATCTACCAATCCTGGAGCCAGGTTGGGTGAGGGGACGTCCTTCTCACAGGTAGCGGCCTATAGCAAGTGGAGCAGAAGTGCAGGGTACGATGCGCTAAAGGTCACGCATGCCTGCAGCATATGGTCATGGCGGAAAGCTGCGCTGGTACAGATGTTGCGCATGTTGACAGATAGGCCCGCTTGATAGCATCGGGCGCATGAGTTTCCTGCGAAAGCAGGGGCAGGCCCCGGATCTTTCCCTGCGGGCGTAGTTTTCTGCCGACAGATTTTCTCACGTAATCCATGGGCGAGCCTGTAGCGCTCGCGCGTCTCCATCACCACTACCGTTGCCTTCCCTATGGCCAACGCCTCTCTCATTGAACCCCATGGCGGTACGCTGTGCAACCTGCTCGTCTCCGACGAGCGCGCGGCAAAGCTAAAGAAAGAAGCCGTCACCATCCCGTCTGTTACCCTCACCGAACGGCAGCTGTGCGACCTGGAGCTGCTCTTAAACGGTGGTTTCTCGCCCCTCACCGGCTTTCTGACCCGGGACGAGTACCGCAGTGTCGTTAACGACATGCGCATGCCTGACGGCACCCTCTGGCCCATGCCGATCACGCTGGATGTGGACGGCGATACCGCTGCTAATGTGGAGGTCGGCGGCAAGGTCGCTCTCCGCGATAAGACGGGGTTGCTGCTGGCGCTCCTCACGGTAGAGGACGTGTGGAAGCCAAACAAGCACCGCGAGGCCGAGCAGGTCTTTCAGACGCAGGACCGTGCCCACCCGGCGGTGGACTACCTCTTTACCGAGGCCGGTGACTTTTACGTGGGCGGCGCGCTGGAAGGTATTCAGCTCCCCCGGCATTATGACTTCCGCGACTTCCGTTTCACGCCGGGCGAACTGCGGGCCCAGTTTGCGGCGCAGGGCTGGGACCGCGTGATTGCGTTCCAGACGCGCAACCCGATGCACCGGGCCCACAAGGAGCTTACCGATCGTGCGGCAGCCGATATCGAAGGCCACCTGCTGATTCACCCGGTGGTTGGCATGACCAAGCCGGGCGACGTAGACCACTTTACCCGGGTGCGCTGCTACAAGGAGCTGTTGGAGCACTATCCGGACGGCACAGCCGCCATGAGTCTGCTGCCCTTGGCCATGCGCATGGCCGGGCCGCGCGAAGCCCTCTGGCACGCCCTCATTCGTAAAAACTATGGCTGCACCCACTTCATTGTGGGTCGCGACCACGCCGGCTGCAGCGACGCTGACGGTGAGGATTTTTACGGCCCTTATGACTCGCAAGACCTCGTCAAAAAGCATGAGGAAGAGGTTGGCATTCAGCTGGTGCCGTTCCGCCTCATGGTATACGCGCCCGCCATCGACGGCTATAAGCCGATTGACGAAGTAGAAGAGGACGAGGAAACGCTAAGCATCTCGGGCACCGAGCTGCGCCGTCGCCTCTCCACCGGCGAAGAGATCCCGGATTGGTTCTCGTATCCAGACGTGGTGCGCACGCTACGGCGCTCCTATCCGGCCCGTGATCAGCAAGGGTTCACGGTCTTCATGACTGGGCTCTCCGGATCCGGTAAGTCGACGGTGGCGAACGCCCTTAAGAACCGGCTGCAGGAGTACACCGACCGCCCCGTCACCCTGCTGGATGGCGATATTGTGCGGCGCCACCTGAGCAAAGGGCTGGGCTTCTCGAAAGAGGATCGCTCCACGAACGTGCAGCGCATCGGCTTCGTCGCCAGCGAGATCACGAAGCACGGCGGCGTGGCCATCTGTGCTCCGATTGCTCCCTACGCCGCCGACCGCAAAGCCAATCGCGACCTCGTGGAAAGTACCACCGGTGGCTACGTGGAGGTCTTTATTGACTGCCCGCTGGAGGTCTGCGAAGAGCGGGACGTGAAGGGGCTCTACGCCAAAGCCCGCGCCGGCGTGATCAAGAACTTTACGGGGATCGACGATCCTTACGAAGCGCCGGGTAACCCCGAGGTTGTATGCAAGACGGCCGAGGAAACCATCGAAGAAAGCGTGGACGAGGTGCTGGCCAAGCTCATTGACCTCGGTTACATCCACGTCCCAGAAACCCACACGAATGGGCTGGTCACCAATGGCGTGAAGGAGTTGGCGTAACGTGCCCCCAGTGCCAAACGCAGGATCGACCCTCATGTCGGCTCAACCGGCGTGGGGGTTTCTGTGTTATCTTGCCTCGCTCTCGAAAAACGCGGATGCAACGAGGCATGCATCGGGCCGGGGCAGCAGGCGCACCGCTTCAGAGAATGCCTGCTGCATTTGAAGGGTAGCGGCGTGTTCGATCGGGGTCCCAACGCGCAAACTCCGGTCCGGATGGTTCGTACGACCGGCTACTCCTACAGCTGATACCAATGTTGTTCTATCCCAACCCTGTTACCTATGGCTTCGCTCGATTCGCAGTTGCTGTTCGATCTTCTGTCCACCCCCAGCGTGACTGGCTTTGAGGCACCGGGGCAGCGCGTATGGTCTTCCTACGTGGCTAATCATGCGGACCGCGTGGAAAGTGACGCCTATGGCACAGCCTGGGCTACGTTGGACGGGCAGGCGGAGCGTCCGCGCCTGATGCTGGAAGCTCACGTCGACGAGATCGGCTTTATGGTGCAGCACATTACCGACGAGGGTTTTCTACACATTGTGGCGGTCGGAGGCTCAGACAAGGCCATCGCCCGCGCCCGGCGTGTGCATGTATTCGGGGATAACGGACGCGTGACGGGCGTGATTGGGCACACCGCTATACACCTCCGCAATCGACGCAACGATAAGGTCCCTAAGTGGGAAGACCTTTACATTGACATCGGCGCTTCCAGCGCGGACGAAGTGCGAGAACAGGGTATTCGGGTCGGGCACCACGCGGTATATGCGGAAGGGCCAGAGGAGCTGCGCGATGGTCATATCGTGGGCCGGGCGATCGACAACCGCCTCGGCGGCTACATCATCGCTCAGGTGATGAAGAAGCTGGCGCACGCCGGTGGCCGCCCCGCAGCCACGGTGTTCGCTGTGAACTCGGTGCAGGAAGAGATTGGCGGACACGGAGCAAAGATGATTACGCATCGCCTCCGGCCAGACGTGGCCCTCTGCTTCGATGTGACGCACGCCACCGACACCCCCGGCGTCAGCAAAGCCAAGTATGGCAACGTCAAAATTGACGGCGGGCCGACGCTCAATCATGGCTCGGCGAATCACCCGGTAGTGGTGCAGCGCCTCATTGCCGTGGCTGAGCAGCACGACCTGCCTATTCAGCACGAGGCTAACTCGCGGTACACAGGCACGGACACCGACAAAATATTCAACTCGCGGTCGGGCGTGCCCAGCGCCCTGGTCTCGGTGCCCCTTCGCTACATGCACTCGCCCAACGAGCGCATCAGCATGCAGGACGTCGCGCATTGCGTCGACTTGCTCACCGCTTTTGTGCACGATCTGCAAGCAGACGAAGACTTTGCCGTAGCGCTGTAGCAGCCCTTCGCCTGGGACGACGTCATTCGCCGCCTACTTCATTGCCTTAAGGACGCCCTATGTGGACCCAGCACTCGCTCACGCTCGATCCCCACCCGCGCGGCTTTCATCTCATCACGGACGCAGTCCGCGACGGCGTGCCTGACCTGGACGCGTTCGCGGTAGGGCTTGCGCACGTGTTCATTCAGCACACCTCCGCTTCGCTCACCCTCAACGAAAACGCCAGCCCGGATGTCCGTGGTGACTTCGAGCGGCACATGAACCGTATGGTGCCGGAGAATCAGCCCTACTACGAGCACACGCTGGAAGGCTCTGACGATATGCCTGCGCACATAAAGGCTTCGCTTATGGGCTCCGGGCTAACCCTCCCGATCCGCGATGGTGATTTTGCCTTCGGTACGTGGCAGGGGATCTACCTCTGCGAACACCGCGACAACGGCGGGCCGCGCCATCTGGTGGTGACGATCAGCGGGGAGCCGCGCTAACCGCCTGCTACGCGACCCCACGACAGGCTACGCTGTGTCCTCGTTGGCCTCTTCCTGTGCGGGGGTCAGGATCAGCATGCTAAGCGGGGGGAGCGTCAGGACAGCCGAAAAAGGGCGTCCATGATACGGGACGGGTGTCGTCTTTACACCGCCGTAATTTCCCATACCGCCACCGCCATACACGCTCGCGTCGCTGTTGAGCACTTCCTCCCAGCGGCAATCGTAGGGCAGCCCGACGCGGTAATTCTCGCGCGGCACTGGCGTCAGGTTCAGTACAAACACGAGCTCTTCGCGTCCATTGGTGCGCCGGTACGAGAGTACGGAGTTGGCGGAGTCGTTGAAGTCGATCCACTCAAACCCGTTCGCGCTGTCGTCCCAGAGCGCCGGGTGGGTGCGGTAGAGCGTCAGCAGGTCCTTCACCCATCGCTGTAGGTGACCGTGCAGGGGCTCCTCCAGCAGGTGCCAGTCTATGGAATGGTTGTGGTTCCATTCGTTGTACTGGCCAAACTCGTTCCCCATGAAGAGGAGCTTCTTTCCCGGATGACCGGTCATGTGGCCATACAGTAAGCGCAAGTTGGCGGCTTTTTGCCAGTCGTCCCCAGGCATTTTGCCCCACATCGACCCTTTGCCATGCACCACTTCATCATGCGAGAGGGGGAGCAGGTATTGCTCAGAGAAGGCGTACACGAGCGAGAACGTGAGGCTGTCGTGATGATACGTGCGATGCACAGGGTCCTTCGACATATAGAGCAGCGTATCGTGCATCCACCCCATGTTCCACTTGTAGAGGAAGCCGAGGCCGTCATTGTAGGTAGGCGTTGAGACGCCCGGGTAGGCCGTCGACTCCTCCGCCAGCGTCATGGCCGTAGGGTAGTACGAGAAGACGGTCTCGTTCATCTGCTTGATGAAGTCGATGGCTTCCAGGTTTTCCCGTCCGCCAAACATGTTGGGCGACCACTGATCCCCGCGGCTGTAGTCGCGGTACAGCATAGAGGCCACCGCGTCCACGCGCAGTCCGTCAATGTGGTATTCATCCAGCCAGAACAGGGCGTTGCCGACGAGGAAATTCCGTACGCCCGGCTTGTTGTAGTCAAATACGAGCGTGCCCCAGTCGGGGTGGTAGCGCATCTGCGGGTCGTCGTACTCATAGAGGGTAGAGCCATCAAAATAGACCAGCCCCTGCGGATCCGGTGCGAAGTGGCCCGGCACCCAGTCCAGGATAACGCCAATGCCGTGTTGATGGAGCGTATCCACGAGGTACTTGAAGTCGGCCGGCGAGCCGTACCGATGCGTAGGCGCATAGAACCCTACCACCTGATAGCCCCAGGAGCCATAATACGGATGCTCCATCACGGGCATTAACTCCACGTGCGTGAAGCCCATCTCCTTCACGTACTGGGCCAGGGGCTCAGCAACGCTGCGATAGTCAAGGGATTCCCCTGGGTCGCCATGCTTCCAGGAGCCCAGATGCACTTCATACACCGATACGGGCTGCTTCAGGGTCTCCGGGCCTTCGCGAGCGTCCATCCACTCATCGTCAGCCCACTCATAGTCAAGCTCGGTAATGATGGACGAGAGGCCCTCGGTGAAGCTACCGCCCGAGGCTGGGGCTTCCATGGCAAACCCGTAGGGGTCCGTTTTGTCGGCGGCATGTCCGCCGCGGGCGACGCGGAATTTGTAGGCATCGCCCGGCTTGGCGCCCCGCACGTACACTTCCCAGAGCCCGGCTTCTACCCGCTTCATGGGATGCGCCTCGGCGTTCCAGTCGTTAAACGTGCCAATGACCGCCACATCGGTGGCGTTGGGCGCCCAGGTGCCAAACCAGCACCCCTGCTGATTTGGATGCGCTCCCATCTTGCGGTACGGGCGGACGTGTGTGCCTTGATTCCAATAGTAGAAGTCGTCGTTGTCGAACAGCGGCATAGGGCGCGGAGGGAGGGTTCAGGAGGTAGCGGGAGGAGAAGCGTCCAGCGTGGTCTCTGGAATGGCGCGGAGCACGCGCCGGAGGCCGATGAGCGGGAGCCACGTCCAGGAGGGACGCTGGTCGTGCTCGTAGCGGACTTCATACAGGGCTTTTTCGAGGAGGAAGGCCCACAGCATGAGCGGTTGCTGCTGCGGAGAAAACAGAAAGACGGCGTCTCCAGCAGCGTTCTTGTAGCTCGTCAGAAAGGAACGCTCAACCCAGCGGTACAGCAGCCGGCTCCAGGCTGCCAGGTCTTCGTCCTTGCTGGTGCGTTCAGACCAGGCCGCGTGGATCGCGTAGTCGAACGAACGTAGCATCCCGGCCACATCGCGCATAGCGTAATCTTTCGCCCGGCGCTCTTGCAACGAACGCGCGGGCTCCCCTTCAAAGTCGAGGATGTAGAGCTCGCCGGTGGCACGGATGGTTTGTCCGAGATGATAGTCGCCATGGATCCGAATGCGATGGGCAGACATGGAGCTCTCGCGTACACGGTCCAGGCCGGCGGTTACCTGATCCCACGGTATGTCGCCAGCGTCGGCTACGTCGGAGGATTTCAAGAGGGCACGCGTGCGCTTCACCTCCGCCGCCAGGCGGTCGGCAAGGGCTGGCGCATCATCGGCGTCCGGTGGAGCTGGGGCGAGGTCTGGGCCTTTACCGGCAGCCAGCGCACGGTGCATCTCGGCGGTGCGCACGCCCAGCGTATTCGCGAGGGCCAGCATCTCAGGCGCCAGCTCTTCCAGCAGCACGGGAGGCTCCTCCGCGTCGGCGGGTGCTTCCTGTGGGGTGGGGGCGGCCATGTCCTCGGCCCGGTCCAGGAAGCGCCCAATGGTGGCCCGGGCATAGGTCCAGCCATCGGCCTCGACCGGGAGGCCTTCCTGGAGGATCCCGATGTCAATGGTCGTACCGCCGCGCTTGAAGTAGAGGTGCCCGTGGAGCCGTGGAATGAACTCGAACTGTTGCGCTGTCAGGTGCTCCAGCAGCTCGGATTCGGGGTTTTGCCCGGCTACCAGGCGACGATACAGCTTGATGTAGTAGCGACGATCGATCAGGGCCGAGGAGTTCGACTGTTCGCCTCGCAGCGGGTGAGCCTCGGATACGGAGGCACGGCGCACATCGGGTTCGAGGTCCGAGAGGTAAATGCCCTTGAGGGAGCGGCTATTGGCCTCCCGCTGCCACCACTGAAACAGGATGAGCCAGAACGCACTCCAGCTCGTAGCATCGATCAGCACGTTGGTCCCAGCAGGGCCCTCTACCAGGGCCAGCGGGGCGGAAGGGGCGACCTCCTCCAGGCGCTCAGCTTCGTTGCCGGAGACCTGGGTGAGCGGCAAGAGGTAGTGCTCCGTTGCGTCGTCGGTAAAGCGTACTTCAATGATGGTGAGATACACCCGTGGCTCGCGGCGTATGCGTACGGCATCGGCAATGGAGACGCCGGCGATAGTGCGGCCCTTGCTGCCATACCACCGCTGCTTCTGCAGGTAGGCGGGCAGCAGGGCTTCAAGTTGCGCCATGCTGCCGTTCTCCGCCAGGGTACGCACGAGCAAGTTCTGGATCCCCTCGCTCACCTGTAACCGCGGTAGGGTGCGGGCGTCGCGCGGGGCTTCGTGGTCCTGGAAATCGGCCAACTGGTCCGGTTTCTCGTCCAACGCCTCCTGTGGTTTAAGCACAAACCAGTGCCACGCATGCGGCCCCAACAGCAGGTGATACGGCGTATCGGGCTCGATTTTCGGGAAGGGCGTCTGGCCCAGCAGTTCGACGGGCACCAACCCTTCGATGCTCTCCACCGCCGGAAGGAAGGCGGATTGGGTAAAGCGTGCAAGGTTGGCGATCACCAGAATCTTCTCCCCCTCGTAGGCCCGCACAAACGCAAAGATGGCTTCGTTCTCCACCGGAAGTACTTCGAGGGTCCCGCGCCCGAACACGCGCACATGCTGCCGCCGGAGCGCCAGAATGCGCCGGGTGAAGGAGAGGAGGGAGTGCGGGTCCTCGCTGGCATCCTCCACATTGACCGTTTCGTACCCATAGCGCCCATCCGTCACGGGCGGCAGGAACAGGCGGTGTGCAGAGGCACGCGAGAAGCCGCCATGTTTGTCGGGCGACCACTGCATGGGGGTACGGACTCCATTGCGGTCGCCGAGAAACGGGTCGTCGCCCATCCCGATTTCGTCGCCATAGTAGAGCACCGGGCTGCCCTGAAGGGAGAGCAGCAGCGCATTCATGAGTTCAATGCGGCGGCGGTCACCGCCAAGGAGGGGCGCCAGCCGCCGCCGAATTCCTACATTGATGCGAAAGCGGCTGTCTGATGCATATTCGTTATACATGTAGTCCCGCTCCTCGTCCGTCACCATCTCCAGCGTCAACTCGTCGTGGTTGCGCAGGAAGAGGGCCCACTGGGCATCTGCGGGGATGCCGTCGGTCAGCTCGAGCATCTCCACGAGCGGGCGCCGGTTTTCGCGCCGGAGCGACATAAACATGCGCGGCATGATGGGGAAGTTGAAGGCCATCTGTACGCCGGTCCCGCGCAGTGTGCCATCGGCATCTGTGACCTCGTCCCCAAAGTAAGGCAAGGTGTCCTCGGGCCATTGATTCGCTTCTGCCAGCAGCACCTTGCCCGGGCCATACCGCTCGTCCACGGCGGTGCGCAGTTCCTCAATATAGGCCAGCGTCTCGGGCAGGTTTTCGCAGCTGGTGCCTTGCCGCTGAAAGAGGTAGGGTACGGCATCCAGGCGCAGCCCGTCCACGCCCATGTCGAACCAGAAAAACATGACCCGCTTCATCGCCTCGCGCACCTCGGGGTTGTCATAGTTGAGGTCGGGCTGATGGCTAAAGAAGCGGTGCCAGTAGTACTTCTGCGCCTTTTGGTCCCAGGCCCAGTTCGAGACTTCGGTGTCGGTAAAGATGATGCGGGCATCTGCGTACTTCTCGGTGGTCTCGCTCCAGACGTACCAGTCGTGCTTATCGGAGGACGGATCTCGCGCTTCCTGAAACCACGGATGCTGATCAGAGGTGTGGTTCAGTACCAACTCGGTGATAACGCGCATGCCCTGCGCATTGGCCTCGTCCATAAAGGCACGTACGTCGTGCAAATCGCCGTGGACGGGAAGCACGCGGTAGTAGTCAGCAATGTCGTAGCCGTCGTCGCGCAAGGGGCTTTCCAGAAACGGGAGCAACCACAACGTATTCACCCCGAGCGACTTCAGATAGGGGAGCTTTTCGCGAAGCCCGGCAAAGTCGCCGTACCCATCGTTGTTGCTATCATAAAAGGACCGCACATGGAGCTCGTAAATAACAGCATCCTTGTACCAGAGGGGGTCATGTAGGAAATCAGATGGCATAAAACAAAGCTGAGTGCACGGAAAAGGCGACTGCTAAAGGCTCAGTGGCGTTCTACCCCGACGGCGCTATAACAACGAACGGTTTAGTTGAACGGCTCAATCGAGAAGATGTGCGCAGGTACGATGTGGGGGTCCAGCCGCACGAAGTTGTGATGGCCTTGCCAGACGTACCGCTCGTCGCTCAGGAGATCGTGCACACCAAACGGCTGCTCCTGAGAAAGCCCGAGTGCGTCGAGGGGCAGCTCTACCCACCCCTCCTGGGTATTATGGGCGTCCAGGTTTACGACGCAGAGGATGCGGTCGTTGTTGTATTGCTTCGTATAGGCCAGCAGTTGGCTGTTGTCCGTCGTGTGCAAACGGATGTTGCGCATGTGTTGCAAGGCCACGTGATCCCGACGGATTTCGTTGACGCGGCGAATCATGGGCTGGAGCGAGTGCGGGTCGTCCCAGTTCCAGGCGCGCACCTCGTACTTTTCATTGTTGGCGTACTCTTCGCGGTCGGGGTGCTGGTTATTGTCTACGTGCTCGTAAGGGGGGCCGTACAGGCCATAGGCCGAGGAGAGGGTAGCGGCCAGGATGAGTCGCGTAATATGAGCAGGCCGCCCACCGTGCACCAGGTAGTCGTGCAGGATGTCCGGCGTATTAGGCCAGAAGTTGGGCCGGAAGAATTCACCAACGTTGGTCTGGTAGAGCTCTTGGGCATACGACGATAGCTCGTGCTTCGAATTGCGCCACGTGAAGTAGGTGTAGGAATTGTTGAAGCCCAGCTTCGCCAGGGCGTACATCATGGCTGGCTTGGTGAACGCTTCAGCGAGGAAGACGAGGTCGGGATGTTCAGCCCGAAGGGTCCCGAGGCACCAGGCCCAGAAGGCCAACGGTTTGGTGTGCGGATTGTCGACCCGGAACACCCGTACCCCGCGCTCGATCCAAAACTCAAACACATGCTTCAGTTCGCGCCACATGGCCGGATAGTCGTCCGACGTGAAGTCGAACGGGTACACATCCTGATACTTTTTGGGCGGATTCTCTGCATATCGAATGGAGCCATCGGGCCGCTGGTTGAACCAGGACGGATGGGCCTCGACGTAGGGGTGATCAGGCGAGGCCTGAAACGCGATGTCGAGGGCCACCTGCAGGTCGAGGGCGGTGGCCTTGGCTACGAAGTGCTCGAAGGCCGGCATGCCCCCGAGCGCGGGGTGTACGGCTTTGTGGCCTCCCAGGGTGCCGTCTTCTAACGGACCGCCAATGGCCCAGGGGCTGCCAGGGTCTCCCGCATTGGCAACGGTGGCGTTGTCTTTCCCTTTGCGGTTTGTTTCCCCAATGGGATGGATAGGCGGGAGGTACACAATGTTAAACCCTTGGCGCTTTACAAAGGGGAGCCGTTCGGCCGCATCGTCAAGGGTGCCGTGGGTGCCGTCGTCGCGAGAGGAGCGGGGGAAGAACTCGTACCAGGCGCCGAACCGCGCGTGGGGAGGGTCTACGTCCAGCGGCAGGTGGTCGCTCTCGCGGGCTCCCTGCTCCGGATCGTAGGCTTGGGCGAGCCGCGCCACCTCGTCCGTGAGGGCCCGCTGCACCTGCCCGTCTTCGAAAGCCTCGATGTAGCTCTTCAACTGCTCGGCATCGGCTCCGGTAGCGTTAGCCTCAGCGGCCTGCAAGAGGGTGGCGCCTACCTGGAGTTCAATCGCGAGCTCGTCCTGTGGCTCTCCCCCTTTCACGCGACGCTCGAATTCGTCCTGCCACGTCCCGAAAGCATCCGCCCAGGCCCGCACCGTGTAGGTATGCATGCCGAGCACGTCGGGCACGAGGGTGGCGCGGTAGAGCGTGCCGTGCACGTGCGTCATGGGCACGCGCACGGGCGCCTCGGCATCCGGCGCCTGGTGCAGCACCACAGCCCGGCAGTGATCATGCCCGTCGATTACGATGTCTGCTTCCACGTCAAGCGTCTCGCCCAGGGATCGCTTCACCGGCCAGCGCCCGCCATCTACAGAGGGACGAACCGCGGTGATAACCACGCGCGACCACGAGGTAGGGGGCGCTGCGTCCGGCTGTTGAACGGGCGATAGACCAGCAGAGGGGGATGAAGGCATAGAAGTGGGGGGTTGCATGCGAAGATGGGAAGGAATAGGTTAGGCGTAGCGCTTCGGCGGCAGCCCAGACATAATCATGACGACAAGATTCATAACGTAGGGGATTTTTCCCGGCTTGATTGTTGCCTCATTGTGAAGAAAGGGCGCGCGTAGGTATGAGGGGCTGTTTGAAGTGATGCGCCTTGCGCCGAAAACAAGGAGCACGGCATGTTGTAGGTTTGCGCGCTGTTTTATTTTTACGCTTCCCCATCGCTACGCTATGTGTTCATCGCCATCGTCATCACAGACCATGCACTCGCTCCAGAAGTCCGCGCGTCTGTCTGACGCCAAGCCCCGGGTGCATCCAGGCAGTCCCTCACCGCTGGGTGTGCACCAGGTGGGTGCCGTGACGCATGTGGCGGTGGCAAGCCCGCGTGCAGAGGCCGTTGAACTCGTGGTTTTTGATGCACCGGGCGATACACATCCAAGCCAAACCTACGAGTTGCGGGAGCGCACGGGCCCTGTATGGCACGGATCGATTCGCGGACTGCCATCCGACTTGTTATACGGCTTCCGTGTATATGGGCCGTATGCACCAGAGGAGGGCCTGCGGTTCAACCCAAATAAAGTATTGCTTGACCCGTATGCAAGAGCCATTGGCCGAGGGGTCCAGTGGGACGACGCGCTGTACGGGTACGATGTGCATTCCGAAAACGGGGATTTGTCGTTCAGTGACATCGATAGTGCCCCGTATGCCCCGCTGGGCCGCCTGGTGGATACCGCTTTCGACTGGCAGGGGGATGCGCATCCGCGTACACCCTTGACGGAAACCATCATCTACGAGGCCCACGTAAAGGACCTCACGCAGCGGCATCCGGGGGTGGACCCAGAACTGCGGGGCACATATCTCGGGGTGGCGGCCGATCCAGTCATCGAGCACCTGCTGGACCTCGGCATCACCGCGGTCGAGCTCATGCCGGTGCATGCGCGGGTGGACAACCGGTTCTTGGTTGAACGTGGCCTCGTGAACCACTGGGGCTACAACACTTTGTCGTTCTTCGCTCCGGAGCCAAGCTACCGGGCGGGCGGGCCGGGCGACGAGGTGCGCGAGTTTAAGGAGATGGTTCGGCGCCTACATGCTGCGGGCCTGGAGGTGTACCTGGACGTCGTCTACAACCACACGGCCGAGGGCAGTGAGCTTGGCCCTACCCTCTCGTTTCGGGGCCTGGATAACCGCGCATACTACACGCCCTCAAAGGAAAGTGCACGGCACACAGCCAACTACACGGGTACCGGCAACACGGTGCGCGCCAACCACCCGCTCGCGGTGCAACTCATCACCGATAGCCTGCGATACTGGGTAAACGAAATGCACGTAGACGGCTTTCGGTTTGACCTAACCGCCAGCCTCGCCCGTGACCCGCACCAGGTCAACATGTACGGCCCCCTGCTCACCGCCATCACGCAGGACCCCGTGCTGCGCGAGACCAAGCTGCTGGCGGAGCCCTGGGACATCGGGCCAAATGGATATCAGGTGGGGGGCTTCCCCTGGCCGTGGTCCGAGTGGAACGGCAAATACCGCGATACCATTCGCCGGTTCTGGCGCGGGGATGCGGGTGTGAATGGCGAATTTGCGACACGTGTCTCTGGCTCCAGCGATCTCTACCAGCCCAGCAGGCGCCGCCCACTGGCGTCCGTGAACTTCGTCACGGCCCACGATGGCTTCACCCTGCAGGACCTCGTGAGCTACAACCAGAAGCACAACCACGCCAACGGCGAGGATAACCGCGACGGCAACAGCAACAACCACAGCTCAAACAGCGGCATCGAGGGGCCTACACAGGACCCAACCGTGGTGGCCCTGCGCGAGACGCGCAAGCGAAGCCTGATTACCACGCTGATGCTTTCGCAGGGCGTTCCTATGATTCTTTCCGGCGACGAGCTTTCGCATACCAAGGGAGGGAATAATAATACCTACTGCCAGGACAACGATTTCAACTGGCTCAACTGGAACCTCGGCGAGCGGCGACAGCAGTTTCTGGACTTCGTCAAGGAGGTGATCCATTTTCGGAAATCCCATCCAACCTTCCGGCGGGCCCACTTTCTCACGGGCAAAGCCGGCATCACAGGGGTGCGGGACGCCTTCTGGTGGCATCCGCAGGGACGGGAGATGAACGATAGCGATTGGGAGCGCGCTGACACCCGCGCGTTCGGACTGCTCCTGCACGCGGAAGCCATGGCTGAGGTGGAAACCCCGGAGGATGCTGCGGACGATACCTTTCTCGTGCTTTTTAACACGAACCAGGAGGCAACAGCGTTTGTGCTGCCGACCACCGTGCGAGGCCAGCGTGCGCAGTGGTCGGTTGAAATTGCGCCAGACAAGTCGCTCCGGCGTGTACAGTGGTCGCCCGGCACGTCGATCCCCGTGCCGGCCTTCGGGTTGGTGGTACTGTCGGCACGGCGCGTGTCGCTGCGTAGCCTGTAGCCGCACGCTACGCCGGTGGTTAGGGCGTTCCCACCACGCGCACCGCTTCTTCAGCCACCGAGGCCGCACAGCCCCAACACACGGTATAGCCCGCGCCACCGTGCCCATAATTATGGATGATGGCCTGCCCATCGACATGTTCGGTCTCCAGCCGAATCTCGGGCCGCCCGGGGCGCAGGCCCACCCGGTGCTCCAACCATTCGGCATTGCGCAAGGCGGGGCGTAGCTGGATGCAGCGCTCCACGAACGCCTCAGCATCGGCCGGACGCGCCGTGGTATCCGCATCCGCAGCATCGGCGGTACCGCCCAGGATGCAATCATCGGTGCGGGGGACGATATACGTCTTGCGCCAGCCCTTATCGAACGACACGACCGCACGCTCCATACCCGCCGGCGCCTTTACCCGTAGCACCTGCCCGCGAATGGGCTGCACCGTCGTGTCGCCATTGAGCGAGGCTGCTCCCAGCCCACTGCAGTTGACCAGCAGGTCGGCTGCGCCGTAGAGCTCGTCCAGGTGATGGAGGGTTCGCTGCTCCACACGGCCTCCCAGCGTGCGGACCTGCGCCACCAGGTAGGGCAGGAAGTAGCGCGAATCCATCACGGGCACCGTGAGCTTGTAACCCGCCACCGCCGTGGGGGGCAGGGTAGCCGCAGGCAACTGTTCATACGACGGGGCTGCGTTCATCCACCAGGTGTGGACCTCGTCCGCCGGGTAGTACTTGTACAATGTCCTGAAAGCGACACCGGCGTCCGGACTGTGCTCGGCAAGCGCCCGAGCCACCCGGTATGTGATGCGCGCCCAGGGGAGCACCCGCTCCTTCGGCGCGACGGCAAACGGATGCCAGTACGCGCCGGCTACGTGCGAGGTGGTTTCGTCGATGGGCTCTCGGGTGAGGATGGTGACATCTAACCCGAGCTCCAAGAGCCGAACGGCGGTGGTAAGACCGATGACGCCCGCTCCAACGACATAAGCCGTGGGACCGGTGGTGCGCGCAGAGGCGAGAATTTCCATGAGGTAGACGTAAAACAGGACGTTAGGTGTCCAACTCCTCACGCAGAAAGGCCAGCGTATGTTCGACCAATTCCGGAGGCGCCTCTTCATCCACCCGGTCTTCACGGGCAAGCTCGATGGTCGTCCGGTACTGCTCAAGAAACGTCCGGCACTTGGCGCACGACGCGACGTGGCGCTCAAAGCGCTTCTGGGTGCGCTCGTCCAGCGTACCATCGATGTATTCGACGAGAAATGTGTTAACGTCCTCGCACGTCAGCATAAGCAGCCGGCGCACGCGCGTGAAGATGTTCATGACGGGTCACCAAAGTAGTCGTCCAAGAGGGCACGAAGGGCTTGCCGTGCGCGGTGCAGGCGTACGCGGGCGGCGCCTTCCGTTATGTCGAGGGCCTGGGCGGTCTCTGCCGTATCCAGCTGTTCGATGTCGCGCAAGATGATAATCTCACGGTACGTATCGGACAGCTGTTCGATGGCGCGATGTACAATCTCGCGACGCTGACTTTTCTCGGCTACGGCATCCGGTCGCCAGGGGCTGTACTCTTCCGTATAGGCCCCCATCTTGAAGCTGGGCTGCAGGCGCTCCATATCTTCCTCGGCCAGCGTGTCGTACCGCGAGGTTTTTCGCCGCGAGGACCGGGCCAGGTTGATGCCGATGCCGATGAGCCATGTAGAGAGCTTGGACTCGCCGCGAAAGCGGTCCAGGCTCTTGTAGGCTTGCAGAAACGTCTCCTGTACCAGGCTTTTGGCTTCCTCCTCATCTTTTACAATGCGGAGAATGACAAAATAGAGGCGAGAGCTTTCCTCGCGGACAAGCTCTTCGAAGGCGCGTTCATCGCCGGCTAATACAGCTTCTTCATTCACGATAGTGTGCATACGCTGTGGCAGGAATACCGACAGGCTTTCTTCTCGGTGTGCCCGAGGCAGCCTGTGTTACATGACGCCAACGAGGGGTTGTGTTGGCGTACATGGCACAGCGTTACAGCGCCGCGGCTCTTACGCGTCATCCCGGTCCCACAGTAGTGCCGCAGCGGTTGGGAAGTACACGTGTTGGTTTTGCACCACGGGCGTTTCTCCATCGGGGGCAAACCGCGCCTCCTCGGTATGCCAGGTTACCCCTCCGGTGGGAGGCACGGGCAGGGTTTGATCACCGGAGAAGGCAACAATCAGCCGGTCCGTTCCGCGCTCCACGCCGAGGGCGTCCGGTGATAGCACCGTGGCGGTAACGGGCCCCTCCAGCGTTTTCCGCAGGTTAAGGAGCGTCTGGTATAGCGTTAGCGTTTCGCGATGCGGAGCGGACGCACGTTCCTCCCAGTCCAGGATGCTGCGCCTGAAGGTCTGCTCGTCTTGCGGATCGGGGCCCGGTCCATCGAAGCCGGCCACGTGCCGCTGCTCCCCCTGGCGCCCTTCCGTCACTTGGCGCCCGAGCTCCTCGTGATGATCCGTGAAGAATTGGAAGGGGGTGGAAGCGGCCCATTCCTGACCCATGAAGAGGAGCGGGGTATGCGGCAAGAACAGGAGCAGCGCAGTAGCGGCGCGGTACGCCGCCAGCGTTGTTTCGTGATGGAGGCGCTCGCCGTGCGGCCGGTTGCCCACCTGGTCGTGATTCTGAATGTAAAACACGCACTGCTGCGCGCGAATGCCGTCGGTAGAGGTGCCGCGGCGCGCGCCATCGGGGGCTTCCTTGCCGTCGTAGTACCAGCCGCGTTTGATCGTCTCGGCGAGGGCGGTGGCATCCAGGGCAGCGAATGGAGCGAAAATCCCCCGGTCCGGGCCGGCGGTGTGGGTACGAATGAGGTGGTTGAAGTCCTCAATCCACATGGCGTCGAGCCCATAGCCGCCGTCCGACCGCGGCTGTACCACCGTGTTCAGATTGCGGTCGTCTTCGGCAATGACCAACCGTTCGGGCCCCTCAACTGACGTAGCGAGCTGGCCAAGCTCCGCCAGAAAATGGGGATCGGAGTCGTCATAAATCGTCTGGATGGCGTCGAGTCGAAAGCCGTCGATGTGGTATTCTTCCAGCCAGTGCCGGGCATTTTGCAGGAAGAAGTCGCGGACGCCTGCCGCGTGGGCATCATCGAAGTTGATCGCCGCCCCCCACGGAGTCGTGTGATTATCCGTAAACATGGGCTGGAAGGCTGCCGCATAGGCACCATCGGGCCCGAGGTGGTTGTAGATGACATCGAGGTATACGGCCAGCCCTTTCTGATGGGCAGCATCGATCAGGCGGCGGAGGTCATCGGGCCGGCCATAGGCCCGTGAAGGGGCAAACAGCGCGGCATGGTCGTAGCCCCAGTTCCAGCGCCCGGGGAAGTCGGCCACGGGCAGAAGCTCAATCGCGGTGATGCCAAGCGAGACGAGGTGGTCCAGGCGCTGCCTGACGCCCTCATAGGTGCCCGCCTCGGTGAAGGTCCCGACGTGCAGCTCGTACAGCACCAGGTCCTCGTGGGGGATGCCGGCCCAGTTCTCGTCCGTCCACGCGAAAGATGTAGGGTCAATCACCTCCGACGGGCCGTGCACCCCATCGGGCTGAAAACGCGAAGCTGGGTCTGGAAACAGGGGCCCCTCGTTCAGATGGTAGCCGTAGCGCGTGCCAGGTGGGGCATCAGCGAGGAGGGCGGTAAAGTAGCCGTCGTCCAGGCGTTCGAGCGCGTGCGTTGTTGCCGTCCCGTTAGGGTTTGTCGTCAGGGTTACCTGCTGCGCGCCTGGTGCCCATACCGTGAAGCGGGTGCCTTCATCTTCAGGGATAGCGCCAAGGCGGGGGCGATTGTACGGAGTGGGGGGCATGGGGGCGGAATCAGGTAAAGGGGGCAGTGGAGGTGCCACGGCCAAAGAGCCGCGTCTCTTGATGCAGACGGTCAGCTACAGCATCGGTTAGCGCGCCGGGCTTCATGCGCCACGCCCAGTTTTCTCCGGAGTTGCCGGGCGTGTTCATGCGCGCGCTGCTGTCCAACTGCAGCAGGTCCTGCACCGGAAAGAGGGCCAGGTTAGCGCTGGACCGCATGACGCTTCGGATAAACGGCCAGGTCGTGGGGCTGTCTGCGTCCTCGAGGTCGAGGTAGGCGGTGGCATACGCCCGGGCGGCGGCTACTTTTTCCGCGTCTTGGGTGCTGTCCTCGGCGTGCCACCAGCCCAGCAGGGTATCGTTGTCGTGGGTTCCGGTGTAGGCCACCACATTTTTCTGGTAGTTATGAGGGAGGAAGATACTGTCCGTTCCCCCGCCAAAGGCAAACTGGAGGACGACCATACCGGGGAGGTCGAACTGTGCCATGAGGTCCCTCACGTCGTCGGTGATGATGCCCAGGTCCTCGGCCACGATGGGCAGATCGCCCAGGCGGTTGCGGACCGTCTGGAAAAAATGCGCGCCGGGTCCTTCCACCCAGCGTCCATTCTCGGCGGTCGGCTCGTGACTGGGAATCTCCCAATAGCCAGCAAACGCGCGGAAGTGATCAAGTCGTATCACATCCATGCGTCGGAGCACCGACGCCAGCCGCCGGACCCACCAGTCGTAATCGGTGGCGCGTAGACGCTCCCAGCGGTACAGCGGATTGCCCCAGCGCTGGCCTGTTTCGCTAAAATAATCAGGGGGTACGCCTGCCACAACGGTGGCGTGTCCCTCCTCATCAAGGTGGAAAAGCTCTTGGTTGCTCCACACGTCGGCGCTATCGTGGGCTACGTAGATGGGAAGATCGCCGAAGATCTGGACGTCCTGCGCGTGGCAATAGGCACGTAGCTTACGCCATTGCCGGTCGAACAGAAACTGGTTGAACTTGTGGTAGCGGAGCTCGTGGCCGTGCGAGGCGCGAAACGTTCGCAGCGCGTCTTCCTCCCGCTGAGCATAGGCTGGCGCCCAATCCGTCCAGGCAACCTCGTCGTGCGCGTGTTTCAGGGCCGTGTACAGCGCGTAGGATTCGAGCCAGGTCGTCTCTTCAGCGCAGTACTCGGAAAATGGCTCGCGGAGGCGAGGGGCTTTGCCGTTGTTGAAGGCTTTAAAAGCCCTCCGCAGCAGCTCTTCTTTTACCGCATGCGCCCGCTGAAAATCGACATGCTCGTGGGGCAACTGGGGGGCCTCCTTCAGGTCAGTTTTTGAAAGCAGCCCATCGTCTACGAGCAGCTCGGGGCTGATGAACGCGGGGTTCCCGGCGAAGGTGGAGGGGCTGGCGTACGGTGAGGCACCATAACCAACGGGCCCGATGGGCAGGACCTGCCAGTAGCGCTGTTCGGTACGGGCAAGAAAATCGACGAACGTGCGGGCGGCGGGGCCTAAATCGCCGATGCCGAAGCGGGAAGGAAGGGAGCTAATGTGGCACAGAACGCCGCTGGACCGTGGAAGCTGCATGCGGGGAGGAGACTGTGGGAATATAAGTGAGTGGCCAAACAGCCTCCAGAAACAGACGGCCTGCCGATGGGGTCCGGAGCTTGCCATCGGGTCCGTGGGCATGTCCCACGGCGCGTCTCGGGTGAATGAGCCCCATTCATCTCATGAAGCAGCGAGCGGCCGGCGTTGCTTCAACCATCCGGGGTTGCGGTAGACCGGGATGCTGTCGTTACCCTCGGGCTGATCGCACCGCCCCCTCATATCATTTTTCGGTTGAAGACAACGATGAGGGCTCGGCCTGCGCCTCCGGTGGCGTGGGCTCCGTTGGCGTGGGCTCCGTTGGCTGTGTGCCGTTCTCATGGTTTACCGGCGTATCTTCGTCTGAAGCGTTGGTGGCACCAGCAGTAGGGTCTGCTTCCGGCTTTCCTGTGGCGAAGGCCTTCGCGGCAGCGCCGTCCAGCAAGTCGCTGGGAGCCCCTTCGTCCTTACGTGCCCGGAAGTACCGCTGAAACCGGCTGTGTAGGGTCTGCAGCAGGGCATCGGCCGCCGCATCAGGCATATCCACGATTTCAGGATAGGCGACCGACCCCGACCCCGCGGTGTCTACCGACAGCGACTTCAGCCCCAGGCGCCGCTGAAAAATGGAGGCTCGGTTCATGAATACCTGCATCTTGTCGAGCGGCACGGCAAAGATGTAGCGGCGAATCACACCGCGCCGGATGAACAGCATGTTGCCGGTGGTCGCGTACCCATGGTTGCGGTAGTGCAGGTACGCAAACAGCCCAAGGAAGGGGACCAGCCCGAGCCCCCACCAGGCGGTGCTCCAAAGCTGTGCCAGTGGAATCACGATGGCCAGCAGCGCCACGGTGTACCGGACAAAGTGGCGCCGGATGGTGATGGGCGAGACTGAATGGAACGTTTCGGGTAGCGCGAGAGGACGGATGTTGCGGGCGATGGAAAGGAGCTCGTTACGCTGCGCGAACGGCACCACCACGTGATACCCCTGCTCGTCTACGTCGTAGCCCATCGTTTGGAGCTCCAGCCGAAACCATCCCCGGAGCTCCATGAAAGGGTTGGAGCGCAGGATGAGGGTCTGCACGCGCTTTAGGGGAATGGTGCCTTCCTGCAGCGTGAGGAGTCCATGCTTCCGCTGAAGCTTGTCGCCCTCCAGCCATAGCTTGAAGCCGTAATAACGAACAAACGTCGTGAGGATACCGGTGAGCCACGAGAGCACCGCCGCAGTGAATACCACCAGGCTTCCGTACAGCCACGGCGATTCCGCGATTACCGTAGCTGCATCCTGGAGCGGCCCCCGAAATAGCAGGTCGGCCAGTTGCTCTGGGTCGAGCTGCAGGTATTGCGTGGCCGAGAGCAGTAGCACGATGAACAGAAGCGAAAACCGGTACGCGCCCATGAGCACGACGCGGAGTGGGGGCATGGTTAGCAGCGGCGTAGAGGACTCGTCCCCTTCGTTGGTGGGGGTCGCTTTGCCTTCCCCGGTGTCTGCAGCGTGGAGCGTTCCCGCCTGCAGCCCTTCCGGCGAGAGGGCCGGAGGTGGCGTGAGCGGGGCCGCAGCGCGTGCCTTGTTGCCTTGCCTGCCGCCCGTCTGCGCCAGGCTCGCCTGCATCTGCTCTGCCCGCTGAAACTCGCGCACGATGCGCCGAATGGTATGCGCCTCCTTCAGGGATACATATTCCAGCTGGCCCTCTGAGGAGGTCGAGCCGGCGGTATCGAGCCGGACCTGCGCCATCCCCATCAGGCGGGGCAGCAGGGATTGCTGGATCTCGATATTTTGAATCCGGTCAACCGGGATGTTGCGCTTGCGCCGCGTGAGGACGCCGCTGTGGACCACAATCTCGTCATCCTCGATCCAATACCGAAAGCGCAGATAACGGATGATGATGAGCGGCACAGTAATCACCGCGTACATCAGCGCGAAGGTGAGCGTCAGGCGGGTCTCTCCAGCCGAGCCCCGGATAATGGTGGGGGCCAGCAGGAGCAGCAACGCCGGAAGGCTCCGCAAAAACTGCATCACCAGCGTAAGCGGATGCAGCGAACGGGGGGCCGAGAAGTCACTGAGCGAAGCCATGCGCAAGGCCGTAAACGGAGGTCGAGACGCGAGACGTACCGGGTTACAGGGCGTCTTCGGTAATGTAGTTTCGGAGATCGTCCCTGAACTGCTCTGCTTCGGCATAATCCAGTCCCGGTACCACCACATCGGCACTGCGGGTGCCTGCGGTGTGCACGATCAGCTTGCCAAGATCAAACTCGCGCTCAAGCACGTCCTGCGACACGTCCAGGTGTTGGATGCGGCGCAGGGGCACCACCGTGCGTACCCGGTTGAGGATGCCCCGCTCCAGAAAAAGCTCTTCGTCCATCAGTGTAAACCGCCAGTATTTGTAGCGCAGTAGAGGAATGGCAATGGTGACCAGTGCGCCTAAGACCAGCACCACAGCGGTGTACGTCCCAACCGGAAAGAAGCGGTCAGCAGACGAGAAAATTTGTGTTATCTCGTATGCGCCAACGCCCAGAGCTACCACCGTCGTCAGGATGGCGTATTTAATCATCCAGACGCTCTTGGCCGAAGGATGAAGCTTGCGCATGTTATCATACGCCATTGGATCGGCGGGGGGCGCAGCAGCTCCTGTTGCTGCAGAGGCAGACGGTCCGGATTCGAACGAGGCGGCATCCGCTGTCGGCGCTGAGGATGGATTTGTAGGCGTGTCCAAGGCGTAGAAGGAGTCGGGCAACAAAGAGTCAGGAGATAAGACCATTGGAGCGCGTGAGGGTTCGCTGGAGCCGAGGCCTCACGGTGTGTGTCGCATCCGTGCGCAAGCCGGTGTTACACAAAGCCCGCCGCGCGATCCATCAAAACAAGAACCCTGCCACGGGAATACATGCGTAGCCAAGTCCTAATACTGGCGCTTCGTCAGGGGGCATCGTTGTCAACCGTATCCGCATCCTTTTTTCAATGACGCATTCGACGCACACCATCAGTATTTTAGGCTGTGGCTGGCTGGGCCATCCGCTGGGCCGGCGGCTTGTGGAGGCCGGACACCAGGTGAACGGGTCGACGACGACGCCGGAAAAGATCAGCACGCTCCAGGTTGATGGCATCCGCCCTTACCTATTGCGCCTCACGCCGGAACTGGAGACCGCGGAGGCGGCCTCGTTTTTTGACGCCGATGTCCTCTTCCTCAACATCCCGCCCGACCGCACGGCCAACGATCCGGTAGCCCGCTACCGTACCCAGGTTCGCGCAGCCACAGAAGCTGCGGTGCAGTATGGCATCTCGTGGATCGTGTTTGTGAGCGCCACATCGGTGTATCCTTCTGCGGGGCAAGAGGTCGTTGAGGACGACGCGACACCCCATTCCGAACGGGCGCGGGTACTATTAGAGGCTGAGCGTGTGGTGCGGGAAAGTGGGTGCGACTATACGATTCTCCGCTACGCCGGGCTCATTGGCGGCGAGCGACACCCGGGCCGATTCCTGGCCGGGCGTACCCAGGTGGCTGGAGGCGACGCCCGGCTCAACCTCATCCATCAGACCGATGCGGTGGGGGTAGCGCAGGCTGTGCTGACACAAGAGGTGCGCAACGATATCTTTAACGTGTGCGCCCCTGAGCATCCACGGCGCGAACCGTTCTACCAGGCGGCTGCCAAAGCGGTAGGGCAACCTCCGCCCACTTTCGATGCAGCAACGCCGCGGCCAAACAAAGTAGTCAATATTGCACACCTGCAAGAGTGCGTGAACTACACGTTTGAATTCCCCAATCCCATGCAGGCCGTAACGTAATGTGTTGCGGCTCGTTGGTGGTCGAATGCGACGAACATGTATACGCTTGATTCCCTCTGTGTGTACTGCTATTGTCATGTAGTGCATATATCTCAAACTACTGCCTCAACGTGCAATCAATGTCTGAAACAGCTACCCTGCAGGCTTCCCAAGACGTGCGCTCCACAGATACGGCAGCACCGACACTGCTGGATCGGTACCGCACGGTGCGAGGCTTTACGCGTGAACTGGCGGCCCCCCTGGCCCCAGAGGATATGGTCGTGCAAACCATGGACAACGTCAGTCCTACCAAGTGGCATCTGGCGCACGTGAGCTGGTTCTTCGAGACGTTTGTGCTTAAGGAGTACGACCCCGCGTACACCCCGCTCAATGACGCGTATGCCTACCTGTTTAACTCCTACTACATCCAGGCGGGGGAGCGCCATTGCCGCGACCGCCGAGGGTACATTTCGCGCCCCACCGTGCAGGAGGTCATGGACTACCGGGCGTATGTCGACGACCACATGGCGAAGTTGCTCGACGGGCTGGAGCCCGAGGCGCGGCCCGAACTGGCGGGTGTCGTGGAAATCGGCTTACACCATGAGCAGCAGCATCAGGAACTGCTCGTGACGGATATCAAGCACGTATTTTCGGTGAACCCGCTGCGTCCGGCCTATCGCGACGTCAAAACCGGACCGGACACCCCGATCCCGCCGCTGGACTGGGTGCACTTCGATGAGGGCGTCGTGGAAATCGGGCATGACGGCAACGGGTTTTGCTACGACAACGAACTCCCGCGCCATCGGCATTATCAGCACGAGTTTCTGCTGGCCAACCGCCTTGTCACCAACGGTGATTACCTGGAGTTTATCGAGGATGGCGGCTACGAGCGACCGGAGCTGTGGCTCTCCGCCGGTTGGGCGACCGTTCAAGAGCGAGAATGGAGCGAGCCGTTTTACTGGGAGCCGGAGGGGGACGATTGGGCGCTTTACACACTTGGTGGCATGCGGCCGGTAGATCCCCAGGAGCCCGTGTGTCACCTCACCTACTTCGAAGCTGACGCGTTTGCCCAATGGAAAGGGGCGCGGCTTCCGTTTGAGCAGGAGTGGGAGGTAGCGGCACGCACCTATCCGATGCAGGGTAACTTCGTCGACGAAGGCGCTTTTCACCCGGTCCGAACCGCGGGAATACAGAACGGCGATGGCCCGCTGCTACAGCTGTTTGGTGACGTCTGGGAGTGGACGCGCAGCCAATATCAGCCCTACCCTGGCTATGAACCGCTGCCAGGAGCTATTGGGGAATACAATGGCAAGTTTATGTGTAATCAGTTCGTCTTGCGTGGTGGGTCGTGTGCAACGTCGCAGTCCCACATCCGCTCTACGTACCGCAACTTCTTCCATCCGGATGAAGCCTGGCAGTTCACCGGGCTCCGGCTGGCCAAGGATGTCCGGTAACAGCGTTTTCCCGCACCTCTATCACGCACCACGCCCCCCTGTGAGTTCGACTGACGTACTACGCGAGGTTCAGCAAATTCCCGTCGAGGGCCGCTCGCCGCTACGGTTTTACGACTATGCCCCGAACACCGGCTCCTTTGCGGAAGATGCGCGTGCCGGGCTTTCAGCCAGACCCAAGACCCTTCCGGCTAAATATTTCTATGATGCCCGTGGGTCGGCGCTATTCGATGACATCTGCCGGGTACCGGCATACTATCCTACCCGGACGGAACTGGAAATCATGCAAGTGCATGCCGGCGACATGGCGCTGGCGATAGGGGCGGGCGCACTCGTGGTAGAGTACGGCAGTGGGAGCAGCCTCAAGACTACGCGCTTGTTGGATGCCCTGGCCAATCCGGCAGCCTACGTGCCGGTTGATATTTCGCGCGAGCATCTGCTCAATGCGGCAACGCGTATTGCGCGGGCCTATCCCTCGCTTCCCGTCCTCCCGATCTGCGCTGACTATACGGCGCCCTTTAACGTGCCGGACGTCCCGTGCGAACGACGCGTGGCGTATTACCCGGGGTCAACCATCGGCAATTTTGAGCCAGCGTCGGCCCGGGCGTTTCTTCGCGATATGCGTACCGTTGTTGGAGAACACGGCGCGGCGCTCATCGGCGTTGACCTTCAAAAAGACCCGGCGGTGCTCCAAGCTGCCTATGATGACGAGGAAGGGGTCACCGCAGCGTTCAACAAAAACATACTGCATCGCATGGCTCGCGAACTGGACGCCGAGGTCGACCCCGGTGGCTTCTCGCACGAGGCCCGCTACAATGCCGAGCAGGGGCGGATAGAGATGCATCTGGTCAGCGACCGGGACCAAACCATCCGGGTTGGGGGGAGGGGATTTGCGCTCGCATCGGGCGAGAGTATTCACACGGAGAACTCCTATAAGTATACCCTACACGGCTTTGAAGCACTCGCGGCAGCGGCCGGATGGACCGTCGCTGACGTATGGACGGACGAGAAGGCGTATTTTAGCGTGCAGTACCTTACCTGATGCTTCAGCGCTCGGTTGCTGGAACAAGGGCCTGATCTTCACGTGCCCTTGAAGCTTTTTCTGGTATGGTTACGCGCCATACGCTCAGCTTCTGGTCACAGTCCGGTGTTATCTGTTCATGCCGCCCAATGAGTCCTCACGCGCCCCGTCTGCTACGGACGCCGCTGCATCGCCCCCTACCAACGACGTCTCCGAGCAGGTCCCACAGGTTGGAGAGGAAGAGCCCGATGGTTGGTTTGAGAAATTCCTCTCAGCCGTGGAGTGGCTGGGCAACCTGCTGCCGCACCCGGTAACGCTCTTCGCGATATTTGCGGTGAGTGTCATCTTTATCAGCGGTATTGCCGACTGGTTTGGACTGGCGGTGGAAGACCCCCGTCCGGAAGGTTCGCCGGGGCGGTCGGCGGAGGGCATCATTGAGGTGGTTAGCCTGCTAAACGGGGAGGGGCTACGCCGTATCATCGAGAACCTGGTGGAGAATTTCACCTCGTTTGCACCGCTGGGCACCGTACTGGTGGCCCTGTTGGGTGTTGGTGTCGCACAGCACTCGGGCCTGATTAAAGCGTGCATCCGCGGGATCGTGCTGGCCGCGGCTTCGGTCCGGCCGCGCGAGCCAAAGTTCGAGCCGTCGATGGGTGTGGTCAACTATGTGCAACAGGTGTTCGTCAAGATTGGCGCCTTTGTGCTGGAGCCCAAACGCCTCGTTACCATCGCGGTGGTCTTTACGGGTATTGTCTCCAATACGGCCTCGGAGCTGGGCTATGTGGTGCTCGTGCCGCTGGGCGCCATTGTCTTTCTGTCGATGGGGCGGCATCCGCTGGCCGGGCTGGCGGCTGCGTTTGCCGGGGTCTCCGGGGGCTACAGCGCCAACCTCCTCTTGGGCACCATCGACCCGTTGCTGGCAGGGCTTACGCAGGAAGCGGCACGTCTCATCGACCCCGGCTACGCCGTGCATGCAGCCGTCAACTACTACTTCATGATCGCCAGCACCTTTCTCATCACGGGAATCGGCGTATGGGTTACCCTTAGCATTGTGGAGCCCTGGCTGGGCGAATACGACCCCACGCAGGCATCGGAGGACCTGAGCGACGATGCGGAGCTGGATCCGCTCACGGAAAACGAGCGCCGCGGGCTGCGATGGACGGGGCTGGCGGTGCTGGCCATGATTGGCGTGTTGGCCCTTACCATCGTGCCGGAGTGGGGCGTGCTTCGCAACCCGGAAACCGGCGAAATGCTTGACTCCCCCTTCCTCAATGGCATCGTCGCCATCATCTTCATCGGATTCATCATCCCTGGCTTTGTGTACGGCTACGCGACCGGCACGATGACGAGCGACCGGGATGTGGTCGACGGGATGGCGGAGGCGATGAGTACCCTCGGTCTTTACATCGTCATCGTGTTTTTTGCCGCGCAGTTTGTGGCCTTCTTTGGGTGGACTAACCTCGGGCAAATCCTTGCCGTCACGGGCGCCGAGTTCTTGGAGAACGTAGGCCTTACCGGGCCGCTCGTGTTCGTCGGCTTTATCTTCGTCTCCGGCTTTGTCAATCTGATGCTGGGGTCCGCCTCCGCTCAGTGGGCCGTCACCGCGCCGATCTTTGTGCCCATGCTGATGCTCACCGGGTACAGCCCGGAAGTCATTCAGGCGGCGTACCGGATCGGGGACTCGGTGACGAATATCATCACGCCCATGATGAGCTACTTTGGGCTGATCCTCGCATTCGCCGAGCGCTACGTCAAAAATCTGGGGATCGGCACCGTCATCTCCATGATGTTGCCGTACAGCATCCTCTTTCTCTGTGGTTGGATAATCCTCTTTTACGTCTGGGTGTTCTTCCTTGGCCTCCCGGTTGGGCCTGAGGCGCCGACGTTCTACACCCTGTAGATCGTAGCGGCCGTGATCTTTCCAGATTATTCGAACCGGAAAGGTGCACCTGTATCCTCTTCGTCCTACGTTTAGATCGATACTATGTCGAGGCGCCAATGCATACGCCGGTGCCATCATCTAAAACAATAGCCCATCTTTTATGACCGCGCACGCTTGGCACCAGGTACCCATTGGAGAGGATGCCCCGGAGAGATTTACCGCTGTTATCGAGATCCCGGCAGGTGGGAAGGTGAAGTATGAGTTGGATAAGGAGAGCGGCCTGGTCCGTGTAGACCGGGTGCTGTACTCCTCCGTTGTGTACCCTGCCAACTATGGGTTCATCCCGCAGACGTATGGCGACGATGAGGACCCGCTGGATGTGCTGGTGCTCATGCAGGAGCCCGTGCAGCCGCTGAGCCTGCTAAGCGCGCGTCCCATCGGCATGATGAATATGATTGATGATGGCCAGAACGACGAAAAAATCATCTGTGTCCACCTGGATGATCCGGCGTTCAACACCTTCTACTCGATTGGCGAGATCCCCGATCACCGCCTGAATGAGCTCAGCCGCTTTTTTGAAGACTACAAGGCGCTGGAAAATAAAGAGGTGGCCGTGAAAGATTATGAAGGCCCCGACCGGGCGCGGGCCGTCATCCGCCAGTCCATGGCACGGTATCAGGAGGAGATCGCCCCGCACGTAACGACGGAGATTCGTCGATAGTGGCCGCACGCGCAGAGCCGTCGTTGGTGCACCCAGTCATTAGTGCACTGCCGTGGCCTACAGCGTCAGGCGAACGTTGAGAAGGTGCTGCCATCCCGGCGTTTGGCCCGGGATGCGGCCTTCTTCTTGGCCGAAAAAGGCGTAGTCGATCTTCACGGGCCCCAGGCCGAGGCCAGCGCCAATGGAGGGGTAGCCCTGTGACAAACCGGTCCGTACCGACAGCAGCCGGAGTAGCTCTACCTGTGCGCCAAGGTGCAGCCCCGCGAGGGTACGCTGCTCGATGACGGGGTCCTGATATCCCACGTAGTCAATCATCACGCCGCTCTCGCCAAAGATGCCCAGTAGACTCGGGACCGTGTAGGCTGCACCGAAGCGGTAGGACGTCCGCGGCTGATAGCGCTCATTGATGTCCGCCCACTCGTTCTGCACCCGGCTATCGGTGGCGGGATCGGTAGGCTCCGCGCCGGTCAGCACCTCGTCGAGGGTGAACTCATAATCTGAGGAGGCGATGTCGTACAGTGCGAGCCCCAGCGACAGCGAGCCGGGCAAGGGAAGGTCGAGCGTGTACTGCATGCCATAGTCGATACTCACGGCGTCGCCGACGAATACCAACAGCGGTTCATCCTCATCGATGAGGTCCAGGGGACGGTTCTTCACCGTCACATAACGCCGGTTGTACTTGGCCGTGATGCCGAGGGATAGCCCCTCAAAGCCAAGCACGGTGGCGTCGAGCGCTCCGGAAAAGACGCCCATGGCATCCACGCGTCCCGCCAAATCAACCTCGGGTACGCCGGAGCCCCCATCGGCAAATCGGTACGTGCCGGAGGAGTGACCGAAGATTCCCGCCCCCAGCGCGAGCGGTCCGGTGCGAAACATAACGGAGGGAAGCAGCACGTCGCCACCCAGGAAGGCCCGCCGCCGCCCAACCGCAAGGGCGTCATCATACAGTTCCTGCAGTTCGCTATTTGGTATGTTGTCAAACCCACGTTCAATGGCGGGGTCCAGACGCTCGTTGTAAAAGTCAACCTGGTCGAAAATCGTGGTGCTGAGCGCGCCCTGTACCCCGATGATGGTGACGCGAGGCCGGAGGCCGGTAGCTTCAATCAGGTGCGCGGGATTGTAGAAGAACACGGTCTCGCGCGTTGGGAACGCTACGGTGGCATCCCCAGCGCCAATAACCTGGGAAGAGCGCACGAATGCGCGCGGATTTTGGTAGTAGTTTTGTGCATCAGCCGTCTGAGGCCAGATGAGCACGACGAGTAGAAGAGCGACAGCGTACGGGAGAGGGCGCATAGCAAGAGTGTAGAGCAAGAGGGGAAGTTTAGGCGCAATCGAGGTCCACCTGGGCCTCCAGGCGGGAAATGCCTTCGTCCAGCACCTCGAGGATCTCAGCGGAGGCAGAGCCGCGCGGGTTGTCGAGTAGGTCCAGACGTGCCTGCAAGCTGTCGCGGGCCCGGATGAGGTCGGCCACGAGTTCGCACTTGAGGACACCCTCAAAGGCGTTTAGCAGTTCGTTGGTCGTGGCACAGGCGCCAATGCTGTTGCTTGGCAGCCGATAGAGGGTCACCCCCGCGCGCTCGGCGGCGTC
Organism: Rhodothermaceae bacterium Tc-Br11_B2g6_7; assembly: GCA_001564055.1. Lineage (GTDB taxonomy): Bacteria > Bacteroidota > Rhodothermia > Rhodothermales > Salinibacteraceae > Tc-Br11-B2g6-7. Next base: position 30,493 of record LKNB01000002.1, read on the forward strand.
CTGCAACGTTACCGTCGTGCGTGCGATACGCACGATAGAGTCCATGAGCAAGAGCCGCGCATGCTGCCGCCGGTTGAGCGAGGCACCGTCTACCTCGCGCAGCAACTCCTGCACCCGTGCCAGCACCGCGTCCTGTTGAACGATGTGCTGAAACGCCTCCAGCGTGGTGTAATCAAACACCGGAGGGGCGGGAACCTGTTCACGGTCGAAATTACACCGGCGGCCTGTGTTGCTGAATGTGTAGGTGCCATGCGCCTGCAGCGCACGGGTCGCCGCGTACGTGCCTTGCCCTATCGTCTGGTCTGCTTCGCGCAAGTAATCGGCCAATTCCTTGATGCGAAGCACGGTGACGTCGCTGGTCTGCAGCTCAACGGCGCTAAGCTCCACGCGCACCTCCGCATTTTCGGGGTCGTTTTCGTGGGCACGCTCCAGATACGCTTTGGCTTTTTCTGTGTCGCCCCGCTCCAGCGCAGCGCGGGCGTCCTGCATCAGCACTTCCGCACTGTTGCTGCTGCCTTCTTCGTAAAAGGATTCAAACACATTGCAGCCCCCAAACAGGAGAGCAGCGCACAGGAGGAGCAGGAACGCCGAGCGAAGAGCCATACCAGATACCAGAAGCGTGAGTCGAGGGTGGACCCTGTAGGTATCGGCAGGCGGCACCACGCCTAAAATCGTTTGCTGCAACAGGGCGGGGACAACGAGGCGGTGGCCGTGGGCCGGGAGCCGGCGACCGCTTCCGATGCCTTCTACGCCTCGTGCTCCAGTTGGCGCAGATCGTCAACCAGCCTACGATAGAACGCCAAGTGGTCGAAGGAAGAATTCGTCAACCGAATGCCTATCTGATGGGTGTGATCGGCGTCCACAAGGCCCTGATACGTGCCCCACCGGGCATTGCGCACCGACACGTACCCATCATTGACGCCTTCGCGCTCATACAGCACCTGGTTGAGGGGGCGGAGAAACGGGTTGATCGGCACATCCGTCCCACGCCCCGCGCGGCCGGCATACGAGCGATACGACACGGCCGAGTGATTAGGCACCTCCGGGTTGAAGGTCTGCTGCACATAGGACGGCGTAAGCTGGCGTACGGCCTCCGTGACGTCCTGCTTGGGCCCCGCCATAGCCACTTCTCCCACGCGGTTCACCAGATCAGCCAGCCAGGACTGGACGCGCTGGGGCTGCTCCAAGATGAACTCGGCAACGGCAGTGCCACGGTGCGGTGTAGCCACCGTAGTGACAGAGGCGATGGTGCGATGCAGGTTAAACGCACGCACGAGGTAGCGGGCATCCAGCCCCCCCATGGAGTGTGCAATGAGGTGCATACGGTCGGCCTGGGACTCTTCCTGCACGCGTTGCAGCCGTTCACGCCACATCCGGGACCGCTCTTCAATCGTGGCGTAGGGTGACACGTTCGGCGCGAAAGCCAGAATGCCGCGCTTGCGCAGATCCATCGCTACATCATGCAGGTGTCCTGGTCGGCTGATCGAGGCAAGCATGCCAAAGCCATGCATCAGCACCACGGGATACCGCGTCGGGGCAACGGGCGGTTGGGGGAAGGGGTCGATCTGGAAAAACCGCTCAAGCGTAGGCTGGGCAACCATAGCGTCGGGGGAGATGACAGTGAAGTAGGTCAGGGGGTAAGATACGAGCCTCATCTTGCAGATGCAGCCATGATCATGACTACTGTGCCTACCCGGTAATATATGGAAACACCGTGAGGGCTTCTTCAAACCATATGTGCTCGATCACCAGCAGCGTCGCAGCCATCACAAAGGGGACGCGCAGGTTATCGTTAAAGGGCCGGGGAACGGCCTCCATTAGCGCGCCCACGCCGACAACGATAGCGCCGGCGGCAACCGAGCGGGTAGGTAGCGCCACCACCAGACACACACCAACCACGATAAACGCTGCTGAGCCCTCCAGCGTACGGTCGCTTATGTGCCACGGCGTCTGCCCATAGCGCCGGCCCACCAGGGCAGCGGCTGCATCGGCGATCATGAAGATGGTCAGCGCCAGGGCGCCAATCCGGGCGGGAAACACGACGAGCAGCAGCAAAGCCGACAGCAAGACCCAGGTGGCACCGTTGAGTACGACTCCATGGCCTACGGGCTGTCGCTCCTCGCCCCGCATAAGCGCACCAAACACGTAGTCGATGAACCGGGCAAAGGAGGCGCTACGGGACCGAATCACATCGCCCATCACGCCAAGCAGCGCGCCGATCGTGAGCAGGAGCAGCGCCCACCTTGGGGGAAGCGTCACCATGCCCAGGGGAAGGATAAGCGCCAACAGGTGGATGGCCTTCCGGCGTAGTTCGCTGTGGAGCGACAGGGGCGGGGACGAGGAGGACGGGGTGGGCATGAGCATGAGCCAATCTGAGGAACGCGACGGAAACCATGGGTGAGGCCGTGGGATCCGCGTCTTTATGCTGTTATTGCAAGATGCCTTAACTGAAAACAAGCAGCTGATCAAATAAGCCAGCGCTTATCGGTAGAAGGGTGAATGACACAACAGGCTTACGCCGGAAGCGCACCCAATCTGCGTAGTTGGGGCATGGCCGTGACGGCTGTGTGGGGTTTCCTGGTACCCACACGCACTTGGATCTCCTCCGTTACGCACATGACCTTGTCCACCACACTGCTGCTGCTCGCCCTCATGGGCTGTTGGGTCCTTGGTCTTCGCTGCTACGTATCCGGTGGGGCAGTCCAAGCAGATGACGGAATGCCGCGCGCCGTTGTGATGATCACCGCCGCCGCGTTATTTAGCGGCGCGGTAGCGCTCGTTGGGGCCGTTTTTGTGAACATGGGCATCGGCGCGATGCTTGCTGCGGGTACAGGAGCCACGGCTATCTTCATCTCCGCAGTGGGTGAGGAAATCCTTAAAGCGATCGCTGCCCTTACCGTGATGGTGTTGGTTCAGCAACACCGGCCTCAGCAGATGGTGCGGCTTGCCGCATTGGTGGGGCTCGGGTTCGCGTCAGCCGAGGCCATCTTGTATATCTGGCAGTTCGGGGCCGATGTGCTGTGGGTGCGGATGCTGTGGACGGCGCCCGCGCACATGGCCTACACGGTCATCTGCGTGTGCGGTCTTCTGGCTTGGCAACGCGGGGCACGCACGGTCGTCGTTCTGGCAGTGGGCTGGAGTTTTATTGCGCATGCGGGGACGAACCTGTTCATGTTACAGGAGGCTCCGGGGGCGGCCCTGGGGGCGCTTTGTCTGTTTGCGTTTTCGTTGGTCTGGGCCCATCTCCTCCTGCAGCAGGCTGCGCCCGTGGTTTTTGGTCGAAAAGTGTCGTTTGCCATAGCGTAGCGGCGCGGGGCGTGTGGAAGCGCGGATCAATGGCGGGGCTGGGTGATTCCGAAGGCGTCCCCCGACGCCCCATTTCCGCTGACCACCGCGTGCCTGCCTATGTCATCATTTCCACCACTGACCAACGACCTGCTCTTGCGCGCTGCGCGGCAGGAGCCCATTCCGCGTACGCCCGTCTGGATGATGCGCCAGGCAGGACGGTATCTTCCCGAGTACCAGGCCGTCCGCAGCACGCATGAATTCTTTGATGTGGTGCGCACCCCAGCACTGGCTGCTGAGGTCACACTGCAACCGGTGGAGCGCTTTCCGATCGATGCCGCGATCATCTTCTCTGATATTCTGGTGATCCCGCAGGTGCTGGGGCTGGAAGTGCAAATGGTAAAGGGTAAGGGGCCACACTTCCCCGATCCGCTGGCCGAGCCCGCTGATCTCTCGCGGCTGCGCACCCCGGACCCCGCGACCGATTTGGACTATGTGCTGGAAGCCCTCACCCTGACGCGCCAACGTCTGAACGGCCGCTGCCCCCTCATTGGGTTTTCTGGGGCCCCCTGGACGCTGATGGCGTACTCCATCGAGGGCGGGGGAAGCAAAAACTTCTCCGCCTCTAAGCGCTGGCTGTATCGGTACCCGGAAGCCAGTCACGAACTGCTGCAGCGCATAACAGACACCGTAATCGACTATCTGGATCATCAGATTCAGGCGGGTGCGCAATACGTACAGGTGTTTGATAGTTGGGCAGGCCTGCTGCCGCAACCCCTCTTTGAGACGTTTGCATTGCCGTACCTTGCCCAGATTGCGGAGGCCCTGACCGAGCGCCATCCCGACGTCCCTCGTGTGGTGTTTGCCAAGGGAGCGCACTATGCGCTCGACGCACTGGCAGACACGGACTACTCGGTGATCAGCCTTGACTGGACGATGGACCCTGCCGAGGCCCGCGCGACGGTCGGCTCACGGGCGGCCTTGCAGGGCAATCTCGATCCATCGGCCCTGTATGCTACCCCCGACGACATCCGCGCGCAGGTCCGCCGTATGCTGGACGCCTTCGGACCCACCGGTCATATTGCCAACCTCGGGCACGGCATGCACCCCGACCACCAACCAGCGCATGCCGGCGCGTTTGTTGACGCGGTGCATGCTATTTCGGAAGAGCTCCGCGCAGCCGATGCCCCGGCGGGCGGATGAGTATTCTCTTGGACCATCCCCTCTGTCATCCGAACGGGTTAGCGATGAACGTCCCCATCCTGCATGAAGACGCCCAGCTCCTTGTTGTGTGCAAGCCGGGAGGGATGCTTTCCCAGGCGGATGAGACAGGCGATCAGGACCTTGTCGCCTGGGCGAAGGCCTATCTGCGTAGCGCGACCCGCCCAGACCCGTATGTGGGGCTGGTGCATCGGCTGGATCGGCCGGCATCCGGTGTGATGGTGTTAGCAAAGACCCGGGCGACCGCGCGGGAGCTGTCCCGGCAGTTTCGTGAGCGGCTGCCCACCAAACGCTATGCCGCACTGGTACGGGGCGAAACGCCACTGCTTGGCACCTGCGAAGACTACATCGCCAAGATAGACCGCACCGTGCGGATCGTAGCTCCGTCGGACCCGCAGGGCAAACGGGCGGAGCTTCGGTATCAGCGGCTTGCCAGGCAAGACGGACGCTCGCTTCTGGATGTGACCCTGCTCACGGGGCGCCCGCACCAGGTTCGGATTCAACTGGCCACGCGTGGGCATCCGCTGGTGGGAGATGTCCGCTACGGTGGCTCCGATGCGTTCGACCGTCGCACCATTGCGCTGCACTGTTATGCCCTGGAAGTAGAGCACCCTGAAGCGCAACGCCCCATACGTAATCAGGCGCCGCTCCCCGACACCTGGCCGGCATTTGCACACGAGGCCTTAGCCTCACGCTTGCGGGCATACGAGTAGCTGCTTAGGCGTCCATGCGATAGGGGCGCACATCCGTAGCGCAGGTGGAGGGACCGGGGAGGACGCACGCGGTATCTGTACGAAAGGGATCGACCACAATGGGGATGTTCTGATAGGTTGCAAACTGGCCTGCTCCCCGTTGGAACTGTGCGCCGATGGCTTTGCGGAGATGCATGTAGGCGTCGGGACCCACCACAATGTAGGCTGGCTCGGTGTCTGCATCCCGAAGTTGGCGGATGCTGTTGGTCACAAATTCCAGAATCTCATCCCGCGACGGAGCATACTCAAAAATAGTCATGACGGTATCGATCAGCCTTATTCACTTTTGTCAAGAGGGCCCGTGAACGCACCCCACCAGGCAACAGATTCGCCCTTACCCGCCGGTTACGAAGGCTCGATGGCGCAGCGCATGCAGCAGGCCGTGGAGGAGGGGCAGCAGCAGATCTGCGAGGGCCTGGAGGCCTTCGAGCCGGAGGCGCGCTTCCGCCCCGACCGGTGGACACGCGAGGAGGGCGGGGGAGGCCTGACGCGCGTGCTGGAGGAGGGGCAGGTCTTCGAGAAAGGGGGCGTCAATACGTCGGCGGTATGGGGCACGCTGCCTGCACGTATGGCCGAGGTGTTGAAGGTAGATGCGCTCCCGTTCTTTGCGACGGGCGTCTCGCTCGTCGTCCATCCGCAGTCGCCATACGTCCCTACAGTGCATGCGAACTTCCGCTACTTTGCGCTCGGCGAGGACCTGAGCACGCCAGAGGACGAATGGTTTGGCGGCGGCGCTGACCTTACACCCGTCTACCCCACACTGGAGGATGTCCAGCACTTCCATCAGCAGTGGAAGGACGTGTGTGAACGGCACGAAGCGGTTGCCGACTATCCTGACTTTAAAGAGCAGTGCGACACCTATTTCTATTTGCCGCACCGTGAAGAGTCACGCGGCGTGGGCGGAATCTTCTACGACTATCTGCGTTCTGACCCAGAAGCCTTGCTTGCCTTCACGAAGGACGCCATTCAGTCTTTCGTACCCGCGTACCGGCCCATCGTCCAGCGGCGCAAAGATCGGACGTACGGACCTCCGGAGGTAGCGTTTCAGCGCATCCGACGGGGGCGGTACGTGGAGTTCAACCTCGTATACGACCGCGGGACGAAGTTTGGACTGGAGACCAAGGGACGGACGGAGAGCATCCTCATGAGCCTGCCGTTGCGGGCACGGTGGCCGTACAACCACACCCCGGAGCCCGGCACCCCGGAGGCCCGGGCTGCGTGGTTTTTTACCCCGCGGGACTGGCTTCAGCTCTCGGCGGCCGATGTGCCCCCCGCAGAGTGATCGCCCACCCGCTACATCGTTTTACCGGCTCTTACGCTGGTAGCCTTAGGTAAAACTTCAACAGTGGATAGGAACTGCCGCCCCCGCCAAAGTTCTAATTCCTGTACCTTTATAGATACTGCTTCAACCCAAACCTGCCCTGCTATGACGCCTCTGGAGTTTCTCAAGGATTACGCGTACGACGAACGGCTGGTGACGGGTGAATATTACTCCGATGACCCAGTCCAAGTAGAAGAAGGGGACACCGTGGGCGTCGTGCTGATGAACCTCGGGGGGCCGAACACCACCGATGACGTACAGCCGTTTCTCTACAACCTGTTCATGGACCCGGCCATCATCGATATTCCGGTGAAGGGTCGGGCACGGCATTGGTTGTGCAAAGCGATTTCGTCGCTGCGTGCGCGCTCCGTGGCGGAGGATTACGAGTTGATTGGCGGCGGATCGCCAATCAATCGGCTTACGGAAGAGCAGTCGGAAAGCCTTGAGCGGACGCTAAACGCCAACTTTGGCGATGAGGCGGGGGTCACGTTCCGGACGTACATTGCCATGCGGTACTGGCATCCGTTCACTGAGGAAGCGGCCGCGCAGATGGAAGCTGACGAGGTGGATAAGGTGGTCCTGCTGCCGCTCTATCCGCAATACTCGAAGACGACCACCGGCTCCTCGCTCATTTACTGGTGGATGCTCGAGGAAAAGGGCGAGATTCCCTCGTGGCCGGTTTCGTATGTTTTTGAGTATGCGGCCAATCCCAAGTATATTCAGGCCATCAGCGAGCGCATTGATGAGGGGCTACAGCGCTTTCCGAAGCACATCCGTGACGACGTCCACTTTGTCTTCAGCGCCCACGGCACGCCCCTCAATGAGATGATCGACCGCCGCGATCCATACTGCTGCCTCGTGCACTCCACCGTGGAGCGGGTGATGGCGCAGCGCGGTTACGACATGCCGTACCACGTGGCCTTTCAGAGCAAGGTGGGGCCTGCCGAGTGGCTCACGCCGGGTACGCCCGACAAGCTGGAGGAGCTGGCCCACCAAGGGCACACCGCGACGCTCGTGATCCCGGTGGCGTTTGTGACAGAGCACGTAGAGACATCGTACGAGCTCGACATCGAAGTGCGCGAGGAGGCTGAGGAGGCGGGCATCGAGCACTACGAGGTTATGCCGGCGCTTAATTGCCACCCGCTGTTCATTGACGCCCTGGCCGAGGCTACCGTTGCGCAGGTAGAACTACCAGGCCAGAAACCGCCGACAAGTCTTGGTGGGGATGGGATGGCCACGGATTACCCCTTGCGCCCGCTTTGCGAGATGCCGCGCTACTCGGCAAAACACCGGTACACGCGTTGCCATCAGTGCGAGCTCATCACCGAAGCGCGTCGCTGGACGACGAATGGGGAGGACGAGGTACCCACGGTATCGGCCAACCCGCCACAAGAGCAATAAGCCCAAGCGCGCACCAAGGTCAGCCATGCATTCATCATCCGAAAGACGTGTGGCGTTTTCGCATGAGCTGCTGAAGACCTTTGCTGCGGTGCCTGTGGCATCGGCCCTGCTGGTACGAGAAGACCAACCCGCGGGCCATGCCGAAGCCCTCGTGCGATTGGGTTTTGCAGTGGAGGTCCGTGTGCCGGTAGCAGAACAAGCACTGGTCGAGCGCGAGCTTATCGCGCACCACCCCGGGCCCCTGTCGTGGAGTGTACACGCCATCGGCGAGCCGCTGGCAGAGGCTGCGTTCGACTGGGTGGTGTGGGCCCTACCTGCCGACCCGTCCCCAGGCGCCATTGCCGCCGAGCTTGCGCGTATCCGTACTGCCCTCCGTCCGGGAGGATGGTGCTACCTTTTCAGCCCGGAGGGGTCCGTCGCGTCCGAAGACCAAGCAGCTTCGACGGCACGGCCGTACGCCCCGCGTCACTTAACGGCATGGGCTGACACCGCGCAACTCGTAGAGGCTGCCACTCCATGGTATGTCGCTGAAGAGGAGGCGCTGCACGCGATCTACCGCCGAGTCGAATCCGATACGCCTGTGTAAGCTCGGCGTGTAGCAAGGTTGTGATTCCTTTGTGGTTACGGCTGCCACTGCCGCCCGGCAGCGTCCGATTCAGAAACGCCATGGGGCCCGTGGCATAGGACTATACGCATGATAGCATCACCGACGTGCACTCCGATCTGAGAGCCATACCCAATGTCCGTAGCTACCGAACCCAAGCCCTCCACCACCACCAGTGCAGCGTTTTTTGAGCAGGCGCAGGAGGTGATTCCCGGCGGCGTGAATTCGCCGGTGCGCGCCTTCAAAAGTGTGGGCGGCACGCCCCTGTTCATCGACAAAGCCCACGGGGCGTACATGACTGACGCCGATGGCAACCAGTACGTCGATTACATCGGCTCGTGGGGGCCCATGCTCTTCGGGCACGGGGATGAGGATGTGGTGTCGGCTGTGCAACGCGCAGCCGAAGACTCCACCTCATTCGGGGCGCCCACACGTATTGAGATCGATGTGGCGCAGTTGGTGGTGGACATGGTGCCGTCGGTGGAGAAGGTGCGCATGGTGAACTCCGGTACCGAGGCTACCATGAGTGCCGCGCGGCTTGCCCGTGGGTTCACTGGGCGCGATAAGATCATCAAGTTTGAGGGCAACTACCACGGGCACGGGGATTTCTTCCTGATCGCGGCCGGCTCGGGCGCGGCCACGTTTGGCGAGCCGAACTCACCCGGCGTGACGCCGGGCAATGCCAAAGACACGCTGCTTGCGCGCTACAATGACCTGGATCATGTCGAGTCACTGGTCGAAGCGAATCCAGATGAGGTGGCCTGCATCATCCTGGAGCCGCTGGCCGGAAACATGGGCTGTGTGCTGCCTGAGCCCGGCTTTCTGGAAGGCCTGCGCGCGATCTGTGACAAACACGACATTGTGCTGATCTTCGATGAGGTAATGACGGGCTTTCGCGTAGCCCGAGGCGGGGTGCAGGAGCGGTTTGGCGTTACCCCGGACCTGACCACGCTCGGTAAGATCATCGGCGGTGGGCTGCCCGTTGGAGCTTACGGCGGTCGCAAGGAGATCATGGACTTTGTCTCCCCTACGGGGCCCGTCTACCAAGCGGGCACGCTCTCCGGCAATCCCCTGGCGATGCGAGCAGGCTTCACGGTGCTAAAAAAGATAGCCGAAACCCCTGATCTGTACGACCGACTGGAAACGTACGGCGCAGCCCTGGAAGACGGTATGCGGAAAAACATGGAGGACCTCGGCTTGAACTATTACATGACGCGGGTGGGCTCCATGGGCTGTCTCTTTTTCAACGAAGACCGCGTAGTGGACTTCGACACAGCACAGCAGTGTGATTTGAAGCGGTACGGCCGCTACTTCCACGCGATGCTGGAGGAAGGCGTCTATCTCGCTCCCTCCCAATACGAGGCCTACTTCTTCTCCCTGCGCCACGGTGAAGACGAGCTGGAGCGTACCCTAAAAGCCAACCGAAAGGCGCTGGAGCGGGCACACGCGCCAGCGGCATAACCGGCAGTTGGCACAGGCCTCAACGGATATGAGCCCTTATCTCTGGGTTCGGCTCAGTCCTCTGCTGTCCGAAATCCGGCAGCCATGATGTAGCGGCGCTGCGTGAGTTGCCGCCCGAGGAGGTGAGCCCAGGGCCAAGCCAGCAGCATGTTGAAAAGCCCAAGAGCGGCGACCAGTGTGATGGCGGTGGCAGGCGTGCTGCCAAAGCCGACAAGCAGCGCGGCAGGCGGCGCCACGGTAGGGAGGAGCCACAGCCAGTGCCAGAGGGAGAAACCCTGGTAGTTAAAAAAGTGCCCTTCACTGGTGCTCACCCGCTTCTGGTTACGCACGGCCAGCGTTAGCATGAGCACACTTGTGACCCCCACATTGTAAAACAGAAAGGCCACATGTAGCGTCAGCAGTCGTGGTGCCAGCCACCAGAAGAAGGGCAGGCAGATCAAGAACATGGCCAGGCAGGACAGCTGCAACACCATCAGCTTGGCGAGGACCAACTGCTGCGGGGACAGATCGCGGCTGAGTAGCCCATCAAAGTGCCGGCTTTCCCAGGCGAACATCAGCTGGCCATAATTAAGTGCGAATGCACCGGAGGCAAAAAGCCCCAGAAACGCATCCATGAGCGGGCCGCGGATCACGTTGTAGTCGGAAAGCAGCAGCCCTGTGTAGAGCACAGCAAGGACTACGGAGACATAGGCGTACTGCTTGGGCCGTTTGGTGCGGAGCATCATCTTCAGCTCCAGCACCACGAGGTTATGCACCAGTCCTGATCGAAACCGTACGAGGCGGCTCCAGAGCGAGGGACGTCGCTGCACGTGTCGTGAGGATCGTAGCGCGGAGTGAAGGCCCTGTGTCGTAAGGAGCGCCAGGCTCCCAATCAGCACCCCCAGTATGCCGAGCAGCAGCCCATTGCCAGCAGCCAGGCTGTTGAACAGTTGCGCCGATGCCACGCTCGTCCACCCAGCCCCAATCCACTGGTCGATGATTTGTGTCACGGCCAGAAGGATCAGCAGGGCCCCGGCCACCCGCAGCCTGCGGTCGAGCAAGAGGCGAAACGCCAGCGTTCCGAGATGACTGAGCGCCAGGCACGCCAGCACGCCCAATCCCCATACGACGGCTCCTCCGATCGGCACTACCGGACGCACGTGCTGCAGCCAGAAGGGCACAAGGAAAAGCAGGGGGAGGATATTATGGAGGCTGACAAGCGAACTCCACTGAAAGTAGGCGACCAGCGACGTGCGGGGCAGCGGAAGGTGCAGATACGGCGTCATTCGCAGCCGCGGTGGACGCTGAAAAAAGAAGCGCGCGCCCAGCAACCCTACGAGCAGCCCGAGAAGGTAGTCGTTTAACAGCGCCAGCGCCGTGGTGTCGATCGACAGGAACTCCAAAAACCGGTCGGCAAAGTAGCCAGCCCCGACCAGCGTGGCGGCAATGTACAGCAAGAGCGGAACCACGGCAAAGCCAAGCCACCAACGAGGACGTACCACATGGCGGTAAAAGCTCTGCCAGTGATGGCGCAGCAGAAGGGCGTACGTGTGCACAGGCAGCGCGGAGGAATCAGCATGGGGTGGGGTGTCGCGGGGTGCAAAAATGACGCCATTCCAGGCGCCTGTGCCTACGCCGTACAAACGCGGAGGGGACCGGCCCAACCACGATGTAGCGGGTGATATTTACCGGCTCTGTGGCACCCGCTGCCACGTATGTTCGAGATAGGCGGCCGTGGCTTCGGCTGCAGGTCTACCGTACCTTTGCGCCACCAGATGCAGCGCCAGGTCCATGCCGGCCGTTACCCCGCCCGCCGTTAGCACAGCCCCGTTGTCCGTATAGCGGTGGTCTGGGTGAACGACGGCCGTGGGGGCGCGCTCGGCTATTTCCGCGAGTGCCGTTCGATGTGTCGTGACGTCGCACCCATCAAGCAGGCCCAGGGCCGCCAATATGCGGGCGCCTGTGCAAACCGACAGCACCTGGGAGGTCCGCTGTACGATCATCCGGACGCTCTGCAGCTGCCGGGCGTCGTCTACCAGCACGCGTGAACCGTTGCCGCCCGGCAGCACAAGCAGGTCCAGCTGTGCTACGTCGTCTACCGTGCGATCTGGGAGCAGCTGCACCCCAACGGTCGTGCGTATCGACGCCGGGGTTTGGGCGATCAGCGATACCCTGAACCCGGCGGTTGTGGTGGCTGGGGCTACAGAGCCAAACACCTCCGCCGGGCCGGTGGCGTCCAGCAGATCGACCTCGGGAAAAATCAGGATCCCAACGCTAACCGGAGTGGTGGGGTATGAGGACGCTGAGGCCATGGAATCAGGCCAGCATCAAGTCCACCTGGCGTTTCTCGATATTCGCACTCGTAACCGTCACCCGCACATCGGTCCCTGGCTTGAACGCACGTCCCGAATTCTTCCCGACGAGGCTGTAGTTCTCTTCATCGTACTCGTAGTAGTCGTCGTCCAGATCGCTAACGTGCACAAGGCCTTCGACGAGCAGATCGGTAAGCTCTACGAAGATGCCGAAGTTGGTCGCGCCGGAGACTACCCCGTCAAACGTCTCGCCCAGATGCGCGCGAACGTACTCTACCTTCTTCAGCTTGACGGACTCGCGTTCGGCTTCCACCGCAACGCGCTCCCGCGCCGAGCAGTGCTCACACTTCGACTCAAGAGCATCCGCATTGGCCGGTTTGTCGCTCTCGGCGTAATGCTTCAGCAGGCGATGCACCATCAAATCCGGATACCGGCGGATGGGGCTGGTGAAGTGGCTGTAGAAAGGAAAGCCCAAGCCGTAGTGCCCGATGTTGTCGGTGGAGTAGATGGCCTTCGACATGGCGCGGAGGGCTGCCGTCTCAATGACGCTGGCTTCCGGAGCGCCGCGTACCGTTTCCAGCATACGGTTCAGTTCCGTCGAACGAACGTTGCCCTCCGAAAGCTCCATGTCGTACCCGAAGGCCCGGACGTAGGAGCTTAACTGCTGGATGCGTTCCTGATCGGGCTTCGCATGAATCCGATACACAAACGGTTTGGGGTTCTTGCGGTCGGCAATATGCCGCGCCACCGTTTGGTTCGCCAGCAACATGAACTCTTCCACGAGCCGGTTGGCGGGCATGCGCTCCTTCTTGACGATATTCTCCGGGTGGCCTTCATCATCCAGGATGACCTTTACCTCGGGCAAGTCGAAGTCAACCGAGCCCGTACGCATGCGCTTTTTGGTAAGCGTCTTGGCCAGGCGGTTGGCCTGTACGATGCGCGCGGCGGCGTCGTGCTCGGGATAGCCGCCATCGATGAAGTTCTGTGCGTCATCGTAGGTGAAGCGGTGATCTGAGTGGATGACGGTCTCTGCGATCTTGTAGTCCACGACGTCGCCCTGCGGGGTTACCTGCATGATGCAGGAGTAGGCCAGTTTATCTTCGTTGGGGCGAAGCGAGCATACCTTGTTCGAGAGTTTTTCGGGCAGCATGGGAATCGTGCGGTCCACGAGATACACACTGTTACCACGCTCAAAGCCTTCGTCGTCCAGCTTAGTGTTAGGTTCTACGTAGTAGCTCACATCGGCAATGTGCACGCCAATTTCGTAGGTGCCATCCTCTTGCTGCTCGATGTGGATCGCGTCATCGAAATCTTTGGCGTCTTCCGGGTCAATGGTGAAGACGAACGTGTCACGTAGATCCAGGCGGCGCTCGATCTCACGCGCCGGAATTTCATCGGGAATCGCCGCGGCCTCGTCCTCGACACCGTCGGGAAAGTCGGCTCGGACGTCAAGGCTGAGCGCGACGGACAGCACCTGTACGCCAGGGTCTTCGGCATCGCCTATAACCTGCAGCACCCGCCCTTCCGGAGATGCTTTTCGGCTTTCAAACTTGTCAATGGAGGCCATGACCTTCTTGCCATCCGTGGCGCCATTGAACGCCTTCCCCGGAATAAACACATCCTGCGTAATGCGCTGATTGTCTGGCTTTACAAACGCATAGTCCCCTTTGCTCAGAAAGGTACCCACGACTTGCGTCCGGTTCCGCTCTACCACTTCGTCGACACGGGCTTCCCGGCGTTTATCGCCACGGGCGGGGGCGCCCATGGTTACGCGTACGAGGTCGCCATCCAGAGCGGTGCCCATGTTGGCCTCACGCACAAAGAGGTCCTCCTCAAAACCTTCCACATCGACAAAGCCAAAGCCTTTGGCATTTACATGTAAGAGGCCCTCCGTGGTAGACTTGGTGGACTGGAGCGTGAACCTACCCTTGGTCTTGCCAATCACGTTTTTGTTTTCCATCTCGGCCAGTACCGACTGGAACTGCTGGTACGCCTTCCGGTCCTCAATGCCGAGCTCGTTGGCGATCTGCTTGGGGCGAAGGGCTTCGCCATTCTTGTTCTTGAGGAGCTCGATGATGTCGCGCCGCATCTGTTTGCGGCTGGGGAAATAACTCAACGTCGTGTGATGTCAACTGTAGATAAAAGGCTGATGGCCGGTAGCCATCAAAGGGGAACTGCACCAAGGGTTGCCGCCAGGCGACAGCTGCGGTGCGGGTTTGTAAATATGATTCATGGCTTTCACGAAGCGGTGGACTAAAAGGTCACCATTAGCCAAACGTTAACACCGCAACAGCTCAAGCGGCTCAGTTGGACGATACGGGCGGAGGCAGGTCGGCCTCGTCGGGTGGAGGCGCAGGCTCCTCTGTGCTTTCGTGATCGGTGCGGAACAGCGACGTGAAGGATGTGAACTGGCGCTGATAGGAGAGCCCGGCACCGGTGGTGTTGATAAATTGGTTGGCATCCAGCAGGTCGCCCTCGCGCCTGTAGAAGACCTCTACCGAAACAGCACGTGAGAGCCGGACCTCCACCACAAACTCCCCCTCCAGCCCTTGCTGGCTGAGGTCGCCACTGGCGTCGTCGCGCAGCTCACGTCCACCGGAGTAAACCCCCTGCCCACGAATGAGCAGCCGGTCGTCGAGCAAGCGAAGCGCGAGCCCGTAGGTGACGTCCAAGTCCTGGACGTTCTCATCGCCCTGCACGCCCAGCGTGACGTCCACGTTTGGCAGCACCTCGTTAATGTATCGGTTGAGCTGGCTGCCCACGAGTTGCGAGAGGCTGTTGAACGCCGAGCCGGTCAGGAAGGCGCCGTCGCCGGTTTCGGTGGTGAGCAAGAACGAATTGGTGATGAGCACGCTGGTCGCCAGTTCCGTAGAGAGGCCGGGCTGGTTCAGGAGGGCCTGGAGCTGCTCGGTGGCCAGCCCACTCCGGTCGCGGGCATCAAGCTGCAGGCTGAGGTCAATCTGCGGACTGGAGACGCGGCCGGTAATGTCCAGCAACACGGAGAGGGGGATGGGTGGGCCATCGGATTGGCCCGCCGGGAGCCCGGCACGGGAGGCCCGGGTACGAAAAGCCGCCTGGATATCGAGGCTGGCGTCAATGGGGTCGCCATCCCAGGTGATGGTGCCCTCGTTGATGTTGAAGCGGCGAACAAACACCTCGCCGGCGGTAAACAGGTAGTCCCCGGAGGTCACGGCAAACGTACCGAAGGTGAGCCACTCGCCTTCCTGGCGCTGCAACTGAATACGACCACCTCCTACCGCACGCACAACCTCGCCCAGTAGCGGGTCGATGACGAGGTTAACGGTGGAGCCTTCAGGGGCATTAAAGTTAAGGTCGAGGTCAAGGCCATCCAGAAAGGAGCGCTCCGTCTCGGGGCGGTCGGCAAAAATGTTGGCGCGGCGTGCCAGCTGCATCCGATCGGCTTGCTCATCGGCTTCATCGGCGTAGACGATAAAGCCTGAATCGACCGCATCTTCAGCGTCGACAATGGGGATAAACACTTCGCTCCGGGGACTGGTCTCAGCGTCCGGTGCGGAAAGTACCGCCTCAAAGACGGGCCCGGTGAGGCTCGCCTCGCCTGAGGCCCAGATCTCACCGTAAAAGGGCAGCGCGCGGTCGTCCCGCACATTCATGATGCGGAGCTCATCCAGCCGCGCGTCCAGGTTGAAGGAGAAAAACTCGTACGCGTTGAAGTTCACGATACCAGAGACCTGGCCTTCTCCGGCGGTGGGGTCGCGGACGGTCACCTCCTCAAGCACAATACCCTCCCGGGTCACCGCTACGGGCCCGCTGACATCATACGCCAGATTAAACCGCGGGATGGATAGCCCCCCGTCGCTCAGGGTAAGGTTTGCGTCGAACGTGGGGTCAGTGAACGGACCCGTGACGGTCCCGCGCCCGCTGAATGTGCCCTTCACATCGGAGACCACATCGGGAAACAGAAAATCGAAAAAGAAGGCGCTAAGGGCATCAACCTCCAGCGACAGGTCCAGGTCACTGGGCGTGGGCGGGGTGTCCTCATCGCCGGGGGTAGGTAACTCGAATGTGCCCGCGACGCGAATATCGTTGCGCTCGATGCGTGCTTGGGTGGAGGTCCCGTAGATCATCGCTGGCGCCTCTCCATCGGCATACGGCGTCAGGGCCGCCTCCACGGCTACCCCGGTACCGCGCGTCTGGTACCCGCTTCGAAGCTGGAGCCGGCCGAGGAGGCGGTCGTCATAGCTCACCGCGTCCACCTCCACCTGCCCGGTAACCTCCGGGGCTTGCCGATTGGTGAGAGCCAGGGTACCACTGGCCAGCCCCCCAATCGGGCGTCCACCGGCAAAGATATCTGCAATCGGTTGCAAGCCGACCGTATTAAACGCTACGTGCAGCGTGTCGTCTGGGAGGTTCGACCATGCCCCCTCCACGGCGATCCGCTGTTGCTCGTCTGTCACGGGATGTCGGCTTTCCAAGGCAATCTCGGGGACCACCAGCGCATCGCTGTACCAGTCAGCCGTGGCGCCTGCCGAGCCTGTTTCCCAGACGTAGGGCCCAGTGGCCCATCGGAGGGTCTCCAGCGTCAACCGCTGACGGTCCGGGAGCGACTCCAGGCGGAGGTCCACCTGCAATGGGTCCTCCTGCCGCAACCGCTCCGACTGATGGCTGAGCGTGGCAATGTGCCCGTCGGTGTGGAGGTCGGTGTGTGACCGGCCCACCACCTGCCCGCCTACGTGCATGGAGTCTGCGGTGAGCTGTGCAGACGCCGTGGGCGCGAACGGCTCGCCGGGCTGCTCCGAGGTGTTCAGTTGAAACGCCAGACGGGGCATATGCAGGAGCACCGAGGCCTCGTCGAAGCGCTGCGCTTGCAGCATACCGTCCAGCGCGAGTGTGTCAGCAGCAGCGCTAAGCGTAATTGCTCCATTCAGATGGTCCAGGCGTGGCAACGCAACAGGCACCAGCGCCCGGATGATATCGGGTCGGTCCAGGTCCAGTGTGGCGTCCAGCGCTATGGACGGCAGGGCAGGGGCGTCGCGAGTGTTTGGTAATCGGTCGGCGGTCAGCGTAGCGCGTAGCTCAGAATCGGAGACCTCCTGTCCCGCCCGTGTTTTTGCGCTTTCAGTGGCGATCCGCTCGCGTACGGCTGTGATCCATCGCGTGGCAGTGGTCTGTATTGCGCTCCACGAGTCGTCGGTGTCCACCTGTAACTGGCCAAGGTCACCGGTAAGAGAAAACTGCGGCTGGCCAGAGCCCGGGGGAGATAGCGTGAATTCCGTATCAAAGGACGGGATTTCGGCCAGGCGTGTGTCATAGGCGAGGAGGGAGGGCGCGAATGCCACGGTAGCGGTCGCACCAAGCGCATCCTCCGAGCGCCCGGTACCTTCTACCGTCGCCGTGAGATTCAGGCGGGAGCGGACGTCCTCTCGCGAGAGCAGGTGACCGAGGTCAAAGTCTTGCAGTGACGCTTCTGCCGTGTATGCCGGTGTGCTATCGCTCCAGGAAAGCCGGCCCTGCACCTGGAGGCGGTGTCCGTTTGCTGGTGAAAGGTCCCGCCGGATATCGGCGATTCGGCCAGGAAACTGGGCCAGGTCAACCGATACATACGCTACTTCATCGGATACGTCAAGGGAGGCAGCTGTGGCATCCAGGTGCACGTCGCCGATTGAGGAGGTGCCAAGTTGTAGGGCAGCGGAGCTTTGCAGGGATGCCCACGTACGGCCTTCCGCCTCGGCCTCCAGCCGCCCTGTCAGCGCGCCTTCCAGCCGAGGCTGGACCGTCCACGCCGCAGGATTGACGTTTTCGAATCCGACGTCCGCCGATCCCACGTATGCCTGCTTCGGCGTGCGGGAGAAGGCAACATCTCCCGCCATCTGCCCGGCACCGGTCTGGAGCTCAAGCTGATGCCTGGAGGTAAGGCGCCACGGCTGGTCCGTGGCCCATTCGAGGGTGCCAACCGTTTCGAGTCGCCCCTCAACGGGACCCACCGTCCGTAAACGGGATACGTCACCCGCTGGATATAGCGCGGCCACATCGTCTGCGTCGACGTACAGATCGGTAAGGGCGACGTCGGCATCCACCATGGTGGGCCAGCCGAACACGGTGCCGCTGAGCGTTGCCCGAGAAGCGCCACGGGCCACCGTCAGGGAGTCGATCAGCAACTCCTCCAGCGGTCCACGAAGGGTACCCTGGAGTTGTGCCTCATCGCGTAGGGGCAAGGCCGGAAAGAGCCGCTGTAGTTCGGTGAACTGTAGCCGGGAGGGCTCCACGTCAACGCGTACGTTGGCAGACGGCAGCGCCTCCCGAGAGCGACCGCCATCAAGCGAGGCGCTTGCCTGTAGCGCGGTACCGCCAAGCTCCATGTGCAACGCATTGAGCGCAACAAGGGCGTCTTCAAAAACGATTTGGCCCGAGAGCTTGCGGAGCGGCAAGTCGTGCGTCGGCAGGTGGGCGCTCAGGGCGCGCACATCCAGCAACCCAACCCCGTCGGCCCACTCCACCGTCGTCTCCAGATCCAGCGCCTCTACCCGATCGTTCCGCCAGTTGAACACCAGCGCGGGATCATTCTGCGCCGGCTGTGCGGTGGTACTGGTCGTTTCGAGGGTCCCATTATATATCTGGACCAGGGAAGAGGTAAAGGCCCAGGGACGGCTCGTCTCCGTGTCGATCTCCGCAGAGGCCGGATTGCGCTGCGTGAGTGCAGCCGCGATATTCCAGGTACCGGCGCTGTCCTCCACAACCGATAGGGTAGGCTGATGGAGGTGCAGCGCGCGCACCGCTATCTCCCGCCCCCAGAGGGCACGCCACGACGGTCGGGCCACCACCGAATCCACCGTAACGACCACCCGGCCGGCCGGGTCGCGGAGCTCGACGTCCGTGGCAAACAGATCTTGCGCGAGGTTGCCCGTCAGCTTTCCGATCCGGAGCTCCCCGGCAAATTGCTGGTCGAACTGTCGCTCAATTTCTACTTGCAGCGCGTCGCGGCCTACTTGTGTGCGCGTCAGACCAAAGTACAGAAGTGCGCCCAGCAGGAGCGTCCATAACGCCCCCTTGATGAGCCAGGCAGGAATCTTGAGCAGGTAGCGGAGCATGGAGGCGGACGTTCAGCAAAAAGGCCGCCCACAGACGAGTGGGGCGGACGTATCAAAGCAATCGCTTAACACGGAACGGCTCCTTTAACCTTGTGTGCCGTAAAACGCGTCACCTACGGCTGTTTCGGCCAATTATTCGTTCGATGCGGCCGTGGTGGTGAGGCGAAGGGGACTCTCGGCGAGGGTGTCGGCCCAGGCGTCGTAGATTACTTGCGCGGGGACGTCCGTCGTGATGTACGGGTCGCCAATGGCGCGCAGCAGCACGTACCGCACCGTTCCGTTCTTCACCTTCTTGTCGTGCTGCATAGACGCCATCAGATCGCCGCGCGCGACCGACTGAACCGAGGCATCGACCGGGAATCCCTGCACTATTTCCAGCGCCCGCACAAGCGACGGATGGGGGGTCAGCCGGTGCGACACGCGCAGCGCCACGCGCATCCCGAGGAAGACGGCCTCGCCGTGGGTCAGGACGCCATAGCCGCAGACGGATTCGAGCGCGTGCCCGAAGGTGTGCCCGAAGTTGAGCAGCGCGCGCTGCCCCTGCTCGTGCACATCATCGGCCACAAGGCCGGCCTTTATTGCCGCTGCGCGTTGCACCACCGACGATACGCGCTGCGGCTCTCGGCTGAGCACGTCGGCATGGTAGGTTTCCAATTCGTCAAAGAAATCGGGGGCTGCGATGAGGGCATGTTTTACCACCTCCGCGAGACCGCTCTGCCATTCGCGGAGCGGTAGCGAATTAAGCGTGGTAGGGTCGGCGTTTACGAAGACGGGCTGATAGAACGCACCGATAAGATTTTTTCCGACGGCATGATTGATTCCGGTTTTGCCGCCAATGCTGCTGTCGACTTGTGCGATGAGGGAGGTCGGTAAGTGTACCAGCGGAAGGCCGCGCAAGAGGGTGGCAGCGGCAAAGCCTGCCAGATCCCCGACCACACCGCCGCCGAGCGCCAACACGGGCGTCGCCCGGTCGATACCGGCGGTGAGCGTCGTATCGTAGATACGCTGCAAGGGAACGGGCGCCTTCGTCTGCTCCCCGGGTGGTAGAACAATAGGCACCACCGTGCGCCCTGCTTTCTCAAGCTGATGGGTCAGCGGGCGCAGGTAGTGCGCAGCGACATGCTCATCCGTGACGACTATCACCTGCGGGCTATCGAGCGCATGCGCATCCAGCAGGGCCGGCACGGTCGCCAGCCGCTCGGCATATAGCCCGTAGGGATGATGGGGCAGCGCAAGGGTATGAAAGGGTGCGGGGGAAGACATGCCGTACACGAAGCATTGAAAAGACAGTACGAATCGTACCTTAACCTGGGAGATACGGTCCCGCGACGCAGGCGCCAGCGGTGAACATCCAGCGAGAGCCGTCGTCCAACATTTCGTTTCTGTGTGTTATCAGCACCGCCCATGTACTCAGTCCTCGACTTTGCCCATCACCTCACGGCCCGCGCACTGTCCGCAGGAGCCGTGGCGATCGATGCCACTGTCGGTAACGGGCACGATACCCTGCACCTGGCAAGCGCCGTGGGCCCGGGCGGCCACGTGCATGGGTTTGATCGGCAGGCCATCGCCATCCAACGAACGCGGCAGCGCCTGGCTACGGCGGGGGTCGCAGAGCGGGTGGACCTTCATGAGGCTTCCCACGCCACGATGGCCGCCACGCTTCCCAAGACGTTGCGCGGCGAGGTGAGCGCGGTTATGTTCAACCTCGGCTACCTCCCGGGAGCCGACCACGCGATTACCACCACTCCAGAAACCACCATCGACGCCCTGGAACAGGCGCTGGCCTTTCTGCAGCCAGGTGGCGTTATTACGGTTGTACTCTACACCGGGCATCCTGGCGGATCAGCCGAGGCACGTGCAGTCATGAAGTGGGCGGCCGGGCTGGATCAGGCGGCCGTGCAGGTGCTTTCCTATCGCTTTATCAACCAGGTCAACGCCCCGCCCGAGCTACTCGCGATACATCACCATGCGGCCTAACTCCTTTCATGTGCCTTCTTGTGTGGGCGTACGACATGCATCCGCGGTACCGTCTGGTGCTGGCTGGCAACCGCGATGAGTTTTTCGCACGGCCTACGGCGGCTGCAGCGCGGTGGCCGGAGCAGGCCGGCATGGTGGCCGGGCGTGACCTTCGGGCGGGGGGGACGTGGATGGGGGCGGGCAAGGGGCAGCGCTTCTGTGTAATCACCAACGTGCGAGATCCCGAAGCGCAGAAAACAACCGCACCCTCACGCGGGGGGCTCGTCACGGGCTATCTTCTTGGCGATAACTCCGCTATGGCGTATCGTAAGGCGGTGGCGCGCACACAATCACAGTACAACGGCTACAATCTCCTGATTGGAGATGCCAGCTCCGTGCACTACACAAGCACAGCCGCTGCTGCGCACGCTATTGCACCCGGACTGTACGGTTTGTCGAACGCTGTCCTGGATACACCCTGGCCAAAAGTAACGCGAGCTAAGGAGCGGCTACGTACCATCCTGTCCGGAGACGATGCGCTTGTGCCGGCCCTCTTTGACCTGCTCCAGGACGATACCCCAGCGCCCGATGATGCGCTGCCCGAAACCGGGGTCTCCCATGACTGGGAACGCGTCCTTTCACCAATTTTTATTTCCTCTCCGCGGTATGGCACGCGGGCCTCGACGGTCCTGCTACTGAATCGTACCGGGGGCGGGACGCTCGTAGAGCAAACCTACACCCCTGACGGAGCTGTTAGCAGGCGCCAGCGCTTCCCGTTACCGCCCTGATTCTCCACTAACCCTGATCCAATAGATGACTACTCGCGAGAACGTCTCCTTTGCCAACGAAAGCGGCCAGCGCCTAAGCGCTGAACTGGAGCTGCCAGACGGCCGGCACCCCTCCACATTTGCCATCTTTGCGCACTGCTTTACCTGCACGAAAAATCTGCGCGCTGTGCGCCTCATCAGCCAGGCGCTGGCGGCGGAGGGCGTGGGAGTGCTCCGCTTCGACTTTACGGGGCTGGGGGAGAGTGAGGGGGACTTCGAGGACACCAACTTCTCCAAAAATATCAGCGATTTGTTGGCTGCGGCACACTTTCTTGAGGAGAATCATACCGCCCCAATGCTCTTCATCGGCCATTCGCTGGGCGGCGCCGCGGTCATTCGGGCAGCCACCCACCTGCCGTCCATCGAGGCGGTGGCTACGATTGGTGCGCCGTACGCCCCCGATCATGTATTGCATATTTTCGAAAACGACCTGGAAACGATCGAGGAAAAGGGCCAGGCAGAAGTCAACATCGGCGGGCGGCCGTTTACTGTGAAAAAGCAGTTCATCGACGATTTGCGCGAAAAATCGAGTGCTGAGGTGCTGGGCTCGCTGGGACGGGCGCTGCTCATCTTTCATTCTCCGATCGATAAAATTGTCGGCATCGACAACGCAGCGAAGATCTTTCAGGCGGCTAAGCATCCAAAAAGCTTTATGTCACTGGACACAGCCGATCACCTGCTGTCCGATCGCGATGATGCTCGGTACGTAGGGCGGGTGATTGGCGCCTGGGCAGCGAAGTACGTCGACGTTGAGGATGAAGCAAAGGATACGGCCCCGGATGTCAACGACCAAGACACGGCAGGAAGCTACGACGACAATACGCTGGAGGCGACCCTGCGGAACGGATTCCAGACCGATATGCAGACGCGCGGCTTTACCCTCCGTGCCGATGAGCCGTCCTCCGTGGGAGGGACAGAGACGGGTCCGACCCCGTACGATTACCTGCTGGGTGCGCTCGGGTCCTGCACTGCAATGACCCTGCGCATGTACGCCGATCGAAAGGAGTGGCCGTTGGACGGCGTATCTGTTGAACTCTCCCACGATAAAATCCATGCCCGCGACTGTGCGTCGTGCGATACGGAGGAGGGCAAGGTGGACCACATCGCCCGCGTGTTGACCCTGACGGGCGACCTTACCGAGGAACAGCGTCAGCGCTTGGTGCAAATCGCCAATCGATGTCCGGTCCATCAGACGCTCCACAGCGAAATCGTGGTAGACACGGAGGAAGCCTGATGGAGCGGATGCAAGCCGTACAGGTTCGGGCCCCGGGCGGTCCAGAGCAACTTACCATCGGTGCCGTTGAGCGACCCACACCAGGGCCCAGAGAGGTACTGGTTCGTGTTCGGGCCACGGCACTCAACCGCGCCGATACCTATCAGCGGCGTGGCCACTACGATCCGCCGCCAGGCGCCTCGCCTATCCTGGGTCTGGAGATGGCCGGCGAAGTCGTCGGGGCGGGTCCTGGAGTCTCGCGATGGCACGCCGGCGCTGCCGTCTTCGGGCTCCTGGCAGGCGGCGGCTACGCAGAATACGTTGCGGTTGATGAGGAGCTGCTGCTGCCAAAGCCGGCGGAGCTTTCCTTTGTAGAAGCTGCGGCTATTCCAGAAGTTTTTCTCACCGCGTACCAGGCGTTGTTCTGGCTTGGGGAGCTGTCTGCGGGTGACCACGCCCTCATTCATGCAGGTGGCAGCGGGGTTGGCACCGCAGCGCTACAACTCACGCGCGCTGCAGGTGCGACATCACACATAACGGCCTCTGCAGGGAAGCACGCGGCGTGTCGCACGCTGGGCGCGGTGACCACCATTGACTATGAACGGGAGGACTTCGCCGATCGGCTACTTGATGCTACTGCTGGCCATGGCGCCGATGTGATTCTTGACTTCATCGGGGCCGGGTATGCCCAACAGAACGTCCGGGCGCTGGCACACGATGGGCGCTGGGTGGTGCTCGCCCTCATGGGCGGGGCCACCGTAGAGGCCTTTCCGTTGGGGCAGCTCTTTCGAAAGCGGGGGACGCTGCGCACGTCCACCCTCCGAAACCGTCCGCTGGCCTACAAGCAGGAGCTTGTGGCCGCCTTCGCCGCCGATTATTTGCCGCTATTGCAAAACAAAACCCTGCAGCCTGTGATTGATTCGGTGCACCCATGGACGGAAGTCCAAGAGGCGCATGAGCGCATGGAGGCCAATCAGAATATAGGCAAGATTGTACTCCGCGTGGGGCCGTGACTGGACCCCGTCATTTCGTACCTCCTTTCATCTGTGACACTTCTATGCCTACGTTCTTCGATGATCGTCGCCCGCACGAGGGCCTCACCTACGATGCCTACAAAGACGCGTGGCAGGAAAAGCTGCGCCGGTCGATGGCCGAGCTTTCAAGCGACGAGCGACGCTATCAGCATTATGCCCGGTACAACTGGGAACGGGCCGAAGCGGTAGAGGAGCAATATACAGCGAGTGAGGAACTCAAAGAGATAATGGCCGCCATCGACACCCCGCACCTGTGGATGGTGCTTACGGACGACTGGTGCGGCGACTCGGCCTTTAGCCTGCCCGTGATTGCACGGGCAGCATCCCTGTCCGATCACGTCACCCTGCGTATTTTGCGCCGTGATGATAACCTGGACATCATGGATCAATACCTTACCAACGGCTCTCGCAGCATTCC
Organism: Rhodothermaceae bacterium Tc-Br11_B2g6_7; assembly: GCA_001564055.1. Lineage (GTDB taxonomy): Bacteria > Bacteroidota > Rhodothermia > Rhodothermales > Salinibacteraceae > Tc-Br11-B2g6-7. Next base: position 55,344 of record LKNB01000002.1, read on the forward strand.
AAAGCTGGTGGCGTTTACTGAGGACGGGGAGGAGATCTTTGATTGGGGTCCCCGCCCGGCGGCAGCTGCTGCCCTCCGTGAAAACCTTATCGCAGAGGGGGCAGAAGGCAGGGACGTGGTGGAGCCGCTCATCGCATGGTACGAAGAGGGCGGATATCAGGACGTGGAGGAGGAGCTGCTTACGCTGTTGAAAGCCTCAGTGCCAGCGGGGCAATAACGCGGAAGCACCGCACGCGTGTGCTATCGAGCGTCGAAGGTGACGGTAGCGCGGCCCCGGTCGCCCGCCGAACGTAACGGTTCGGATGAATTCGCCGCCGCAGCTTCCGCTTGCGCCTCCGGGCTCGTACCGTGTGGTTCACGACCTTATTATTCAGCGGGGGCCTTATGCGTCAGATTGCAGTATGCCTATGGGCGGGTTTCCTTCTGGCAATGGCCGGCGCACTCGCGCCGCGGGTGCATGCCACCCCTGTTTCTCTCACGGATGCGGATACCACCATGCAGCCTCAAACAACGAATATCACGGCCCTGTCTGAACAGCGCTTGGCCTCGGAGCGCCGGCATCTGATCCGTGTGCTGGCGTGGGGGGGATCCAACGTCATCGGTGGCAGCGCGCTGTGGGCCACCGGGCGGGACGATGCCGTCCGAGGGTTCGGCCAGCAATCGGCGCTATGGGGGGCGGTCAATATGGGCATCGCAGCGGTTGGACTGCTTGGCGGCGACGCGGAACCGGATGCCGGTTTCGGGGAGGCCGTGCGCGCCGAGCGGCGGTACCATGACATCTTGCTGGCCAACCTGGGGCTGAACGTGGGCTACATGGGCGTGGGGACGGCCATGGTGGTGGCGGCCGGGGAGGGTGTAGACCGCGGGGACGCCTGGCGCGGGCATGGCACTGCGCTCATTCTGCAGGGGCTGGGCCTTTTTGTGTTAGACGCGGTCAGCTGGGTCGCCTCCCGATCCCGGCTCGGAGAACTCGTCACTATGCCGGGGGATACGTCGGCCGGCGCCATCCCAGGAGGGCTGGGCGTCACGGTCCGCTTTTGAATTAGCGTCTGGGGCGTCGCCGTCTGATGCGTTGGTATCTGATGGTTCGTTAGATGCGCTGTCATCCGCTTGCTCCTCAACCTCTACGTCGGCTTCCGGAAAGCCATTTGCCGGGCGTCGCCCTTCGAAGGGTGGGGCGTCATACGGCGGCGCATCGTAGGGAGAGGCACCGGGCGCTTCTCCGAATCCACCCATGTAAAAGCCCATCTGGCCTTGCTCGGCCTTCTGCTGAAACCGTTTGAGGGCATAACGGCGGATAAGACGGCGCGACACCGGAATTAAGCCCATAAAGCCCACCACGTCGGTGAGCACGCCCGGTGTCACGAGAAGGGCACCGGCAATCAGGATGATGACGCCATCGACCAGTTCGTTGCCGGGCAAGCCCCCACCCGCCATCTTTCGGTTCAGGCGGTTCCATGCGGAAACGCCCTGTTGCTTCGCCAACAGTCCACCGACGAGGCCGGTCACGACGATAATCGCTACCGTCTCCCAGAAGCCGATGATGGTGCTCACATACATGAGCAGGGCAAGCTCGATGGCCGGTAGGATAAGAAACAGCGCCAGAATACGGGCAAGCATGAGAACGCACACTATCTCGAACAGTAAAGGACGCGGCTAACGATTGCGTGGGCAAAAGGCTCCTGCAGTCGGTGTTCAGTTTCTTCGATGTACCTACAGCGTAGTTATGGCAACACCACGGATTGGAGTCATAGGGGCGGGCATCGCCGGATGTGCCGCTGCATTTGCCTTGCGCGACCGCGCAGTCCACGTTACACTGATAGACAAGGCGCGTGGGGTGTCGGGGCGCGCCACCACGCGTCGCCGTGACGGGGTTCACTACGACCACGGCGCCAACTTCTTCAAGCTAAAGAAGGCACATCACCGAGCGTTGGTCCGCGAGGCGTTGCCTACAGACGGGCTCGAGGTTATCCAACGGCCATTGTGCACGTTCACCGCCTCGGGAGACCTTACGCCCATCCGCCAAACCGAAGCCAACCAGCCCTGGACGTATCGCGACGGCATCCACATGTTGGGAAAGCATCTGGCCACGGCCTCAGGCGCTGAGGTCCACTTACAGACGCGCATTGCCCGCATCCATCACGCTGATGGGGAATGGACCGCCACCGCTACGGATGGCTCATCCTTCGGGCCCTTCGACCAGCTCTTGCTCACCCCGCCAGCGCCGCAGACCGCCGACCTGCTCGACGATAGCGATCTACCGGCATCCCTCGAGGATGCGCTCGTCGAAGCCCTTCGTGTGGCTTCCTATCAGTCGCAGCACACCCTGGTTCTTGGATACGAAAAGCGCTGGACGCGGGCCCAGCCGTTCTATGGGTTTGTCAACACAGATGGAGCCCATCCGATTGCGTGGCTTAGCTTTGAGGAAGATAAACCGGGGCATGTACCCCCGGGTCGCCGGGTCCTCATATGCCAGATGCAGCCTTCCTGGACCGAAGAGCGGTTCGATGCACCGCACGAGGAGTTGGCGCCGGTAGTGGCTGCACATGCTGCTGACGTGCTGGAGGCGCCGGCGGCGGCCCAACCAGCCTGGGTAGACCATCAGCGCTGGCGCTATTCGCAGCCGACCAGCGGGGCCGCAACGGCCGTGCTTGCACAGGCCGCACCGCATGGGCTATTTTTTGCGGGTGACTTCATGGTGGGTCAGGCTCGCGTACCTCACGCGCTGCAAAGTGGGCTGGACGCTGCCGCAGAGATGTTGCAGTATGGGGCGTTGGCAGAGCAGCGCTGACCCGAGCGCACCGTACAGCGCTCAATGGTAGCGTGTACGCCCGCTTACAGCGTCGTATAGGCGTCCTTCACCACCGAAAACGGCGGTTTAGGCAGCGGGGCACGGGCATCCCATAGATCGTGCCTGCTCGGGGCATGCACCGGCCCCTGATAAGACTGAATCCACGAGCGGTCGATGTAGTGCTTGAGCCGCAACATCGGCGTAGCGGCCAGCCACAGCGGTCCAGCGATCCAAAGCCCGTGGGGAGTGCCTGTCGACAGAATCAGCGGGGCGATGGTGTATGGCTTGAACTTCCTTAAGGCTGAGTCCGTGCGGCTGTGCAGGGCCTGCGCAATGTTGTCCCGGAGCACGGGGCCTTGCTTCACGGCATGAACGCCAATCCGCGCCAGATCGGCGTAACCGTCCACTTTGGCGCAGTCGCCAGCAGCGAACAGCGACGGGTGTCCGTCTACTTGCAGGTGCTCGTCCACGTGCACAAAGCCGTCGTTCGTGCACGGGAGACCGCTGTCGCGCAACAGGGCGGGTGCCGCAGCGCCCGTCGCCCAGACGACGTCGTCCACAACAAGGTCGGGGGCATCACTCGAGAGAACGGCCCGCACGGCTCCGTTTTCTGGGGTGAGGGCGTCCACCTCCGCCTCCAGGTGCAGCCGCACGCCACGCTGCAGCAGCAGGCGCTTCACGTAGCGACTGGCGCCTACGGGAAACCGCGGTAGCACCCGATCGGCCTGATCAACGATGGTCAACTTCAGTTGAGAAGCCTTTCCTGCCCGGTGCAGACGCGCCGAAAGGTTCAGGCTTAGCTCTACGCCGGCGGCCCCCGCTCCTACGATCAGCAGGTGGCGCCTGACGTGCGGGTCGTGGAGTACCGCACGCAGCGAAGCGTCCAGCGCCTTGAGTCCGTGTAAGGGTTTCGTTGGAATGGCTGCTGCTGGACGGCCTGGGGGCGTGGCTCCGACGTCCAGCGCCGCAACATCGTAGGCATGCCACTGCGCGTCAGCACGAACGCGTTTGCCTGCTGCATCCAGCGCGGTAGCGGGAGCGTCCACAAAGCGAACCCCGGCAGCTGTGCACAGCGCCTGCAGGTCGATGCGGACGTCAGGCTCCCGGTACACCCCGCCGAGGTACTCCGGCACCATGCCAGAGTAGTAGAGGAAGCGCCCGGGGTTGATCAAGGTAACCTCATGGCCTGCGTCCGTCCAGTGATGGGCTGCCTGCAGGGTGGGTAACATGGCATGACCGCCGCCCACCAACACGGCGCGCTTAGGCGGCGTGCTGGTCGTTGATCTGTCTGATGTCTTCATGAGGTGGTCGCCGTGTCTTCCACCAGGCGGTCGATGAGTTCCAGTCCTGTAACGCCATCGGCTTCGGCATTAAAGTTCGACACGATACGGTGCCGCAGCACAGGGATCGCCACCTTACGCACGTCACTGATGAGGGGCGTCAGCCGGCCATCCATGGCGGCCAATGCTTTGGCGCCCAGGATGAGGTACTGCGACGCCCGGGGGCCGGCGCCATAGCTGAGGTACGACGTGACATACGCGGGGGCATCATCGCTCTGCGGACGCGTGCTGCTCACCAGGCGTACGGCGTACTGGATAACGTTGTCCGCCACGGGTAGCTGGCGCACAAACTGCTGGTAGGTCTGCAGTTCTTCGCCCGTCATCACAGCGGAAACCGGCTCTGGGCGCGCGCCAGTGGTTGAGCGTACCACCTCCACCTCTTGGTCAAAAGCGGGATAATCCAGCCAGAGGTTGAGCATAAAGCGATCGAGCTGCGCCTCGGGCAGAGGATACGTTCCTTCTTGCTCAATCGGGTTTTGCGTGGCGAGCACAAAGAAGGGGGCGGGCAGGGGCAGGGTTTGGCCGGCAGCGGTGACGTGGCGCTCCTGCATGGCTTCCAGCAAAGCGGCCTGCGTTTTCGGCGGCGTCCGGTTGATCTCGTCGGCCAGGATGATGTTTGCAAACACAGGCCCTTCCACAAACCGAAACGAGCGGCGTCCGGTGGTGCGGTCCTCGTCAATAATCTCCGTCCCGGTGATGTCGCTCGGCATCAGATCAGGGGTGAACTGGATGCGGCTGAACGAGAGGTCCAACGCATCGGCGAGCGTGCGAATCAGGAGCGTTTTCGCCAGTCCCGGGACCCCGATAAGCAGCACGTGCCCACGGGCCAGCAGGCTGACGGTCACGTTGCGGACGATCGTTTCTTGGCCGATGATGACCTTTCCGACCTCTTCGCGGAGTTGCTGAACGGAGGTTTGCAGCGCATCCAGCGTTTGGGGGTCGGCGTCCGGCGTCGTGTCGACGGATGTGGGTTCGGCCATGAATACAGGCAGGTGGTCAGGGGCTGGAAAGGACGACGCGCGATACGACGAGGAGAGCGCGCAGCGCGGCCGTGTTACGGGCTGGGCGGCGGTGGGGGGGCTTGCTGCTGCGGCGGAGGCGGAGGCTGGCGTCCCTGGCCGGGCGGTGTGGCATCCAAATCCCCAGGTTCAACGTCGGGCTCCATCAGGTCGTCCGGCAAGGCATCCTCGAGCCGTGCCGCTTTGCCGCGCAGCTCCACGTGCATGTCGTCGCGCAAGCCTTCGATCCAGCGTTGCATACGCTCGGCGCGCTTGTCCTGCAGGGCAAACTCCCGAATGCGTTCATAGTCGGTCTCCAGGCTTACCCGGTGTGCCGGGGTGAACTGCTGTAGCCGCACGATGTGGGCTGCGCGCGCGCCATCGAGGAGCTGTACCTCGCGCGGCTCGCTAATCTCCCCCGGTTCGAGATTCCGGATGGTGCGTTGCCAGGACCGGTCCAGGCGGTCCAAAAAGAGGTCCCGCTCGCCCGACTGCGGATCCAGCACGCGCCCCCCGAACTCGGCCGACCGCTCTTCTTCTGAATGGCGGCGGGCCATACGGTCAAATGGTTGGTTGTGCGTGACGATAGAGTCGCGGATGGTGGCGAGCGATTCCAGGGCGGGCTCAATATCAGCCGACCGTTCATCTACCTGGATCAGGATATGGTTGAAGTCCACCTGATCGCCACGCCGCGAATTCACGCGCATGATGTGATAGCCAAACTGCGTCCGAAAAGGCTCCGAAATCTCGCCCTCCGGTAGGCGAGCGGCGACGGCACCAAACTCTGGGACGAGATCGCCAATTTCATAATCAGGGTATCGGCCGCCCTGTTGCACCGAGCCCTGGTCGTCCGAAAATTGCTGGGCCATCTCTTCAAAATTGGCTCCTCCAACGACGATGGAGTCACGGATCGACGAAACGATTTCGCGGGCTTCCTCTCGTGCGGCTTCGCTTACGGCCGGGTACTTCACGATGTGAGCAACGCGAACGATGTCGGGAAGCTCGGGCAGTTCTTCTTCGGGAAACTGGCTAAACCAGGCTTCCACTTCGGAAGGCGTGATGCGCACCGATTGCATACGTCGCTGCTGCATCCGCTGTGCGAGCAGCTGGTTGCGAAAATCGTCGCGCAGGTCCTCTCGAATTTGGAGCAGGGACTGGCCGTACATCTGCTCCAGTTGCTCTTCTCCTCCCATTTGCTGCACCATCTGGTTGATCTGGCGATCCATGGCCTGCTCCACTTGCTGCTCGGTCACCTGGATGGTGGTGTCCTGTCGGGCCTGCGCGGCAAGCACCTGCTGGTTCACGACCTGGTTGAGGGCCTGCAGCCACATGCGGTCGTTGGGCTGCATATTTTGCTGCTGGGCCATATTCTGCACCAGGCCGTCGACCTCAGAGCGGAGCACGATGTCATCGTCAACGACGGCAACAATCTCGTCGATAACCTCATCGTCAGCGGATTGTCCGAACGCGGTGGGCGCGAGCGGGCTCCAACCATACGAGACGAGAAGAACGAAGAGCAGCACACCGCAGAGGCGATGGCGCGGCTGAAGGGCATACGGATCCATGCGACGGTACATACGGTCAGTGGGAAAAACTACAACACCATGGAGGTCGAGGCAGACTGCTCGACCTTCTTGAAAAGGAAAACCAGCAAGCGCGTCTACGGTTGGGCCGACGGATCTATCCTGTCGGGCACGTCAAGCAAGTCGCGAGACGCTGCATCAACGTGCAGCCGTTGAACCTGACGCGCGAATGACTGTTTCCGTTTTTGAATGGTCAAGCGGTCTCGGATCACATCCTCAACCCACGTCAATTCGGGCACTGTTCCTGGTTCAGCCCGGTCCTCAAGCCGTAGGAGCGCAATCGAATCGCCGGCGGCTACCCGGGCTACGTCGCCCGGGCTCATCCGTTGTAGTTGACTACGAAGCGCCTCGTCTGTAGGGAAGACGTGGCGCTCGGGATGATAGTGGGTCGAAAGTTCAAGGGCAGCGGCTGGATCCGTCGCAAGCTCCCGTACCAGTCGTTCCCACCGGGGGAGAGAGAGCGCTTCCCCCTCCAAAGCGGCTTGCAGGCTGTCGGCTGCCACCGGGCTCCGGGTTTGTGCAAACCGGATGTAAACGTACGGCTCGCGTAGCCGTAATTGCTCCTGATGACGGTCGTAGTATTGTTGCACTTCCTCGTCTGTAGGCTCGATATCATCCGCGTCGTGGAGATCCGACACCAGCGCGTTAATCAGAATCGTGCGTTCGCTTTCACGGAGTTGCTCCTGCACGGCTGGAGTGTTGTGTAGGCCTCGTCGCTGCGCCTCGTGATAGAGGAGTTCGTTGCGCACCCACTGGCTAATGACCTGTTCGGCCATGCCGGCAGAGTCTTGCTGCGCCCCGACGTTCCGCATCATCTGCTGCACGTCGGCATGTGAGAGGGTGGTGTCGTGTACGCGGGCAACGTAGTCATCAGACTCATCGGCGGGTCCGCAGCCGGTCAGCCATAGGCCAAGCGCGAGAATGCAGACCGCAACGCCAGCGGGTAGACGCATGTTTGTAGATGCATATCTATCAGGGAGGCACCGAAAGCACAAAGCGACAGCCTGTACGTGCGCCATTGCTATGTGGTTGCCCGGTGACGGTAGCCGTCTTGCAAGGGGAAAGCAACTTTTAGGGGCTGCACGTGTCCTCCCATCACGCCCCTCAGGCCGAAAATAAATCGTAGTCAAGACAAAAACCCGCGCAGACCTGTCTCGCTGTGCTTTCTTTCCCCCGCTATGACCACCGACGATCGCGCACTTATTGAGGCCATGCGGGACGGCGACGAGCTGGCATTTGTGTCGCTGTATAACCGCTACAAAGACCAGGTCTACGGCTTTTGTCTGAAGATGCTGCTTGACAAAGAGCGCGCCGCAGATGTGATGCAAGACACGTTTTTGCGCGTGTATGAAAACCGCGAGCGGCTGCTAAATGTGGGGTCCTTTCGGTCGTGGCTCTTCACCATTGCGCGCAATCAATGCCTGAACGTTATCCGGCGTGAAAAACGGCAGGTGAGCCTGGAGCCAGCAATGCGCGAGGATGCGAGCATGAAGGCTTCGCAAAAGCCGAGTGCACCCTTGGAGAAAAGCGAGCAAGTGGAGCTGGTGAATCACTGCCTGGCGCAACTAAAACCCGATTATCGCGAAGTCATCATTCTCCGCGAGTACCAGAACCTGTCGTACAAAGAGATTGCAGCCGTTACCCGGAGCACGCTGAGCGCTGTAAAATCGCGTCTGTTTAAGGCCCGGCGAAAACTGGCGACGTTTATTAAGCCTGCAGTCGAGCAGCGGCGTGCACGGGCCGAGGGCAAGACGTAAACAGGAGAACAACCGCGACACACGATTAACCACGGACAACCGCCATGCACGGGGATCGGAAAGAGCAGCAGCCGAGACACACGCCCTGCCCGGATGAGGCCCGAGTGGATGCCTATCTGGATGGGGAACTCCCTCTGAGCGAACATGCGGACTTGTTCACGCATCTCTCCGCCTGTGCCGCGTGTCGCGATGCGTTGGAAACCACCCTTGTTTTTCGTCGCATGTTGCGGCACGAGCGCCTCGTCGTACCGCCTGCGGTAGATGAGCACTTCTTGGAACGGCTGTCCGAGCAGCAAGACCGTAACGCACTTGTCGATCGCGCGGCGGACCGGAATCCGCTCTGGCAGGCCCGGCATCCCGTCTCCGCAGGGGTTGCGCTTACAGCGGCGGTCGCAATGTTTATCGCAGGGTTTCTCACCTCCGGCACTGACCGCACAGAGTCAACCGAGGCGGTGCCTTTCACCGTGGAAGGCGTTGAAGAGCGCGTGGAGTTTCGACACGTCTCATCCACCCAGCCCTCAGATCAGCCCTCAGCCTCAGTCACGGGGCCCATCTATGTGTACTACCCGGGAATCACAGTAGAGGCCGAGCGGCTTCCTGATGCAGAAACGGTCCGCGACCAGGAATCCATGTGACGTGATGGATCCGGAGGTGTCATTTCCGACTGCAGAACGAGGGGCTGGACGATTCGTAGCGGAATCGTCAGAGGTTCTTTGTTTGATCTTTGCGAACGGAATGGCGCTGATGAGTAGGTTACATGCTCATCATGCTGTTAACTGTACTCGCCGCTTCGCACATGTGTAGTCGCCCGGTTCGCGTTCGCTTTGCCCCCAGCCCCACGGGGTATCTTCACATCGGAGGGCTTCGTACAGCGCTCTACAATTACCTGTTGGCGCGAAAGCATGCGGGGACGTTCGTCCTTCGCATTGAAGACACGGATCGGGAGCGCTACGTCGAAGATGCGGAAACTGACATCACGGCGGCTTTGGAATGGGCGGGGTTGTCCTATGATGAGGGACCAACGGTTGGGGGCGATGTAGGGCCGTACTACCAGTCGGCCCGAAAGGAGCTCTACCAGCAGTATGTACAGCAACTGCTGGATAGTGGACACGCGTACTATGCATTCGACACGCCGGAGACACTGGATGCGCGGCGTGAGGAAGCAGAGCACGGCTTTTCGTACAACGCGGCCACGCGAGGCGAGATGGAAAACAGCCTCACGCTGCCGGATGAGGAGGTCACGCGGCGTATTGCCCATGGCGACCCGTACGTGGTCCGCATGAAGGTAGCGCCCGAAAGCTCTATTCGGTTTGAGGACACGGTGCGGGGGACCGTCAGCTTCGCCTCTGAAAAGGTGGATGATCAGGTGCTGCTGAAATCCGACGGTATGCCTACGTATCATCTGGCCAACGTCGTAGACGACCATCTGATGGCCATTACGCACGTCATTCGTGGGGAAGAGTGGCTGCCGTCAACGCCCAAGCACATCCTCCTGTACCGCTACTTCGGGTGGGAGCCGCCGGCGTTTGCGCATCTGCCACTGATCCTGAGCCCGGAGGGCGGCAAGCTCTCCAAGCGCGACGCAGAGGCGCTTGGGATTCCGGTCTCGGTAAGCGATTACGCAGAGGCGGGCTATGAGCCAGAGGCCCTGCTCAACTTCCTGGCCCTGCTTGGTTGGAATCCAGGAACGGAGGAGGAGGTGTTTTCACTGGAGGAGCTCGCCGAGGCCTTTTCACTGGACCGGGTGGGCTCCAGCGGGGTGCAGTTCGATATGGACAAGCTCCGCTGGTTTAATGAGCAGCATCTGCGAGCGCTTGATCTGGGTACGTTTACCGCCCGTGTGGCCGCACACGCCGACGCCCACGGCCTCGACGATGTCGACAAGGATTATCTGCAGCAGGTGTGCGCCCTCATGCACGAACGGGTGTCCTTTGCACACGAAGTGTTTACCGAGAGTCGGTATTTCTTTGAGGCGCCAACATCGTACGATCAGAAAGGCGTCAAGAAGCGCTGGAAGGACGACGCGCCGGCGCTGCTGAGCGCTTATGCGGAGGCCCTGGAAGCACTTGACACGTTCACAGAGGCGACGGCGGAGCAGACATTGCGGGACATCGCCGACGCCCATGGTTGCGGCGCTGGGCGTATCATTCACCCCACCCGCCTTGCGCTCAGCGGCGTCACGTTTGGCCCAAGCCTCTTCGCCATGATGGAGGTGCTCGGCCGCGCGACCTGCGTGGAGCGCATGCGAACGGCTATCGAAGAACTCGGGTAGCCTGACGGCAGTCGGCTACAACAAGATGTCCTCCGCACCTTCTCTGCTGCGTTACTGCGCGGCAGGGGAGGTGTCCGTGGTGAGTGCCTCGCGGAGGAGCTTCTGTGCCGTTTTAGGGTCAGCCTGCCCGCCAGTTTCCCGCATCACCTGTCCCATGAAGAAGCCCAGCAACCCCTCTTTGCCGTTGCGGTAGGCTTCCACCTTGCCCGGATAGGCGGCGAGTTGTCCGTCGATAATCTCGCGCAGCGCGTCCTCATCGCTGATGTTGCGCAGGCCCTCGGCCGCGATGTACTCTTGCGGATCGACGCCGTCCTCCAGCATCGCCGTGAGGACGTCCTTGCCCACCCGCCCAGTGATTTCGTCGGTGGCTACCTGCCGCACCAGGACGCCAAACTGCTCCGGGGTAAAGGGCAGGTCCGGTAGGTCCGCCGGCGGTACCAGCCCCATCAGCTCGTTGAGGATCCAGTTGGTGACGGCCTGCGCTTCGTGGTGGCCATCCAGGGCAGCTTCGAGGTAATCGGCAAGGGGCGGCGTGTCGATGAGTTGAACGGCATCGTCCCGCGCGATGCCGAGCGCTTCTGTGAAGTGCTCCAGCCGTGCATGCTGTGCTTCGGTAAACGACTCGGCCGGGTCGGCATGGATCTGCGGATTCGCGGCCTCGATCTCTTCCTTCGTTGGACCGGTCGCCGCGTCTTCCGGGTCATCATCGGTGCTCCAGGAGTCGCGCAGCGGGATGATCTGATTGAAGATGAGCGTATCATCGGTGGCGTCGGTGTCGCGCCAGAAGTAGCCCTGCCGCTCAAACTGCAGCCGCTGCTCGCCAGAAAAGCCGCGCACGGCGGGCTCCAGCAGAGCATCAGCTACGGGCATGGATTGCGGGTTCAGAAAGGCCGTGAAGTCGTCCTCGTGGGCCTCGGGGTCGGGCACAGAAAACAGGCGGTCCACCATGCGCACCTCAGCAGGCACCGCATGCGCCGCGCTCACCCAGTGGATGATGCCCTTGGGGCGGCGGCCGTCGCTGGCCTTGGCCTGGCCTTTCGTCTCCGGGTCGTAGGTGCACCGAAGTTCGGTGACGCGCCCATCGGCATCCTGGACGACCTCGTCGCAACGGAGGAAGTAGGCATGGCGCAGGCGCACCTCACGGCCGGGCGCGAGGCGATAGAACCCATCAGGCGGGTCCATCCGAAAGTCGTCGCGCTCAATATACAGCTCGCGACCAAACGGCACGGCGCGGTGGGCCTCTTTGTCAATATCGCGGGGCCAATGGGGCGCCTCGATGTGCTCGGTTTCGCCTTCCGGGTAGTTGGTGATCGTTACCTTTAGCGGATCGAGCACGCCCATGATGCGCGGCGACCGGTAGTTCAGGTCGTCGCGCAGGACGTGTTCAAAAAGGGCGATATCAACCCGACTGTTAGCCTTCGCCACGCCAATCCGCTCGCAGAAGGTGCGGATGGCTGAGGGGGGCACGCCCCGGCGGCGCAGCCCCGCCAGGGTGGGGAGGCGGGGGTCGTCCCACCCGTTCACCAAGCCTTCCTCCACCAGGCGCAGCAGCTTGCGCTTGCTCATCACGGTGTAGTCCATGTTAAGCCGCGCGAATTCGTACTGATGCGGCCGTGTGGCCTGCTGCTCCTCGGGCAGGCACCGCTCCAAAATCCAGTCGTAGAGCCGCCGGTTATTTTCAAACTCCAGGGTGCAAAGCGAGTGCGTGATGTCCTCGATGGCGTCGGAGAGGCAATGCGCAAAGTCGTACATCGGGTAGATGCACCAGTCATCCCCCGTGCGGTAATGGTTGGCATGGCGGATGCGATAGAGGATGGGATCCCGCATGATCATGTGGGGGGAAGCCATGTCAATCTTCGCGCGCAGCACGTGGGCGCCATCTGCATGCGCGCCGGTCCGCATTTCGCGGAAGAGGCGCAGGTTTGCCTCGGGGGATCGGTCGCGATAGGGACTTGGCGTCCCCGGCTCCGTGACGGTGCCTCGGTTGTCCCGAATGGCTTCGCCGTCCTGGCTATCCACATAGGCATCGCCCTGCGTAATCAAGTGTTCGGCATAGGCGTAGAGCTGCTCAAAGTAGTCTGAGGCATGGTACAGGTGGTCGCCCCAATCAAAGCCCAGCCACCGCACATCTTCCTGAATCGACGCTACGTACCGCTCGTCTTCCGTCGTTGGGTTGGTATCATCAAAGCGGAGGTGACACCGACCATCATAATCACGGGCCATACCAAAATTTAGGCAAATGGACTTGGCGTGGCCGATGTGCAGAAACCCGTTTGGCTCCGGCGGAAACCGGGTCACTACCGTCTCATGCGTGCCGTCGGCAAGGTCCGCCTCAATGATGTTGCGGATGAAATGTGAGCGGCTGTCGGGGGTGTCGGATGCAGTAGGCATGGACGCAGAAAAAGCGTGGAGTGCGGGGTGATGAACAGCGAAGGGCTTGCAACGGCTTCTGGACTGAAAGGTCCCGTTGCCACGGCTCCCGAAACCGGGGGTTATGTTTTTCGCACGGAATGTGTCTATAGAGCCTCCGACGACCCCTCACGCGTCGCCTGTGCCATGTTTTCAAAAGTCTGGTCCTCTACTACGATCGGGGTGGACGCGCTCCCCATTGTCATTGAAACACACATCTCGGGCGGTATGCCCAAGTACACCGTGGTGGGCCTCCCGAACGGAGCCGTGCGCGAGAGTCTAGATCGGATTTTTGCAGCGCTCTCCAACACGGGGCTCCCGCGCCCACGCGGAAAAATAACCGTCAACTTAGCGCCCGCTGATGTGCGGAAGGAGGGGGCGGCCTTTGATTTGCCCATTGCGATCGGGCTCTTGGCCGCGTATGGAGATAATTTGTCGAAAGCGGCGCTGGAGCGCGTCGCCATCATGGGGGAGCTGGCGCTTGACGGACAGGTGCGGCCGGTGCGCGGTGTGCTACCGATGGCGCTCGAAGCCCGCTCGGCCGGCCGGGAGGCGCTGGTGGTACCCAAAGAGAACGCGGCTGAGGCTGCAGTGGTAGAGGGGTTGGCCGTGTACCCGGTCGCCTCGCTTCCGGAGGCGGTGGAGGTGATCCGCGGCACGGGTGGGCCCGCGCCTTTTGAGCAGGATGTGCGCGCGCTCTTCAAGCAAGCGCAGCAGCACGTCGTGGACTTCGCCGAGGTCCGGGGGCAGCACAATGTAAAGCGTGCCCTGGAGGTAGCCGCCGCGGGCGGGCACAATGGACTGCTCGTTGGGCCACCCGGCTCGGGCAAGACCATGCTCGCGCGGCGCTTGCCTACCATCCTGCCGCCCCTCAGCCCGGACGAGGCTCTGGAAACGACCAAGATCCACTCCATCGACGGCAAGCTCAATGGGCGGGGGCTGGTGGCCACGCGTCCGTTTCGCGCGCCCCATCACACGATTTCGGATGCCGGCCTGTGTGGCGGCGGTGCCCATCCCATGCCTGGCGAAATTTCCCTTGCGCACCATGGCGTCCTTTTTATGGACGAGCTGCCGGAATTCAAGCGGCAGGTGCTGGAGGTGCTGCGGCAACCGTTGGAGGAGGGGCGCATCACGATCAGCAGGGCGCGCTTCACGGTCGAGTACCCGGCCCGCTTCATGATGCTCGCCAGCATGAACCCGTGCCCCTGCGGCTACCTCACCGATCCGAACCGCGAATGCGTTTGCGCCCCACCGCAGGTGCAGCGCTACCTGGGTAAGATCAGCGGTCCGCTGCTGGACCGTATCGATCTGCACATTGAGGTAACACCGGTGTCGTTCGATGAGCTTGACAAGCCGCAGGATGGCGAGCCCAGTGCCGCGGTACGAGAGCGCGTCATCCAGGCCCGGGACCTTCAGGCGCAACGCTATGCAGCGCACCACGGCGTTCACTGCAATGCGCAGATGGGCTCCACGCTCGTCCGGCGCCACTGCGCGCTGGATACCCGTGGGAAGCAATTGCTGAAGACGGCCATCCGGAGGTTGGGGCTGAGCGCGCGCGCCTTCGACCGTATCCTGAAAGTGAGCCGGACCATCGCTGACCTCGAGGGGGAGGCCTCCATTACGCCAGCCCATCTGTCAGAAGCCATCCAGTACCGGTCGCTGGATCGCGATTGGTGGCATGGGTAGGGACGGGCTGGCTGACAGGGCGTGAGCAGACCGGCCGGCGTGGCTTTGTTCGCGGGGCCTGAGGTGTGGGATACGGGCCACCTGCGCCGGGGCGTGAACGAACGAGGAAAGGTGCCGTACACTCGCATCCTGTGGCGAGATGTAGTACGTTCCTACCGCTCCCCGATTTCTCACGAACCAACCAATGATCTGTGCTTGCTCCTGAAGGATATCGACTGATGGCCGGCGCGGCCGGGCTATGTGCAGGTGCGCTGGCGGTGGCACGGAAAACACCACGCCCGTACGGCTGGCCCATTGCTGCTGCTGGTGTGGCCGCACTGGGGTTTACCACCTGGTTTTTCCGCGACCCCACACGTACCCCGCCCCCCGACGCCCGCAACTTGCTGCTCGCTCCGGCAGATGGAAAGGTCGTGGTTGTGGACGAGGTGCATGAGCCGCTTTTTCTCAAAAGCAGGGCGCAGCAGGTCTCCATCTTTCTGTCCCCCCTCAACGTGCACGTAAACCGCGCCCCGGCGGATGGCACGATCGCGTTCGACGAATATGTGCCGGGCGACTACCTTGTGGCCTGGCATCCCAAGGCGAGCGAGAAAAACGAGCGGTCGCAACTGGGATTGGTGCACCCGACCGGTCGCAAAATCCTGTTCAAGCAGATTGCAGGCGCTATGGCCCGCCGGATTGTCTACCACATTAGCACCGGCGACACAGTGAAAGCCGGGGAGCGGTTCGGCATTGTTAAGTTTGGCTCCCGGATGGATGTGCTGGTACCCTCCGACGTCGCCCTCGACGTCTCCGTTGGGCAGCGCGTGGTGGCCGGCGAGACGGTGCTCGGCACCATTCCACAGACCACGCCGACGAACGAGGCTCCCGCCCAACCTGCAGCAGCTGCGACGATGGGGGCGTAATGGCTGATCGATCGTCGAAAGGAAAGGGCCGCCGCTGGCCCCCGGCGTCGCAGCGCCAGTTTCGCAAGCGTCTGCGGCGCTACCGGGACCTCCGCAGCGGCGGCCGGACGCGCCGAATTCCGCGGACGGCTGTGCCCTCGTTCTTTACGCTGATGAACCTGCTCAGTGGCTTCATTGCCATCACGCAGGCCCATGAGGGTAACTTCGATGCCGCCTGCTGGCTGATTTTGCTGGCGGGCTTTTTCGATGCGCTGGATGGCATGATGGCCCGCCTCACAAATGGTACCAGCCTGTTTGGGGTAGAGCTGGACTCCTTGGCCGACGCTGTATCGTTCGGTGCCGCGCCTGCCTTCCTGGTGTGGACGTTTGGGCTCCACAACTTTGGCATGCTGGGCCTCATCGTGTCCTCGCTCCCCGCTATTTGTGGCGTTGTGCGCCTGGCCCGCTTCAATCTCCAGTTCGATGGCGAGAAGAAGGACCACTTCTCCGGCCTGCCTATCCCGGCTCAGGCGCTCTTCCTGGCCGTTTTGGTACTTAATTTCAACCATCCGGACTGGTTTTCGATGCCCGGGCAAGAAAACATGGCCATCTTGATTCCGATCGTGGTGCTGCTTGCTCTATTGATGATATCAAGTATCCCGTTTGATTCGATCCCCACACCCACCCCGGCGCACCTGCGCCTGCATCCGGTCCGGTCCAGCCTGTTTGCTCTCGGCGGGGTGCTGATCATCCTGTTTGCGTTCACCAGCCACCCGCACTTTGGCTTTGTGGTGGTGATTAGCGTCTACCTGGCCGTCGGGATCGGTCGCGCCGTGCTCGCGTTCATCCGCGATGTATTAAACACCCCAATCGAGTAACCTGCCTCCACGATTTCCCTGCCCATGTTTCACGCACGCATCTTTGTAACCCGCCGCCCTTCTATCCTGGAGCCTGAAGGACGCGCCATCAAGCAAGCGCTGGGGACCCTCGATTACGACGAGGTCACTACCGTCCGGATGGGCAAACTTGCTGATCTTGAAATTGACGTGGCCGAACGATCTGAGGCCGAACGAATTGCCGAGGAAGTGGCCGAGAAGCTGCTGGCAAATCCGGTGATGGAGGACTTCTCCGTAGAGGTGTCCCCGGTGGAAACGCCGACGGCTGCGTAGGTGGCCCGCTGCATGCCCTGTTGAGATCGCTGGCTGTTTGACCAACGCCGTTTGTTATGTCTGTTATCCGCTCGTCCCATACCCATCCCGCGAGGCCGTGGCCCTTCACGTCTGCTGCTGGTGCTCCAGAGCGTGCCGAGCCCGCACCAGCGTCACCTGATGTGGAGGTGATGGAGGAAGAAGAAACTGAAGAGCGCCTAAACGACCCGTGGGTAGTCATTCTGTACAACGACGATATTCACAGCTTTGACGAGGTCATCGAGCAGCTGGTGAAGGCCACGCATTGCTCCGTGAAACAGGCGGAGAAGCATGCGTGGACGGTCCACACCAAGGGGAAAGACGTCATCTACAAGGGCACGTTTGAGGAGTGCTTCCAGGTGCAGGGTGTGCTGCGCGAGATTCAACTGGTGACGGAAATCAAAGGGTAGCGTCAGGTCTGTAGCTGGTTCGGTTTTAGCGAACCTCAGGACGGGTTCGCCTCATCGCCCCACAGCTGCTCAAGCCGTGCATCTCGGCCGCACGCCTGCCGATAGCGGTTGTAGTGCCCGGGGTTTTTCAGGTAATACCCCTGGTGATACTCCTCGGCAGCATAGAATGCATCAAAGTCGTCAATAGTGACAACGATCGGGGAGTTGAAGCGCCCGTCCTCCTCTAAGGCTACCTTCGATGCCTCAGCTGCCGCGCGCTGCTCCTCGTTGTGCGCAAAAATAGCCGGGCGGTAGTAATCGCCCCGATCGCAAAACTGGCCGCCGTCGTCCAGCGGGTCCACATTGCGCCAGTACACGTAAAGGAGCTCGTCGTAATCCACCACCGTGCGGTCGTAAATGATCTGCACGGACTCGGTGTGGCCCGTGCCGCCGGAGGTTACCTGTCGATAGGAAGGGTTCTCGACGTGCCCCCCAGAAAATCCGGAAATAGTGGCAGCTACGCCGTCCATACGATCAAAGGGCGGTTCCATGCACCAGAAGCAGCCGCCGGCAAACGTGGCTGTATCCGCGACGTTAGGATCGATGGCAAGGGTGTCGGGGGAAGTATCCGTCTGTTGATTCGGCGGCGGCGTGGAGGCGAACAAGAAATAGCCGGTCATCGACACGAGAAGAACGGCGGCGAGCCCTAACAGGGAGAGGCGTTTCATGCGGAGTGGGTGCGGACTGGTGAAGAAACAAGTGGGGGTTGGGTGCGCAGCTACGTGCGGAGCGGTGGCAGCTCTTCGTCAGCTGGGACGAAGCGGAGAGCCGCGCCATTGTTACAGTACCGCAATCCCGTAGGGTCGGGGCCATCCTCAAACACATGCCCCTGGTGGCCTTCACATCGAATGCAGTGGTACTCCGTACGCGGTGTCAATAGTTTGGTATCGAGCTTCGTGCCCAATACCCCTGCCAGTGGCGCCCAGTAGCTCGGCCAGCCCGTACCGCTGTCGTACATCGTCTGTGAGGAAAACAGCGGGAGGTTGCAGCCCTTGCAGATGAAGGTGCCCTCGCGTTTCTCATTGAGGAGCGGGCTGGCATAGGGACGCTCCGTGCCTTCTTCTCGTAGAATGTGGAAGGCTGTATCCGACAGTTGATCGCGCCAGGCCTGCTCCGATTGCTCGAAGGTATCGAACGATTCAGGCGGCGCGTGCACCACCAGGGAGTCCGGCGTGACCGGATCGTCGCTTGTGTTTGCCGTCTGCGACTGGCCCCCCGCGCAGGCCTGCAAGAGGAGGGGGGCGGCCGGGACCATCCAGGCGTAGCGGAAAAACTCTTTTCTTGTCATTGGGACATGAAAAACCTTTGGGGTAAGATACCAACGGTAACGTAGGGCAAACGCATAGAGATTCCACTCCACTTGCTCATTCCCGTAACGGGATGTGCGTCACCGCGGTGTGCTGGGCACCCTCCGGATGCAGGGTGCTCTTATACAGTGTCACCTTTTTCGCCCGATGTGATGGATAGGTCCAATCGGCGTGGTTCTGGACAAACCGGTACACGGTAGCCGGATCGGCTTTCTGCAACCGGGCCACGGTGAGGTGCGGCGTAAACGAGTGGCGCTCTGCAGGAAACCCCAGGCGCTGGCACAGCGCCTCAACCTGATCCTGCAAGGCTATCAATGCTGGGTTCGGTTCGACGCGAGCGAACAGCACGCGGGGGTTGCGCAGTGAGGGAAATGTGCCAAGCCCGGTGCCTTCAATGGGGCATGGGGAAGCGGTGATTTCCGCCAGCGCGTCGCACACGGTGGCTGTAGTTTCCGGCGTGGTATCACCCAGAAAACGTAGCGTCAGGTGGTATTGCGCCGGCGGCGTCCAGCGGGCCGCGAAGGTGTCGGTCTTCAAGCGTGCCAGCGCGTCGCGCTGCGCCTGTGAGGGGTCAAGGGCAATAAACAGTCGGGGCATACAAGGGCACAGCGCGTGAGTTTTGCGACAAGAACCAGGAACGGTATGCATCACGTGCCGCGTCGTTGCCAATGCATCCACGGTTTCATAGGTTGGCATACCTCACCACAATTCCTGTGACGATCAGGACTCCCGCGCCGGGGATATCGACTACGGGCATGCTGGCGCAAGGTATGGCGTAAGTTGCCGGGCGTGCCTGACGCTATTCACAACTGCCACATTTGAGAGGGCTGCATGAGCACGGTTGACGATGTAACACTGATCATTGGGCGCAAGCCTGTCCGCGAGGCGCTTGACGCCCGGGCAGATGAAATCGATAAGGTACTACTGCAACAGGGGGCCCAGGGGGAGGTGATCGGGGCTATACGCGGCGCGGCCGACCGCCTGGAGGTGCCCGTGCAATACGTGCCGGAGGCCCGCCTAAACCGTATGACCAGCGGCGCTAATCACCAGGGCGCTGTGGCGGTGGCCCTGCCCATCAGCTACCATGAGCTGGACGACATGCTGGCCACCATCGCGCCGACGCTCAACGAAGTGCAGCAGCGCAAGCCGATGCTACTCGCGTTGGATCGCATCTCTGATCCGTATAATTTCGGTGCGTTGCTTCGTACAGCGGTGGCCTCGGGCGTGGCCGGCGTGATCGTGCCAGATACGCACATGGCTCCCCTCAACGCAACGGTCATCAAAGCCAGTGCGGGGGCGGCCCGCCGGGTGCCGGTGGCGCGCGTCGGCGACCTGGCCGAGCGCCTCTACCACATGAAGGAACGCGGCTACTGGGTGGCCGGGGCCAGTGGGGAAGCCGAGACTTCCGTTTGGGACACCCAATGGGACCGCCCTACGGTGCTCGTCATGGGCAGTGAGGGCAAAGGCTTGCGGCACGACGTGGCCGCCCGCTGCGATTACCTGGTGTCGATCCCGATGCTGGGCCCCATGGAATCGCTAAACGTATCCGTTGCGGCTGGTATCCTGCTTTTCGAAGCCGCCCGGGTGCGCCTGTAATACGGGTTACGCCTTATCTGGGGTGGGACGCTTGCGCTGTAGCAAGTCACGCAGCGGAATGCCTTGCAAGGCGAGGCAGAGCGCGCCGCCCGCTACGTAAAACACCAGCTGCACGCCATGTGCGATGATAGCGTACCCCGCAGCGGCGGCTGCATCAACGCCGTACACCACCACGAGCGTCTGGATGGTGATGTAGTGGTACGAGCCCGCCCCTCCCGGCGAGGGCACCACAATGCCAAGCGCGCCCAAGGCCATGATCACCCACGTATCCAGCAGCGTCAGGTTGTAGGGGCCCGTCATCCCCAGCATGACGAAGGGAAGGAAGGCCATTCCCAGATAGCAGCCCCAGATGAGGACTGTGCTGAGCAATAGCCCGCCGCGTTCAGGCGAGCGCCACACCGTCTGCAGGCCCTCCCAGAATGAGCGAAGCATCGGCCTCAGGCGCTGCACATAGCGCAGAAGAAGCACGGCTCCAGCAAGGGAGACCAGCATCCCGGCGCCAATCAGTAGCCAGGGGAGCCGTTCCAGTTGGCTCTGGGCCGGATCCAAGAAAAGCTCCTGGACTACCGGTAGTCGGTCGAGGAGCAGCACGGCGGAGGAGATGAGCGCCAGGGCCAGCACCACAACATCCAGTACGCGTTCACTTACCACGGTACCGAGCACGCTCGACACGCCATGGTGCGTCTGCGCTGAGAGGTTCACCGTCCGGGCTACCTCGCCCACCCGCGGAGCGGCATAGTTTACCATATAGCCGATCATTACGGAATACGTCGCCGTGCGGAGGGTCGCCGGGCACGCGTCTGCGGGCCCCGCCGGAAGCGCGCGAAGGAGCAGCAACCAGCGCCAAGCGCGTAGCCCCACGCTTAATA
Source organism: Rhodothermaceae bacterium Tc-Br11_B2g6_7 (assembly GCA_001564055.1). Lineage (GTDB taxonomy): Bacteria > Bacteroidota > Rhodothermia > Rhodothermales > Salinibacteraceae > Tc-Br11-B2g6-7. Next base: position 76,469 of record LKNB01000002.1, read on the forward strand.
GAATAAGTGCGCACAGCGGTACCAGCCAGCCATAGGCCGCGGTACGAAGCGCGCCCATCATAGCCGTCAGGTCAATGCCGCGAAGGGCCAGGTACAGCAGCAGCGCGGCCAGTAGAAGGCCACCGCCAGTGGTAAGAGCGGTACGAACGCGCGTGGTCACGGTAAGAAGCAAAGGGGTCAGGAACGCAGGTCGATGACGTCCACGTCGTCCGGAATCTCGAAGGAGAAGAGGGCGGCATCCATGTCGGGGTCCAGCGTGACGTCCGCCAGGTCGAAGGTGAGCACGGTCTCGTTCACATCTTCGGCTCGAACACGGACGACGTGCTGCGTGTCGGGTTCATACCAGAGCGTAAGCGAAGTGAACATGGCGTCCGGCGCTTCTGAGGTGATCGTCAGCGTGCGCAGGCGGCGGCCGTCGCGTTCTTCCACGCCCGCATCTATAGCCTCAAACGAGTCATCAAGGCGGAGCAGGAGCGCACTGGGTGCAAAGGTCGCGTCGTCTTCTTCATACGGGCTCACCAGGACCTGTTCGTTCACGTGGTCATGAATCCATGTGGTGTGCCCGTCGGCAACAATGGTCTGGTCGTCCATTTCAATCCGAAACGCATCGCCTTGAACAAACAACTGGCCCGAGGCTCGCTGCGTCCCGCCAAATGGGCTTTGTACCTCTTGGGTAAACGACGCGGTAAGGGAAGACGTCGCGTCATAGACGTCTCGAAGGTCGGCGAACGCCGCTGCAGGATCCTGCGCCTGCGCAGATGCCATCATGCCGGCAGTACTTAGGAGCACCAGACTGCTCAAGAGGGCGGTGAGAAGGGTGCGCATATGCATAGCGACGTGTGTGACCATAGATAAGAATGGGTTTCTGATATCACATCCAGTATCGTGCCAGCAAGCGATGGCCGGGCGTACCACTTCAGGTCGCTCAGATTTCTTTGACAGCAGATGAACCGGATACCACGGCTGTAGAGTATAGCCCTATGCGTAGTTCCATACCAATTGTCCTCAGTCTGCTCTACCTATGCCTTCAACTTCAGCCCTGAGCCTCGCCGATCATCACGCCATTGCCGACCAGGCCCGGACGACAGCGGCCCTGTGCCTCCGTGCACGAGTCCAGGTGAACGAGGCCTCCGAAAAGCATCAGGCCCTGGCGTCTACCCTTATGGACGTTAGCGAGTGCGCAGTCTTGCTGGCGACGTTTCTTGATCGCTCGTCTGCACATGCAGATGTTGTTGGGGAGGCCTTGCGCGCCCTGCTCGCCGCCTCAAAGGACACGCTGGCCCACGCGACGGATGCCGATGATACCTACCGTGCCGCCTATGCCGCGGTGGTGCAGCTCGATTCCTTCTGCGCTGTGCTGATCGGGGAGGAGAGCCGGGATCTCTTGCAGGCTGACGCTGATGCGCAGGATACGGCCCTAAAGGAAACGTTTCCGGCGAGCGATGCGGCAGCCTCGCCCACAAACCTGTAGGGCGTCCATTCTAACGGGCCTCGCCTCTCTGTATACCGGTGGATAAGAAAGCGGTCCATCGCAGATAAGCACGTGATCTGTGCCGCCCGCGGTGAGGGGTCCCGACAGGTGCGCTGCGTAGGGGCGGCCATGCTGCCGCTGTACGCCCATAGTAGAACCTATGCGAGAAAGTGTATACCCATCAGCCAGCCCTCATCAGCCATGGTTAAACGGACCAAAGGCCAGGTCGAGAGTGAACTCACAGCAGCGATTGCTCGGTTCGAGCGCGATTACTTAGGACGTGGTCCGAAGGAAGCCCGCACATTTATCGTCGAAGACCTGGTCGTGGTGCGCCTCCAAGGTATTCTGAGTCCCGCCGAGCGGCAGCTAAGCCACGAAAGCGGCGGCGTCGAGCTCATCAAGCAAATGCGAACGCGTCTCATCGAGAGCTCCAGCGATGCGCTGCGCGGGTTTGTGGAAGAGGAGACTGGTGCGGAGGTTATCAGCATGCATACCGATATCAGCGCCCGAACCGGCGAGCGCGTGTTTGTGTTTAGCTTGACTGAGAGCCTGGAAGACACGTTCGATCGCTGATGCATGCGCAACTGTTAATTTCTCGTGAGCGTTGATCGGCGCCCTTGCGCATGGCGCTGTCGAAGCCTATCGTTTGCGGGTTGTGCGTTCGGAGCGCCCATCGGCGAGCTGCACGCGCACCCTACATAGCCACCGGCACAAGCCGCGTACACGCTCCCCTGGGGCGGGTGCAACGATTGTAAGCCGACTTCTCACGCCTCCTGTGGCGTTGAAAGTCGGCTATTTTTGTTTCTGGCACAGTTGATCCATTATCCCATGCTATCCAGCTTCACCACACGCCTCACGTGGTTGCTCTTCCTGTGTACCGTCGGCGCACTGGTCGTCCATGCCGTAGCGGGTCTTGATGTGTCCCTCGGCGCACTGCTGCGTATTGATGGCCTGACGCTCATCATGGCCGTCGTGGTCACCTTTGTGAGCGGTATCGTACATAGCTTTGCCCGGCGCTATATGGCCGGCAGCCACCACGGTGGCCGTTTCTTTAGTCGGCTCTTCGGCCTTACACTCGTCGTTTTACTCCTCACGGCGGCAGATCACCTGGCGCTGTTCGCCGGCTGTTGGGCGCTCATGGGCTGGTTGCTGGCTGATCTCATCGGGCTCATCCGAGGCTGGCCACAGGCCCGAGCAGCGGCTCGCCACGCGCGCTGGTCGTTCCTCGGCGGTAGTGTACTGCTGGCTGCTGCGCTTGCCTTGCTGGCGGGGCAGACGGGCGCGACAACTATTTCCGCGGCGCTAAGCCGCATCGAGAGCCTGCCAGTAGGGACGCTTGCCAGTATCGCTGGATTGCTCATTGTAGCGGCCATGATCCAGTCGGCCCTCATTCCGTTTCACCGTTGGTTGCTATCCTCAATGACGGCGCCCACCCCGGTTTCAGCGTTTATGCACGCGGGGTTGGTGAACGCCGGCGGTCTATTACTGGCGCGCTTTGCTCCTGTCGTGGCCGGATTGCCTGAGGTGATGCTCGCCGTGGTGGTGGTAGGCGCCCTCAGCGCCCTGCTTGCGCAGGCGTGGATGCTGGTGCAGGTGGATGTAAAGCGACAGCTCGGCTGTTCCACCGTGGCGCAGATGGGCTTTATGGTACTGCAGTGCGGGCTTGGCTATTTCGCTGCGGCGATCGCTCACCTGGTTTTGCACGGCTTCTACAAAGCCTACCTGTTCCTTTCGTCGGGGTCGACCGTAGTGATGAAGCCGCCCGGCGCCGAAGCCAGGGACGCCTCAGGCGGGCCTGCGCTCGTGGTGACAGGTCTGACGGCGGTAGCGGGGGGTGGGCTCTTCATGTGGTTCACGGGCAAGTCGATTGCCGCGCCTGATGGCGGATTGCTCCTAACGCTTGTGGTGGTGCTGGCTGTATTGCATGCAGCGCATACCATGCTGCGCACCACAGCGCTTAGCGCGCCAACGCGGGCCGTTGCGGTGCCGCTCGTGGTGCTCCCTGCCCTGGCATTATATGCCCTGGTGTATAACGGCATCGTCGCCCTGACGGCTACCACGCCTATGGCTACGGCTCCCGCCGAGGGCTCTGTGGTTCATGGCCTGGTAGGCGCACTCTTCGTGCTGGCGTACATTGCTGTTGAACGGGGCTGGCACCTCGAGCGGCCGCGCCTCTACACGCTGCTGCTGAATACGTCGCAACCCGCGGCTTCCACTGTTACTACGCATCGCACCGAGTATCATGCCCACTGATTTGTCTGCCCTCCGCGCCCGCGTCGAGAATGCTGCCAAAGTGCTTGGGCGCTGCTGGCCTTTGCAGTCCTACATCGCTGCTAACCCGCTGGCCGGGCTTGAAAAACTCCCGTTTGACGAAGCAGTCGCTGAGGGCCAAGCGCTCTACGGCGGGCGCGGGTATCCCAGCGTAGCGCAACTACGCGCGGCGTGGGACGCCGGAGCAATTAACGCCAACCATCTGGCCGATCGGCTGGAGGCCTATGGCTTTACGGAATCTCCAGCGCACCTTCTGGATCGGATGGAGGCTGCTACCCCACCCTCCGTGAACCGATCAAACGATAGTCTGCTGAATCGTGTCATGGCGAAATGGCTGGCCGTGTTTGTGGACCAGGGACAAGCCACGTGGACTATGCCTCGTCGCCAAGAGGGCTTTTATGCCGCCTGGCGCGCCGTCGCACCATACGACACCACACTTGCCCATCGCGACTGCCTCCATGACCTTCCAGAGCGTCCCCTGGAGGCGTTAGCTGCGGCCCTGTCAGATGTTGAGCCATCGCAATGGGAGCGGGTCCTTCGGCATCACCTCACGGCCTTGCCCGGCTGGGCATCGTTTATCAAGTGGCGGTCGCAAGATCGGCACGACGCGTGGCAAGCCGCCCATCCCATTACGATGACGGGGTACCTTGCGGCGCGCCTGCACACGGCACGCGCTATCGGGCTACCGGTTGCTCCGGATGGCGTAGCCGAGGCGGCAGTGGGCGCTTCGCGTAATGGCCGCGACCGCCCCGCGATGGCGGCGCCCTGGTTGGAGGCCTGGGAAGCCACCTATCGCGAGCAGCTGCTACATGACGTGCAGGCGGCCGCCGCGACGATCCACACCGGGGCCGCGCCTGACCGGCCAAAGGCCCAGCTCGTGTTTTGCATCGACGTCCGCTCGGAGGTGATCCGGCGGCATGTTGAGCAGGCGGGCCCGTATCAGACGTTCGGCTATGCGGGATTCTTCGGGCTGCCGATGCAGTTTCAGCCCTACGACAGCGACAACCGGATTACCGCGTGTCCACCTATCGTGGATCCGAAACACCGCATCCAGGAGGTATGCGGCGATCACCGGCCTGATGCTGCGGCTGCGCATGAGCGATGGGTAGCGCTTGGACGGGCATGGCAGCGGCTCATCAAATCGCTCAAGCACAACGTAGCTGCTGCTTTTGGCTTTGTAGAAGGCTCCGGCGGACTCTTCGGGGTGGCCATGGCTGCTCGGACGCTGATTCCTGGATGGCTCCGGACCCAGCATCAGGCGTGGGCGAAGCGCGTGCCTACGTCGGATACCTTCTGTGATCTCTCCCTTGACCGCGCGCCCGCGGCCGACCATGCCGATGGATTGCCTGTGGGGCTGAGCGCCGAGGAGCGGTCGTATTACGCAGAGGCTGCCTTTCGCCTGATGGGATGGCAGCAGTTTGCCCCGGTGGTAGTCTTTACAGGGCATGGCAGCGAAACCGTCAATAATCCATACGCCTCAAGTCTGGACTGCGGCGCCTGTGCCGGGCATCCGGGCGGCCCCAACGCGCGAATCCTTGCGGCAATCTGTAACGACCCTGCCGTCCGCGAGGTGCTTTCCGAGCGCGGCATCGTTATCCCCGAGGATACGGTATTTCTGGCGGCTGAGCATACCACCACCACCGATGCGGTGCGGCTCTTTCACCCGCCTACGCTAACCGAGCGGCAGGCCAAGATTGTAGACCAGCTTCGCCGGGACCTTCATACTGCTCGAGTCCAGGCTGCGGCCGAGCGTGCGCCGGCCCTCCAGGGGGCGCGCCGCAGCCATGCGGTAGCCGATACCGCGCGCCGTGCCGCCGACTGGGCAGAAACGCGCCCCGAGTGGGGGCTCTCCGGCAACGCCGCTTTCATTATGGCCCCACGAGCACTTACCGCTGAGTTCTCATTGGACGGCCGCGCATTCCTGCATGCCTACAACTGGCAGACCGACGACCGAGGCACCGCGCTGGAAACAATCATGACAGGGCCCTTAGTCGTAGGCGAATGGATTAACATGCAGTACTATTTCTCGACGGTGGACAATGCCGTCTACGGCAGCGGTTCTAAAATCACGCAGAACGTGGTCGGAAACGTGGGGGTCTGGCAGGGGAACGGGGGGGACTTAATGACCGGGCTCCCGCTCCAGTCCCTGCAGGTTGATGATGCGACACCCTACCATCATCCGCTTCGGCTGTTGGCGGTAGTGTATGCGCCTCGAGCACGGGTCAGCCGGGTCATAGAGCGGAACGCCCAGCTCCGTTCGCTCTTCGACCATGAGTGGATGGCCCTCACCGTCCTGGATCCGGAGCACAGTAACAGGCGGTATGTGTACCAGCCGGGTGGCACGTGGGCAACGCCTTCTACTGAATCCCGGGACGATCAGGACACAGAGCCTGCCCTCGCGCTATAAGATCCCGTATACCGCTACCGTTACACTGACAGAACCCTGGTGCCATGAGTGATACGTCGCATAACATAGAGCACACGCTACATCCGCTCAAAAAGATTGAGATCATCGTTAAGGGCAAGCGCGAACATTTCGTGCAAGACCTCTTGGAGAAATCCGGGGTGAGCGGATATACGATCCACCGAAACGTGGCCGGCAAAGGAGCCAGTGGCTTCCACGAAGGTCATCTGTTATTCAATGATGAGGCCAGCCTGGTGATGTTTTTCGCCGTTAGTGACCAAAGCAAAATACAGGCGATCATCAACGGGCTATCGCCGCTGTTTGAAAGCAGCTCTGGTGTCATGTTTGTATCTGACACCAAGGTTGTTCGGCTGACAAAGTTCTTGAGCGCGGAAGGTCAGCAAGACGACGGCTCGTAGGCACACCGACGATGCGCGGGGCGCCGGCACGGAGGCGGATCATACCGTTGGCAGGGTCATACGACCTCATCCACACTACCTTCACATCTGGCGTGGATACATGCCCGATCGTTTGCTGCAGCGCAACCGGGAGTGGGCGGCAGGCCACACGCCAGGTTTTTTCGACAAGCTCACCGAGCGTCAGACGCCACGATTCCTATGGGTGAGCTGCTCCGATAGTCGTGTGCCTGCCAATGAAATTGTGGGTTGCGAACCCGGAGACCTCTTTGTACATCGCAACATCGCCAACCTCATCGACCATGGGGATCTTAACGCCCTTTCAGTGCTGCAGTATGCGGTAGACGTCTTAGCGGTACCGCACATTATCGTTTGTGGCCATTACCAGTGCGGTGGTGTGCGGGCAGCCATGGAGCACACCGACCACGGACTCATCGACAACTGGTTGCGGCCCATCAAGGATATCTACCATCGCCATGCCGATGAACTGGAGGTCATGGATACTGAACAGGCCCGCTGGGATCGGCTCTGCGAACTGAATGTTCGAAAGCAGATCCGCGATGTAGCCTGCTCCACGATTGTCCAGAAGGCATGGCAGCGAGGGCATGAACTGACCATCCACGGGTGGATCTATCGGCTTGACGAGGGGCTGATTCGTGACATGGATGCGTCTATCGACGGACCGCAACAGGTGCCCGCGATCTATCGGTCGGGCCCCGCACGGGCGGTGGCCAAAAACAAGTAGGAGCGCAATGGATGGACGATATGCAGGCAGGGGACCCGTGGTGCGGGCCCCGAGCAGTACAAGCTGATGAGTTATGAGTCCGGCGACTGATCAGATCTGAACACCGGCTCAAACTCTTGCAGCGACATGCCCTTGGAGATGTCTTGGCCAGATGGGTCCCGCTCCAGCTCTAACTCATACGCTACGCGGTCGCTCCGGTAGTAGCGCTGCTGGTAGTAGATGATCTTATCGCCTGTGGCGAACGAGGTCCGCGCAATGCGCAGGACGGCGGTGCCTTCGGCTATGCGGAGGGGTTCAGCCACATCGCCTGGTGCGTCAACAGCTTCAATACGATAGCGCCCTCGTTCGACCTCAATGTCGTAGCTCGCCAGGACAGCGTAGATGGTCTCACGCTCCAGGTCATGGCCGCGCAGGAGTTGCGCGTAAAACACGGGCAGAAACGTCCGATCGAATGCAATGGGGGTGTCATCCGCCAGCCGCAGGCGGTCCAGGCGTTGCACCTTGTCCCCTGGTTCCAGCCCCAGCAGATTGGCCACACGTGGCGTGGCTGGCTCCAGCTCTTGCGCCAACACATCCGATCGGGCCTCGAGCCCGGCTTGGCGCATGTCCTGTGCGAAATCCGTCAGACGCACCAGGCCTTGCCTCACAGGAGGCGTTTGCACGAACGAACCCAGCCCTTGCCGCCGATAAATGTAGCCTTCGTTTTCGACGGTCTGTAACGCGCGCCGGACCGTCACCCGGCTAACACCAAACTGATCGCCTAAGGCGCTTTCTGATGGCAGCTGATCGCCCGGTTCGTATACGCCGGACTGGATTTGCTCTCGCAGCCAATCGCTAACCTGTTCATGACGCGGAGTATCGGGTTTGAGGGGGGGACCGGAAGGCATGGGCCGGGGTGTAGAAGGCTAATGTATACAAGAGGACGAACGCACAGTATAGGCACGGCGGCGGAGAGGTGCGAGCGGTATACGCGCCGAGCGTATAGCCGCAAAGGCCAATGCCGAACCGCATACGGCAGCGAGCATATCATAGGTAGCTGCGACTTCAACTAACGCATGATGACCAAACCCACCATTCCCATGTCGCTTCCCCTGCGCCTTTTCCTTGGATTGTTGAGTGCTTCGCTACTGCTTATCGGGTGTGCCACGGAGACCGCGGAGGAGCCCGACCGCGATGGGCCACCGATGGATGAACCGGGCGAGCCCATTGGGCAGATGGAGGCAGAAGCAACGGTCCCTCTCATTGACATCCCGAACGCTGTCATGCCGTTTGACGACTTGCTCATCGGCGGGCAGCCAACGCAGGACGACCTTCGTCGGGCGGCGGAGGAGGGCTACACCACGGTGGTGAACCTACGCCCTGATGACGAATTACCCGCATGGTATACACGCTCCTTCATTGAGGACGAACTCGGCCTGCGCTACCACCGCATTCCGGTTGCCGGTGCCGATGATGTGACAGAAGAAAATGCAGAGGAGCTTGCCGCTATCGTTGACGATGCTGACATGTTTCCCGTCCTGATGCATTGCAGCAGCGGGAACCGCGTGGGGGCCTTGTTTGCCGCTCGCGCATTTTACCTGGCGGGCGACGACCCCGAGCAGGCGCTTAGCGTAGGGCGCGCATCCGGGCTTACCGAGCTTGAGGAGCCCCTTCGCGAGCAATGGCACACCGACGACAATGAATAACGCTGGCACGTACGAACGCTTCTCTCTTCGACTTTCTACCCTTTTGCTATGACGATTAACGACGTTCTAAAAACGAAAGGCACCGTGGTGTACACGGTCCAGTGCCAGCAACCCTTAGCCGTGGCCATTGAACGGTTGCACGAGAAGGAAATTGGTGCGCTCGTGGTTTTGGGCGACAATGACGAAATCGCCGGTATCGTATCGGAGCGCGACGTGGTAGGTGCGCTCGCCATGAGAGGACAGGCCGCACTTACTGAACCGCTGGAGCGGTGCGCAACAGAAGATGTTTACACGTGCGCTCCTTCCGATGACGTAAATACCGCTATGAACTGGATGACGCGGGAGCGCGTGCGGCACCTGCCGGTAGTGGAGGGTACGAAGTTATTGGGGATCGTAAGCATCGGCGACCTGGTCAAGCAGCGCATGCAAGCCATCAAAGACGAAGCGAACGTGTTGCGGGACATGGTCATTGCTCAGCGGTGAGGCATCCTCACAGCGACGCGCCTTCTCACTCGTCCTCGACAGGAACCACTTGCCCCGTGGGCGTGATGCGTTCCCCTTCTCGTGGCTTGGTCGTCGGGAAACTTGAGAGCGGTACATCGGGGTTGCGGTCCTCGGGTACGTAGTGCACATGGTCCCCATGCGGAATCGCGATGTAAGGCTCGCCGCCAAAGGGGTCGATGACATCGGTCATAGCATACGCGAGCAGGAGTAACACGACGATTACGGCAATCCAGCGCCGTTTGAACGAGCGTTCACCGCGATCCGGCGTGCCATCCGGGCGTGTGGCTTTAGGTGTGGAGGAGGGGGCCGTCATAATACCATTGCTGCTTCAGGGGCAGACGTCAAGAGAGGGGCTACGGATGCTGAGGCATAAGGCCTGCTGCTACACTAACTGCTCTTCTGCACATTGTGGACATTCCAGCCACTGTTCATTTGGAATGCGATCGAGGGCTTTGGGGCTGCGCCCGCGTTCAAACACGGGTCGGAAAAGGACGTCGCCCTCCTCGTGCACGGTGCTGCACGTATGGCACGCGGCCTCGTGGTCGATGCGTGTTGGCGAGTAGCCGGCTACCACCCAGCCATCATGCCCGATGTGGGTGGCCAGGCTCTCCAGGGCGGCGCGTACCGTCTGCGATTTGTTACCGCTGTAGTACGTCTTCGAAATATTTTCGAGCAGCTCGATCGTTGCCTCGTCGAGCGTGAAGTTAAGTCGTTTCATTCGTTTTGCTCCTAACGAGTGTTAATGGAGGGCGAATCGGGTGGGGGTCTCGTGCACAGCTACGCTGTCGCCTCCAAACACAGCTCCCTTGTGTCTGGCTATGCGTATAATGTACACACGCAGGCGGAACCATAGTTTCCAAATATGACCTGCGTACAGCGCCCTGCGAGACGGATTCAAAACACCACCCCGGTAACAACGTTGCCAATTAAGCCACATACAAACGTAGCCTTCAGCGCGCGTGGAACCTTGCATGTGTGTATATATATACACACGTAAGTTTATTTTCTATCTACCCGTATAGCGGTATGTCGTCGAAATGTCCCACCTGCACTCCCTCCAAAGATGACGAAGGGGCCCATCCTTTTTGGGATCGCTTGGGTATCGGTCTTTCGCTGGCCTGCTTGATTCACTGCCTGACCCTTCCTGTTGTTGCGTCAGGGTTGGCCATCTGGGCAGCCGTAGACCTACACCTCTGGCTTGCCCTACTGATCGTCCCCATCGCCGGCGTCGTTGCGTGGAATGCACACCGGACGCACCGGCACCGGTGGGTGGGGCCCTTGCTCCTTTTAGGAAGCGCCTGCATCGTCGGAGCGATTCTGCTTGATCCGTTTGTAAGTGCCTGGACTGAAACGGCCGTTACGGCCATCGGCAGTGTCCTCGTAGTCGCGGGGCATTGGATTCACTACCGTGCCAGCCAGTCCGTACGCCGTACAATGGCCGTGGGATCGGATGCTTGACTGGTTAATTGTAGGCGGAGGGATCCATGGTACGCATCTCTCGCACGTGTTAACGGCGCAGGCTGGCGTCCAACGCCACCGCATCCGGGTGCTGGACCCCTGGCAGGAACCGCTCGCTCGATGGCACGCCTGTACGCAAAATACCGGCATGGGCTACCTGCGCTCCAGCTTGGTCCACCATCTGGCGCTGCATCCGTTTGACCTGAAGCACTTTGCTGAACGCGAGGACGGCACGGGGCACCCTTTTGCGCACCCGTACAAGCGCCCTTCGCGTGCACTCTTTGCGGATCATTGCCGCCACGTCATCGCGACGCACGGCTTACGGGACCTGCGCTTGCAGGGCCGCGCCTCTGGGCTGCAGGCATGCGCGGGCGGCGATGGATATGTCGTTGAGACATCCGATGGTGCCCTCCGGACGCGGCGGGTGCTGCTGGCGCTTGGGACGAGCGAGCAGCCCTGCTGGCCCGATTGGGCGACGCGCCTACGCAATGAGACTGCGCCCATCCAGCATATTTTTGAACCGTCGTTCGAGCGCACCGCCTGGCCACTGGAGGGGCACACCCTTATTGTGGGAGGGGGCATATCCGCAGCGCAGATCGCTATGGCCCTGTACCGAGCCGGCGCAGATCAGTTGACGCTGCTCCGCCGGCACGCCGCGCGTGTGCACCAACTTGACAGCGATCCCGGCTGGATGGGGCCCAAGTATCAAACGGCCTTCCAAAAAATAGCCGATTGGGATGCCCGGCGTGCAGCGGTTGATAAAGCGCGGCATCGGGGCGCCGTTCCTCCACGATTACACCGGCGTCTCATGCGGATTGGGCAGCGGGATCGCCTAACGATTCAGACCGGAGAGCTGGCGCGGATGGAGTACGCGGCGAACGGACACTTTGTCGGTTGCCTTGCGCGCAACGGCGACCCCATCACAGCAGATCGCATTCTGTTAGCCACCGGTTTCGCGCGGGTCCGGCCTGGCGGGGCGTGGCTTGCGCGCGCTATTCATACGCTTGGCCTTGCCTGTGCTTCCTGTGGCTATCCCATCGTGGACGCCTCGTTGCAGTGGCACCCGGGGCTCTTCGTCACGGGACCGCTGGCCGAGTTGGAGATCGGGCCTGTAGCGGGTAATATCGTTGGCGCACGGCAGGCTGCCGGGCGTATCGCAGCCGCCGCCTGAGGGCCCTGTGCGAGCTTTTCATGAGCCTGAATCAGATAGGAGGAGCAGGGGTCCTATTCCCCTGGCTTTACTGAACCGATCCCCACCCGATGCCCATGCGCCACACGCTCTACTTGCTTTTGCCGCTACTCGTTCTGCTGGCTGCCTGTAATAATGACGACGCCCTGCCCAGCGTAGCCGATGACCGGTCCTTCGAAAACGACACCCAGCTCATTCAACGAGCCGACCGGGCACGTATGTATGGCACCGATACGACGCGGGTAACAGTGGATGAGTATGTTGATTACGCATGCCCCGACTGCGCCGACTTCCATGTAGAGCGGATGGACTCGCTCCGCACCCAGTTTGTAGACACCGGCCAATTTAACTTTGTCGTACGGTTCTACCCGATCCCGCGCCTCATGCGCGGTTTTCATGCGGCAGAAGCGGCCCTCTGTGCGGGCGCGTTTGGTGGACGCGCCGCGTTTGAGGGGATGCAAGATCGCCTGTTGCGCGAGCAGGACCAATGGCGTCAGCTTCACAATCCGCAGGCACAGTTTGTGTCCTACGCCGACGACCTGAATCTGCCCATCGATGTATTTCTTGATTGCCTCGACCGCAGCGCGACAGCACCGCTGATTCTCGGTGATTTGCAGTTGGCTGCGCAGGCTCAGGTAGAAGGTACTCCGACGTTTGTGTACAACGTGCCCGGGCCCTATGCCGGGGTGGTATCGTTCTATGGCAACCAGCCCATGGCACGGTTCCAGGAAGCGCTGATGGTGGCTTGGGGAGCACTGGAGGAGGATTCAGACCAGGAGACCGTAACCGAGACGGATGCGTTGCAGCAGGGGACACCATCGTCAAGCCTCTAACCGCTGGCCTGCCATCGTAATGAATGCACCCACACCTGACGCCGCTCCAACCCTGCGGCAGGGCCTTCTGGTAGAGGGGGGGTTGCTTGTTGCCGCTCTCGTGTTGGCCCTTGCGTTTGGGCTCACCCCTTGGCTGGACGTCACGTGGTCTGCAGAAGCGCTGGCCGTTAGCGTGGCCGGTACCCTCCCCATGGTGGTGCTGTTCTGGGGGCTCCTGCGACTGCCTTATTCCTGGTTAAAAGACCTGATGGCGTTGGTCCGAGAGCTCCTGCTGCCGATGTTTGAGCGCTCAGGGCTCTGGGGCATCGCGCTGCTCTCCATGATGGCCGGGGTCGGCGAGGAGATGCTCTTTCGTGGGGTGCTGCAGGCTGGTCTCGAGGGCTGGATGGGTGAACTGGGGGCGCTTGTGGTAGCCAGTGTAGCCTTTGGGCTGGCGCACTTCATCACGCCCGCTTACTTCATCCTGGCCACGGTGATGGGCGCATACCTTGGCGGCCTGTACCTCTGGACGGGCAACCTGCTTATCCCCATCGTCGTGCATGCCCTCTATGATTTTCTGGCACTCGGGTATTATTATATTACACGCCCGGATCCCTCGGTGCCGTCATAGCCCAAGGCCCTGTGCCCCGACCTACGTTCACTGGCATCGTCCACACATACCTGCTCTCCTCTAACCCATGGCTAACGCATTGACGCAAACCACGCGGCTTCTTGCCCTCACCCTTTTGTTGAGTGTGCTGGCCGCGTGCGGCACGGCGGCCCCGACAGCGGAAACAGCTGACGAGGCTACCCTCACCGTGTCGCATACAGTCGTCGACTCAACCGCGGCTACGGACAGCGACATGGCGTCCCTTGTCGCGCCGTATCGGGATGAAATGCAGGAGGAGGTAGAGAGGGTCATTGCACACGCCCCGGAAGAACTCAGAGAAGGCAGGCCAGAGGGGCGACTTGGCAACCTGGCCGCGGATGCGATGCTACACCACGCCCGGCAGCTTGCGGAGGAACCTGTCGATATGGCGCTCACGAACAATGGCGGGCTGCGGGTACCGCTGGGTCCTGGTGATATCACGGTAGGCGCCGTCTACGAACTCATGCCTTTCGAAAACCGAATGGTCGTGCTTGTGCTGTCTGGTGCCGAGGTAGAGACGCTGGCTGAGCAACTGGTGACGCAGTATGGAGGCGAGCCCATTGCTGGCTTCTCCTTTGCGTTCGATCCTGATACTGACACCGTTGGTAACATTCGCATTGGAGGAACCCCGATGGACCCGGCGGCGCACTATCGGCTTGTAACCTCGGATTACTTGGCTGACGGGGGCGGGCCGCCCATGTTGGAAGGGCTGCCCCGCGAGGAGCTGCCTATGCTCCTGCGCGATGCGTTCATCACCTACTTTGAGTCCATGGGCACTCTTACCCATGAAATCGAGGGCCGCATCACTCCAATAGAGTAATTGCCCCGCCTGGTCTTCCCTGCTTTCCACTAACTGCATTACCGCATGCCAACCTCACGCCGCCACTTCCTTCGCACGCTAACGGCTGGTGTGGCAGGTACCGCCCTCTGGCCCGGTCTAAGTGCTGCTGCCGCCGACCGTACCCACCTGGTCATCCTGCACACCAATGACACGCACTCCCGCATCGATCCCTTTCCCAATGATGGGGGACGATACGCTGGGCTTGGGGGGGTAGCGCGGCGGGCAGCGCTCATCAACGCTATCCGGGCCCAGCACGACCATGTGCTGCTCGTCGATAGCGGCGATATCTTTCAGGGGACGCCGTACTTCAACTTTTTCGACGGCGAGCTTGAGTTTAAAGCGATGTCAAAAATGCAGTACGACGTCGCCACACTGGGTAATCACGACTTCGACAATGGCGTGAGCGGTTTCATGGACGTGGTGTCCCATGCTGATTTTGAGTTCATTTCCGCGAATTACAATGTGCACGGCTCGCCCCTCGCACCGCACGTCAGCCCCTACACGACGCGCAGCTTCGGTGGGCTGAAGGTGGGCCTGTTTGGTCTCGGGATCGCATTTGATGGGCTGGTGCTTCCATCGCTCCATCAAGGCATCACGTACGAAGATCCGACGGGCGTCGCGCGGGAGATGGTGCACCAGCTACGGGCAGACGGATGCGACCTGATTGTCTGCCTCTCTCATCTCGGCTACCGATACCAAAGCGACCGTCCGAGCGATGTTCGGGTGGCCGAAGACGTGGAGGGCATTGACCTTATTCTTGGGGGGCACACCCACACCTTTCTGGATGAGCCACACGTGATTCCGCACGAACATGCGGCGGCTACGCAGATCGCGCAGGTGGGCTTTGCCGGTATCCGGCTGGGGCGGATCGATGTGGTCGTCGACGGCACGGGGCGCGTGCAGCACTGGGCGCATCAGCAGTACGCGATTGACGACGCGGTGCGAGCGGCGTAGTAGCGGTGCCTATCCGTCATCGGTCGATGCCCCTTCAGGCACATGCAGATCGACCTGTAGCCCGGCTTCAATGAGATGCTGCTTCGAAAAGTCGCCTGTGCTGACGTAGTACAGCAAGCCCTCCCGACCCAGGAGATCTGCGCGGGTGGCATCAGCAGGTTTTCCTTCGGCCCGCATGGCCTGGGCGCGAGCACAGAGGGCGACGAGGTAGTGCAGTTTCGACTTGAGCGCTCGGGCCCCCTCTGGCACAAGGCCGGCATGTCCGCAGAACAGGGTGTCAATGGGGCGGGCGCGCAGGGCGCGGAGTGAATCGATAAGTGCAGAGAGGTCCTCGTCGAAGCGGAGGTAGAGCGGGCGGCGCGTCAGAAACAGGTCAGCGCTAAAAAGCCAACCGCGTGACCGTTCGAACAGGCACACCATATCGTCGGCGTGGCCGGGCGCAGGAATGACCGAGAGCTGCTCGCCTGACCCGACGTCCAATGTATCCGAGAGGGGGCTGGCCGTGACGGCAGACGGTTTGCCCCAGACAAAGCGCCGATACAGCTCCTGCGGATAGCCCTTACGCAGCCGTTCCAGACTATCCGCAGGAGCGTACACAGGGCACCCAAGCATCTCCTGCAGGCGGGCGGCGTTGCCGGCATGGTCCTCATGGTGGTGCGTCAGGACGATTTGCTCAATCGGTCGCCGCGCGTGCTCTGCTTCAACAAACGTGCGGACGGTGCGCCAGCCCGCCGGCGGGCCCGTGTCGATCAGCGCATTGCCAAAACGGTAGCAGTAACTCTGGGTGTTGATGCCGCGATCGATGCGCCCTGAGCGAACCCCGGAGACCGGTCCATGGACGACCTTCATAGCGTAGGAGTGGATAGATGCATGCGTCTACCTGCTCAACAGGCGGCAAGCGATCGGGGATCCCCGGGTGTTTCTCGGTTGAAATATGGGCCGTAGCGCTACGCCAACTGCCGGTCCAGTGTCTTGTTGATTTGCTTGGCAATCCAGTCGGCTTCACGCTTATCGTGCAGGTTGTCTATTTGTGCCGCCATCGTACGGAATTGTTGGATGCCGCTGGCGAGGCTATTGGCCCGCTCCTCCCCAAGAAAGGAGCCCACATCGTTCAGTAATTGTCCGGCCACTCCTTCGGGTTGATCCACCGTGTCCTCGTAGCGATGCAGAATGATTCGGTAATGCGACTGGCCCTGAGTCCCTGTGATCTCAACCTCGGCATCTTTGAGGTCGCGCACCGGGATGCTGGTTTTTTTCTTACCGCCCGCGCCTGTTTGCACGGTGGCTGTTCCGTTTTCGATGGTGAGAATGGTTTCGTGCGTGAGCATGGTCTTTGCCCCGTACAACATGAGTCCTCCAAAACCGGCGAAAATGAGCGACCCGAAAAAGCCCATCCCAAGGATAAGCCCGGGCAGGGCAATTAATACAAGCAGTGCACCAATAGCGCCGATGACGTACGGTGTCCACGAATCACGCTGGGACGCCACATGGAGGCGCAGCCCTTCGTCAGGGAGCTGCTCAAGCGAGATGTTCTTGCTGATTGGCGCGTCAAGGTTCGGCTGAATGACGTACTCCGCGTACGGGTCCTCGGGCGAGGCGCCGGCCATCATACTACCCGTGAGCGCGCTGGCAGGAATCACGGGTTTGCCTTCGGTGGCTTCATCAGAGGCCTCCTCTACCGTGCGCTCCGGCGCATCCGCATCGGCGGGGGCAAAGACCGGGATTTCGAACGCGGCATCATAATTTGGACCCGGCAACTCGGCGTGCACCTCTACCTTCCAGCGTATGTCGTTCTCCCGCGTCCGGGCGAGGTAACTATCAGACCGACGGATAGGCGTAGAGGTGGGGTAGTCCTCTGGGAGGTCGAAGGTAAAGGGAATCTCCACCCCTTCAGACGTAACGCTTTTGGGGCGCATGTGGTGTTCATCGCGCCAGAGAAGATTCATGTCCACGCGCTTCGTCCGGCTGTTGTTTTTGCCACCGCTGCGTTCGTACCGTACGGAGCGGCGATAGCAAGAGCATTCAACGCGAATTCCATGGCGGGGCAAATCGTCGGCTGGCAATTGAGCCAACACACGTCCCCGGACGGTCGCACCAAGCCGCGCCGGCACCTCGTCAAGCCGCAGCTCTGAAACGCCAAACCGCTTGCCTCGCTGCCACTGCCGATACGCAACGCCAAGCATGATGAGGCCAGCTGTTGGAAATATGAGAATTAGCAGCGCGGCATACTCCGGATCCTCGCTGGAGAAGATGGCCTCATCCAGAATGCTCACAGTGCCGAACAATCCCATCACCGTGAAAATGACCCCCAAAACGATGAGTGCGCGTATTGGCCGCGTGCGGTGGGTCATCAGGTTTTCCCGCCAGGACTCGCGGAGCTTCCACGGTTCCTCATGGGCGAAGGCCTTATCGTAGCGCCGCTGCTCGCGCATGTTGGACCGCGTGCCAAGCAAAAAGACAATCCCAATAACGAGCATGATCAGCCCGATGAACAGCAGCTCCATGTCTGTGCCCTCCAGAGAACCCGTGTCAAGGAAAGCAGACGCAAAAGGGTACAGTAAATAAAGCGCGACAAGGACCATGGCGGCACCAATCAGCAGCGCAATGCCATGCTTCACTCGCTGTAATGGACCATTCGAGTTGTTAGAGCCGTCTTTTCGGAAGTTGAGTCGAAGCATGAGGTTACGGTAAAAACGTCTGGTCAGAAGATCGCGCATCGCCGCAGCGGGTGCTATGACATGTCCACGCGCTGCGTTGAGCGTACTTGGCACGGTGGGGGCGTTCGCTTGTAAATGCGTACGTGTGACCAAGAACCGGACGCGTATGCGGAAAAGTGCGATACAAAAAAGCCCCGCCGACAAAACGTGTCGACGGGGCTGTCGCTGGATTTAACAGCGTACGCGGACTCGTTTTTACTGAATGGCAATGCGCCGGGGCTGGCGTTCCGCTGCCTTCGGAACGAAGACGTTTAAGACGCCATCTGTAAAGCGCGCTTCAATGCCGTCCGGGTTGATCCCTTCACCGAAGCGGAGGCGCCGGAAAAAGCGGCCCTGCCAGCGCTCCAGCCGGTGGTACTGCGGATCGGTGTCTTGCTGTGGAAGCGTGCGTTCACCGCTGATCTTCAGGATGCCGTCCTCAAACGTTAGGGTCACATCCTCACGGGAGAGGCCCGGCAGGTCAAGCGCCACCTGGTATCCATTGCTTGTTTCTGCAATATCCAGGGTGGGCGACCACACGGTGGATTCGACCTCACGCGGGGTATCAAAAGGCTCGCTGAACAACCGTGTGCGTGGAAGAAGTCCGGTGTTGCGTGTCAGTAGACGTGTCATGGTCATCACCTATTTGTTCGTATGAAATGATAGCGGCAATGATTAACAACTCCACTGAAATACAGCAACAAATGACATTCCAACGAAGGCGTGGCAGTTGCCATTGGAGGCTGCATGGAAAATGCGTCAGGATTCATTACACGAGCTGTTGACAGATTAGCAGTTCAGGTGCCCGTTGCACCCCTTGGTGCTGCGGGTGGGGGATGGTTACGTTACAGGCTGCCATGTTGGCCGCTCCGTTACCGTAGCATTCGTTGCGGCACGTCGTTTGATATTGTGCAGTTCAGATAAACTCCACTCATCGCACATGCGGGTTTCCGTGTGGTGAGGGTCCCACGTTAATAACTTGTCCCATGCAATCTATGACCCAACTCAAGCCTCTGGGAGACCGCGTATTGGTCCGCCCCAACCCCGCAGACGAAACCACGGCTGGCGGACTCTTCATTCCCGACACCGCAAAGGAGAAGCCGCAGCAGGGTACTGTGGTATCCGTAGGACCTGGCACGACAGAAAACGGCGTGCGCGTCGAGATGTCTGTAAACGACGGCGATGCGGTCCTCTACGGAAAGTACGCAGGAACGGAGGTGACACTCGACGGCGAGGATCTCCTCATCATGCGGGAGACCGATATCCTGGGCGTTGTTGAGGCCTAACGCCGTTTTCCATTCACTGGCACGTGGCCGCGGATCGTTGAGACCCCGGTCAGCCCCAAACCTATGCTATGAACATGTCAAAACAGATAATTTTTGATGCGGAGGCACGCAACGCGCTTAAGCGAGGCGTCGATACCTTGGCAAACGCTGTGAAAGTGACGCTCGGCCCCAAAGGCCGCAACGTGCTAATCGAGAAAAGCTTTGGCTCCCCGACGGTGACTAAGGACGGGGTGACGGTGGCGAAGGAGATCGAGCTCGCCGATCGCCTCGAAAACGTAGGCGCGCAGATGGTCAAAGAGGTGGCGTCCAAAACCAGCGACGTAGCGGGGGATGGGACCACCACAGCCACGGTGCTGGCGCAGGCTATCCTCACCTCCGGCATGAAGTCGGTGACCTCTGGCGTCAATCCGATGGACCTGAAGCGCGGGGTAGACGCAGCCGTTACGGCCGTTGTGGCCCGCCTGCGGGAGCAGAGCCGCGAGATCGACGGCAAGGACGAAATTGCGCAGGTGGCGGCTATCTCCGCGAACAATGACGACACGATTGGCTCGTTGCTGGCCGACGCGTTCGACCGCGTAGGCAAGGATGGCGTCATCACGGTGGAAAGCGCGAAGGGTACCGATACGCTTCTTGACGTAGTGGAAGGAATGCAGTTCGACCGCGGCTACCTCTCGCCCTATTTCGTCACGGATCCCGACACGATGGAAGCTGTGCTTGAGGATCCCTACATCCTGATTCACGACAAGAAGATCTCCACGATGAAGGATGTGCTGCCTATCCTGGAGAAGGTGGCGCAGCTCAGCAAGCCGCTGCTCATTGTGGCGGAGAACATTGAAGGCGAGGCGCTGGCCACGTTGGTCGTTAACAAGCTCCGTGGTACGCTAAACGTAGCGGCCGTCAAAGCCCCGGGGTTTGGCGACCGGCGTAAAGCGATGCTGGAAGACCTGGCCGTTCTTACCGGCGGCACGGTGATCAGCGAAGAGAAGGGCTATCGCCTGGAGAACGCGACCCTGGAAGCGCTGGGCCGGGCGCAGCGCATCGTGATCACCAAGGATAACACCACGGTGGTTGATGGGGCTGGCGAGCCGGAGCAGATAAAGGCACGGGTACAGCAAATCCGGCAGCAAATCGAGGCATCGACCAGTGATTACGACGGCGAGAAATTGCAGGAGCGCCTGGCCAAACTGGCTGGCGGGGTCGCCGTGCTGAAGATTGGCGCGGCTACCGAAATCGAACTGAAAGAGAAGAAGGCCCGGGTAGAGGATGCGCTACATGCCACCCGCGCGGCTGTAGAGGAGGGCGTGGTGCCAGGCGGTGGCGTGGCCTTTATCCGTGCGCAAGAAGCGCTCAACAATCTGGCGCTGGATAATGAAGATCAGCAGCATGGCGTACGCATTGTGCACCGAGCGCTGGAAGAGCCGCTGCGCCAGATCGTCCATAACGCCGGCCTCGAAGGCTCGATTGTGGTCGGGCGCGTTCGGGAAGGCTCGGGCGATTACGGTTTCAATGCTCGCACCGAAATCTACGGTAACCTGCTGGACGAAGGGGTCTTGGATCCCACCAAGGTTGCGCGGACGGCGCTTGAAAATGCGGCCTCGGTGGCGAGTTTGCTGCTCACCACCGAGAGCATCATTGCTGAGCGGCCCGCTAAGTCTAAGCGCAAGGCTGCGGCAGGCGGCGACCTCGACCATCTGAACTATTAGAGTAAGGGGTATCCTGAAAAGCTGTACGAGGGGCCGTGCCATCCCAGAGGCGCGGCCCCTCGTCTATATTTTTTACAGGTATGGCAAACGAATGCGAGATCGCCAACCGTTTATCGAACCAGCCCCACCGGATATGCCGTAAACAAGCCTGTGTTTATGTCCCCGTCTCCAGCGTTCCCTAACGATGCGCTACCCCTCGCTCTTGCTTGTACTGTTTGCCCTGTTGCTGCTACCCTCAATGGCTACTGCGCAGGTCGGCATCACCATCGAAGCTGAAGCAGGACCCGTCTGGCAGGGGTCGAATACCGTAGAAGTGCCGAATGATGGGACGGCCACGCGGTTTGCCCTGACGGGCCTTACGGGACGCGGCGCTGCACCGGCGGGACGGCTTACCCTGACGTGGGGTATCACGGCGCGCCACAGTGTGCGTGCCCTGGCGGCTCCGCTGGCAATTAGCGAAACGGGCACGCGCACTGCTCCGATACAGTTTGCCGGCGAAACGTTCACGGCCGATACGCCCATCGATGCGCGCTACCAGTTCAACTCGTACCGACTCACGTATCGATACCGCCTGTTGAATACGGACTCCTTTCAGGGAAGCATCGGCTTGACGGCTAAAATACGCGATGCTGAAGTGCGGCTCGAACAGGGGGACCAGCGCGCGTTCGACGACGACCTTGGGGTGCTACCGCTCGTGCACCTTGCGGCCCACTGGCAGCCGGCTGACCGATGGCAGGTGCGCCTTGAGGCCGATGCGCTCGCGGGCGGTCCTGGGCGCGCCGTAGATGCGGCGCTCACCGCAGGCTACGATCTCAGCACACAGTGGACCCTGAACGTCGGATACCGCGTCTTGGAAGGAGGGGCGGACGTACCGCAGGTGTACAACTTTGCTCTCCTGCATTATGCCCTCTTGTCCATCCAGTGGCGGCTTTGAATAGCCGATGCTCATTACAGAGAGCTTCAAGGCCGCTGCGGCCGTGCGCTAAAAGGGGTAGGCTCCCAACTCTTCACCCAGGTCAGTGCGGGGGAAAATTGTTCGCGCTGCAAACACGTCGGCTGTCTTGTCGCCCGGCGGCAAGTGTACCAGGAGCAGCCGCCCGGCTTCCGCCTGCTTCGCCACTGAAGCGGCGCCTTCAGCCGACGAGTGTCCGGGGTACTCTCCATTGGCCTCATGTACCAGAATATCCGCCTGGTGGGCCAGGCGCGCGATCTCCGGGCTGGGCTCAGTATCGCACGAGTAGCCGACCACGCCGCCCGAGCTACGGCTCTCTATGCGCAACCCTACGACGCGGACGCTGTGCGAGCCAGGGGATGCTGAAATGGTCCACTGTTCCGTCTCCAGCACAGGTGCTTGTTCTTCGAACGGGACCTCATGCCACGCAACGGCAAAGAGCCCATCCCAACCCGATGTATCGTACGTCTCAAAGGAGCGCTGCGCCTGCCCCAGCGCTTGGGCAATGCCATAGATAGGAAGTGGGCGTTCCCGCCCCGATAGCCACAGCTTTTCCATCAGGAGGGGAAAGCCGCTCACATGGTCGGCGTGGGCATGCGTCAGGATGAGGGCGTCAAGCGAATCGAGCGACAGACCGGCGGCCTGGAATCGTTGCAACGCATCGCCTCCGCAATCGACCAGCACAGACGAGGTGCCGTTAGACACGGCCAGCATCGTCGTGGTGCGGTGCGGGTCAGATAGGGCAGCGCCGGTGCCAAGTAGATGAAGCGTAGCCACGGGAAGGGGGGGTAGGCTTAGCGGGTACGAGCGACGGTGAAGGCGACAAGGTCCGATAACGCATCACGGGCCGGCGTAGGCGGGAGCGAAGCCAACTGCTGAAGGGCTTCGTCGGCATGGGTACGCATAGCATCCTGTGCGTAGGCGATGCCCCCGTTGGCCTCCACAAACGAACGAACCTTGCGGATATCGGCCCAGCTTTTCTCGTCCATACGGACGATCTTCAGCATGCGATTCCGCGTGCGCTTATCCGTTGTGCGGAGGGCGTAAATCAGCGGGAGCGTCATCTTTTTCTCCTGAAGATCGATACCAATAGGCTTGCCGACGTCGGTGGTCCCGTAATCAAACAGATCGTCCCGAATCTGGAACGCCAATCCCAGCGATTCGCCAAAGCGGCGCATTTCTGCGAGGCGTTCGTCAGAGGCGCCTGCGCTGTAAGCGCCGCTCATCGTGCAGGCCGCAATCAGCGAGGCCGTCTTATCCGAGATGATCCGGAAGTAGGTGGCCTCATCAATGTTGAGATGGCGCGATTTTTCGATCTGCAGCAGCTCGCCTTCACTCATCCGCCGGACGGCATCGGAGAGGATGTGCAGCAGTTGGTAGTCGTTGTTCTCCAGCGAGAGGAGGAGGCCCTGGCTCAGGAGAAAATCGCCCATCAACACGGCGATTTTGTTTTTCCACAGCGCATTGATGGAGAACAACCCGCGGCGCGTCTCGGCGTCATCCACAACGTCGTCGTGCACCAGTGTAGCGGTGTGCATCAACTCCACGAGGGCCGCGCCGCGGTAGCTGGTATCGTTGATTTGTCCGCAGGCCTTCGCCGTGAGTAGGACCAGGGTGGGCCGGATGCGCTTGCCCTTCTGGCGCAGGATGTACTGCGTGATTTTGTCGAGCAGGCCAACGTCAGAGCGCATGGCCTCGCGGAAGCGGTGCTCAAACGCCCGCAGTTCATCCTCCACCACCCGCTGGATATCAAACAGCGAGAGAGGGCCGGACTGATCGAGCAGGGCTGCACGCCGCTGCGGAGAGGTCAGATTAGAGTGCGCCATTGCCACCCTTTCAGAAATTAGTGAAAGTAAAATGCTATACGCTGGACCCGGGATAGTGTTTGACTCATACGTGGCCCACTCAGCCAAACCGATACGCGCTTTGGCGAAGTAAAATCAGGAAAAAAGGAACGCCACAGAGTGCGGTGACGACGCCGACGGGCAGCTCCGTGGGCAGGGCCGATCGCGCCACAAGATCGGCCCACACGAGAAACAGGGCCCCGGCCAAGAAGCTGAGCGGTACGAGCCGACGATGGGGCACACCTACCAGCAGGCGCACCGCATGCGGGACGATCAGGCCCACAAACCCGATGGCCCCAGAGATCGCCACGAGCGTGCCTGTGACAAGAGCCGCCAACCCGATGAGGGCGCGCTTCGCCCACTCGACGCGCACGCCGAGGCTTTGCGCGGGCTCCTCACCCACAAGCATGGCATCCAGCGGGCGGGCGAGGCCGATGAGCACCACCAGCCCGAAGGTAGTGACCAGCGTGGGCGCAATGAGCATCTCCCAGCGCATCCCGCTCAGCGATCCCAGGAGCCAGAACAGAATCGCACGCAGCTTGTCGGGCTCTGGCGAGGCCAGGGTGATGAACGACGTGATGGAAGCCATGAGGGCAGACATCGCCACGCCAGCCAGCAACAGCCGGGCTACGGAGAGGCCGGAGCGATCGCGCGCTACGAGGTACACGATGCTGATGGCCAGCAGTCCGCCAAGAAACGCCGCGATGGGCATGGAAAGCGTGCGTGCGACCAGCGCAGGGAAGAAGCCAAGGTAAAAGAGGGATGCCCCGGCGGAGGCGCCACTGGAAATGCCCAGCAGATACGGCTCGGCCAGCGGATTGCGCACCAGGGTCTGCATCGCCACGCCAATGATGGAGAGGCCCCCGCCTACCAGCATAGCCGCCAGCACGCGTGGTAGGCGCAGGTCCCACACGATGCGTTCCACCGTACCCTCGGGCGCCCCCAGGCTCGTCCATCCAAGGCGGTAGGCCAGCACATGGTACACGTCACCGAGCGCCACCGATGTACTCCCCAAGGCCACGGCCATCCCGAGCGACACGGAAAGGGCCACCACAAGACCGCCCGCAAGTACGGATGGGCGTATCATGGAAGGTGGGGCAGGTAGAGGGGAACGTCGAGCGTATCGCCATGAATGGCTGCACGCAGCGCCTGCACGCCGCGCAGTAGCCGCGGTCCGGGTCGGCTGATGAGCGCCCCGTCAATGGAGTACACGCGCCCGTCACGCACCGCCGGTACGATGTCCCAGGTGGGATGCTTGGCCAGCAGGTCCGCGGTGGTGTACCCCTCACCAAATGATCCCACGATGACGTCAGGCCGCTGGGTAAGGACAAACTCCTCGCTCAGCACCGGCGCGGCGGCGGGTAAGGTGGCGGTGATGCTCTCGCCGCCCGCCATGGCAATAAGCTCATGCACATAGCTTCCCGCTCCATAGGCGTACAGCGTCTCGTCCCCAATCAGGAAGAGCACCCGCGGTCGATGCTTCACGGTGTCCGCAGCGGCGCGAAAGGCATCAAATTGCGCCGTTAACGTATCGGCGGTCGCGTCGGCTTCCGCCTCTGTGCCCAGCCACGTACCAAGTAGCCGAATCGTGCGCGGCACGTCCGCCACCGTCGTGTAGGTGAGAAACAGCGTCGGGATGCCCAGGGCATCGAGTGTCTCCGCGTCGCGCTCCGGGTTGATCTCCGCATTGGCGACCACAAGGTCGGGCTCCTCCGCTACGAGTGCTTCGAAATCGAGCGGTAGCGTGCCGATGCGGGGAAGCTCATCCACCCATGGGGGATAGGTGTCTGCTGTGCTTACCGCCACCAACTGGTCGGCGCCTCCGGCCGCGACGATCTGCTCCGTGACGTTCGGCGCCAGCGGGAAGATACGGGTTGCCGGTGGACTAAACGAGACCTGGCGCTCCAGGTCGTCCGTTACGGTGGGCTCTTCCGTCGCTGCAGGCCCGCAACTTGCCATGAAGGCTGCGGCAAGCAGGAGGGCAGGCAGATACCTACGGAAAAGACGAGACATGAACACGAAGGACAGTTAGGAACGGGCGCGTGATGAATGCAATCGGTAGTGGCATGATCCGCCCGGTCGGTATTCAGCTGGCGGTGTGCGCTCCTATAATGAGGTCTGGTGAAACCACCCGCAGGGCGTCACGCAATTACCGGTCGTGACCTGGCGGGCCTACCCGGTGTGCAGACCATCCGTCTTGTAACGGAGCCGCGACCCATTTAAAATCGGCGCATTTAGACGATAACCGGCTCGAAGGCCGCCGCCCGGGTGCACGCCACCGGCTTCGCTACCCGCATATCTCGGGCGGAAAAAGTTACCCAACCACCGCGCTCCCCTCTGTGCACACCCGCTGACGCTTCTGCCTCATGAAAAAACGCATATACATTGTCGATGACGAGCCCAAGATTGGGCAACTGTTCGTTAACGTACTGCAGCGCGATGGTTTTGAGGCCGAGGCCTTCGTTAGCCCCGGGGATATGCTGACCACCATTGACGATGGAACGATTCCCGACGTCATCATCGCCGACTTGATGATGCCCGATATGAACGGGATCGAGCTTCTTGAAGAGCTTAAGGCGCGTGAGTTGTCACTCCCTGTTCTCATTATGACGGCTCACTCATCGGTTCAAACCGCTGTTGAGGCCATGCGGCTGGGCGCGTTTCACTACCTGCAGAAACCCGTGAACCTGGAGGAGATGCGCGCGCTTCTGAAAAAGGCGCTGGCCCTCTACGATACGACCCCGGCAGCAGAAACGTCGGAGACGCCGGCCAACGCCGCACGGACGCGGAAGCCAAAGAAAAAAACGAATCATGTGGCGGCCTCCCACACCCTCGATAGCATCCTGGGGGAGAGTGCAGCCATCCAGAGCGTTCGGGACACCATCCAGACCTTGCAGGATGTACCCAACACAATCGTCCTTATCAGCGGCGAAACGGGGACCGGAAAGAACCTCGTGGCACGCACGATTCATGATACGTCTGCTTACAATGCCGGGCGGTTCATGGACATTAATTGCGCGGCTCTTCCGGATAATCTGCTGGAGGCCGAGCTGTTCGGGTACGAGAAAGGAGCATTCACAGATGCGCGCGACAGTAAGCCGGGGCTCTTGGAAGTAGCCGATGGAGGAACGGTATTTCTTGACGAAGTAGACTCGATGAGCATGGCGCTCCAGGCCAAGCTCCTTTCGTTTCTGGAGAGCCGCACGTTCAGGCGGCTGGGGGGCGTGGACGATATCCGCGTGACCACGCGCATCCTGTGTGCCACCAACGCGAATCTCGTCCAGCGTGTGGCCGACAAGGAGTTTCGGCGCGACCTATACTATCGCATCAATGTGGTCAACCTGCACCTACCGCCGTTGCGCCGGATGGGTGACGATGTGCTGGCCATCGCGGAGCACGTGCTTCTGTCCTTTAGCGACGAACTGGGGCGTAGTCTCGAAGGGTTTACACCAGCGGCAGAAGAACGCCTGCAGGCCCATCCGTGGACGGGCAACGTCCGCGAGTTGCGGAACGTCTTGGAGCGGGCCGCCATCTTCGCGACGGGTCCTCAGGTCGATGCCGACGACCTCTCCCTCGGTGGCCCCGACGAGGCATTGCTGGCCTCAAGCAGTGCCGGCGCCTTTCATTTTCCTGAAGGCCGGACCCTGGAGGATCTGGAGTGCGCCTACATCAAACACGCATTGGAGACGATGGACGCTACGTATGCGGAGGTTTCCGAAGTGCTTGGCATCTCTAAGAAAACCCTCTGGGAAAAGCGGAAGCGCTACAATCTGGATGAACAGATGCAGGCGTGAGCCAATGGTTCGTCCGCTTTACGGGTAGGCCTGCGTCCACTGGTGGTCGACGTCCCCGGCCCGTGGCAGGGATCGGACTTGACTATGGGCAAGCGCGCGGCGTATACTAAGAATCCATTAAGGTAGTACCGCACTATTCCCCCTACATGGAGAAAAGAAGGCCGCGCGTCTTCTTTGACGTATCTATCGGCCCGGGCCTGTCCCTGGCAATGTTGTAGTCCACGCAGGACCGAGTAGAGGCTGCTGCTGCCGCACTACATGTATCACTTGACACCGCAGCAATTATGGAAGGCCGTGAGCAAGGAACCGTCAAATGGTTTAGCAACGAAAAGGGCTACGGATTCATCACGCCAGATCATGGCGGCAAGGATCTGTTTGTCCACTTTAGCGAAATCAACAGCGATGGCTTCAAAGCCCTCGACGAAGGCGACCGCGTAGAGTATGAGGTAGGTGAAGGACCGAAGGGCCTAAATGCCCAGGACGTGAATGTGCTTGCCTGAGGACGTGCACTCGTCACATTTGGTCACCTACCCCAGTGCTTCTGCACAACCGGCGTCCCTTTCCTTTTGGAGGGGGCGCTTTTTTGCTTCGCGATGGCGTATCCGTGGGCTTAATGTCGGCACTACTCCACGTGGTGCCCCCAAAGGATAATGTGTGTAAATTTTATGATTCCAACAGGCACCATGGCACACGTGGTAACAAACAGAATGGCGTGTTGTTAGCCCAAATTCATTAAGGTAGGTATCACAGCTTAATCTGACCCGGCGTAACGTCGGTTTTCCAACCGTGTTGGCAGCAAGCGACTCTTGAGCGACGCTCAGGCATCGCGGTATGTGTCCACGAAGGAAGGAAAGGCGATACTACCGCGTAACAGTATCATTTTGAAAAGCAGCGAATTATGGAAGCTCGAGAACAAGGAACCGTCAAGTGGTTCAGCAACGACAAAGGCTATGGATTCATCACCCCGGACCACGGCGGCAAGGATCTGTTTGTCCACTTTAGTGAAATCAACGTAGATGGCTTTAAGGCCCTCGACGAAGGTGACCGCGTAGAGTACGAAGTCGCGGAAGGCCCCAAGGGGCTCAACGCCAAGGACGTGTACCTCGTGTAACGCGTCACGTGCTGCGGCTGATTGCCGTGGCGCCTCCCCTTATAACGCCCCGTCGCCGGTTCTGGTGACGGGGCGTTTTTGTGTGTGAAGGGCGCGCGGCCAGCCATTGTGCTATTCGCTGGCCGAGCAGGGCAGCATGGGTATTCCTACTCCTCGTTTTCGAGCGTCACGGCATGCCGCCCAAAGAGGGAGGCCATCCCATCAAGCAACTCAGGCGAAGCGTCCACGACGCAGCTGCGCGCCCGGACCCGCTGGACGCCTGCGGGAAGTTGGGGATCGACGACGTCGAAGAAGAGCCGGGTGTTGCCACGGTTGCGGTCGCACAGCTGATGCAGGCGGTTCATGTGCTCTGCGCCTACGCGGCGGCGGTCGATCGTGAGGATAATATTGCGCACCATTTTCTCGCGCACCTGCCACATGGGCATGACCTCGCGGACGAGGATCTTCGTGCCGCCGCCTCGCTGCTCCACCTCGCCACGCACCAGCACGATGTTATCCACGGTCAGGTGTTGCTGTACGCGATCGAGAATGCTGGAGAAGCACACGAGCTCGGCCTGCCCGGTGTAATCTTCGAGTTGCGCAAACATGATCGGCTTGCCGGAGCGGGTGGTCCGCTGCTGCACCTCCGTGACGATGCCAAACACGGTGTGTGAGGGTTTTTGCCGGCCGTAGCGGCCATTTTGCTGGTCATCATCAGGTACTGCATTTGGGTCAAAGAGCGCATCGGCGTCGCCGAGAGGGGCAGAAGCAAACGCCTCAATCTCGGGCCGGTACTTGTCCAGGGGATGCCCGGACACGTACATGCCGGTCAGTTCGCGTTCTTCTTTCAGGATACGCCCCGTGGACCACGGCTCGACCACCGGTAGGTTGGGTTCCATCGTGGTGCCGGGGGATGAGGCGTCACCAAAGAGGGAGTTCTGCCCCGCAGCGCGGTCCGCCTGCACTTTCTGTCCGTAGCGTACCGCATCGTCCAGCGCCTCCACAAACTGCGCGCGATGCCCTTCAAGGTCGTCCATGGCGCCCACCCGGGCCAGGCTCTCCAGCGCCTTCTTGTTGACGGTGCGCAAGTTGACCGTCGTCACAATGTCAAAGATGGTCTCAAACGGTCCTTCCTTGGCACGGGTGTCGACGAGTTCCTCAATAGCGCCGAGGCCCACGCCTTTGATGGCGCCCATGCCCATGCGGATCTGTCCGTCCTCTACGTTAAAACGGGCTTCGCTGCCGTTCACGGAAGCCGGCAGCACGTCAAGACCCATACGCTGCGCCTCGTCCAGTACCACCGTGAGTTTTTTAGTGTCGCCCATGTCATTGGTCATGGCAGCAGCCATGAACTCGGCCGGGTAGTGGGCCTTCAGGTAGCCGGTCTGGTATGCGACGACGGAGTAGGCTGCGCTGTGGCTCTTGTTAAAACCGTAGCCAGCAAACTTGGCCATCATATCGAAGACTTCGTGGGCCTTCTGCTCCTGCACGCCCTTCTCGGCGGCGCCAGCCACAAACACCTCGCGCTGCTTGTCCATCTCCTTCTGCTTCTTCTTGCCCATAGCGCGCCGCAGCAGGTCGGCTTGCCCCAGCGAGTAGCCGCCCATCACCTGGGCCATCTTCATGACCTGCTCCTGGTAGACGGGTATGCCATAGGTCGGCTCCAGGATGTCTTCCAGCAGGGGGTGGGGGAAGGCCACCTCTTCGCGCCCGTGCTTGCGGTCGATGTAGTCCGGTATGAGGTCCATGGGCCCCGGCCGGTACAGGGCGTTCATGGCGATGAGGTCGTTGATGGAGGTGGGCTGTAGTTTGCGCAGCCACTCACGCATCCCCTCCGATTCGAACTGAAACACCGCTACGGTTTCGCCCCGCTGAAAGAGTTCGTATGTCGCCTCGTCATCGAGGGGGATTTCATCCAGGTTGATGTCTACCCCGTGATTCTCGCGGATAAGATCTAACGTATCGTTGAGCACGGTCAGCGTCTTCAGGCCCAGGAAGTCCATCTTCAGCAGGCCAAACTTCTCGACCCAGTCGCCGTCGTACTGGGTAGTGATGGTCTTTTCGCCCTTGCTTTTGGCCACCGCCACGGGCACATACTCGCTCACCTCGCCCGGGGCAATGATGACCCCGGCGGCGTGTACCCCGGTGTGGCGGGCGGAGCCTTCCAGCACTTCGGCGTAATGCATCAGACGGCGCACCTGCTTGTCATCGTGCTGCTTGAGTTGCCGCAGCTCGGGCACCTCCTTCAGGGCCGAGTCGAGGTCCACGCCGGGGCCATCCGGCACAAGCTTCGCGATGCGGTCAGCTTCGCTGAGGGGGATGTTCAGCACGCGCGCCACGTCGCGGATGACGGAGCGTGGGCCCATCGTCCCGAAGGTCACAATCTGGCAGACGTTTTCCCGGCCGTACTTCTGCACCACGTAGTCGATGACTTTGCTACGCCCGCGGTCGTCGAAGTCAATGTCGATGTCCGGCATCGACACGCGGTCGGGGTTCAGGAAGCGCTCAAAGAGGAGATCGTACGTCAGCGGGTCGATGTTGGTGATGCCAAGGGCATACGATACGGCGCTTCCCGCGGCCGAGCCACGCCCCGGTCCCACGCGCACGCCAAGGTCGCGTGCCGCATCGGTGAAGTCTTGCACGATGAGGAAATAGCCCGCATAGCCCATCTCTTTGATGATCCCCAACTCGTGGTCGAGCCGTTCGCGGATTTCCTCTGTGATTTCTCCATACCGACGGCGAGCGCCCTCATACACGAGATGCCGCAGGTAGGCATCCATGTCGTTATCAAAATCCTGCGGAATGGGGTAGTGGGGCATGAGCAGGTCGCCCATGGGCAGTTCAAACTTGCACTTGTCGGCAATCTCGCGGGAGGTTTCCATGGCCTCCTGCCGGATGTCCGCCGGTACCGAATCGAGCGCCGCGGCCATCTCTTCGGTGCTCTTCAGAAAGAACTGATCGTTCTCGAAGCGCATCCGGTTGGGGTCGTTGTAGTCCTTCCCGGTTTGCAGACACAGCAGCACGTCCTGCGCCTCGGCGTCCTCCTGGTTGACGTAGTGGACGTCGTTGGTGGCGAGCACCTTTACATCGTATTCCTTGGCCCAGCGCAGCAATACCGCGTTGCACTGATGCTGCTCCTCAATGCCATGGTCCTGTAATTCGATGTAGTAGTCGTCGCCGAATATATCGAGGTAGTGCTCGAAGACCTCCCGCCCGGCGGCCTCGCCTTTTTTAAGGATGGTCTGCAGCACCTCGCCCTGGAGGCAGCAAGTCGTGGCGACCAGTCCTTCGCTGTGCGCGCGGAGCACCTCTTTATCGATGCGAGGCTTGTAGTAGAAGCCGTCGGTGTAGGAGAGCGAGGACAGCTGAATCAGGTTTTGGTATCCCGTGCGCCCTTTGGCAAACAGGACCTGGTGGTAGCGTGTGGCGTCGTCCGTGTCATCCATCCCACTGGGGGTGATGTAGAACTCCGAGCCGATCACCGGCTGAATGCCTGCTCGGCGGGCTGTGGTGTAGAACTCGGGCACGCCAAAGAGATTGCCATGATCGGTGATGCCGACGGCAGGCATCTCGAGCTGCTGGGCGCGCTGGATGAGCTGTTTGATTTGCGCGGCGCCGTCGAGTAGGGAGTACTGCGTATGGCAGTGGAGATGGCAAAAATCAGCCATAGGGTAGGGGCTGGGGCAGGGAAGACGGAGAGAACATGCAGTTAGCTAAGGTCGGGGATGCAGCGCCGCGGATCAAGAGCCCGGCCCACTCTTTAGCGAATGTTAGCTGCGGGCGTTGCTTGCGCCTGTGCGATAGATCACTCCACCCACGCCTGACTGCTTATGTATTTGCTGTGCATCGACGATTATCACCTGGCTGACCCCCTCTTCATAGACGAGCTGGGGCGCGAGTTGAGCGCCAACCGTCAGCAGCTACCACCACTACTGCTCATCCATGGCAGTGGAGAGGCCGCGGAGCGCGCGCTGGAGGGGCAGGGGCTGTTCCGTGAGCGATCGGGCGGGGTGTTGCAGGTGGCCTCCGCACAGGAAGCCGCGGTGGTGGACCGGGCCACGCGCGAGGCCAACCAGCAGCTTGTCGACCGGCTTACGGATGCCGTGTTGCCTGCGGTGAGCATCCCGGGGGACGCGCGCGGCCTGCTGGTCCATGACGGCCCGGGCGTACGCGTGGGAGCGGTGGCGTGGTTGCGTCAGCTTGTGGTGCAGGAGGCGCTTCCGGTGGTCTCGGCGCTGGCCCGTGATCCGTCCTCGGGCGGCAGCCGCGAGGTGGCCCTGGGCGATGCCGTCACAGCGCTGGCGCAGGCCCTTGCTGAGGATACCGTGACCGTCGTGGGCTTTGTGCGGAAAGGCGGTCGATCGTTGCTCTCAGAAGAGGCGTCCGCTGCGCCCCTTCCGATCGAAGATCTTCCACCGGCCAAAGCGGTGCCGGCCGCTGCAGCTCTCCGACAGGCCGCTGAAGCGGGCATTTCGGTGCTGCTGTCCACGCCGCAATTGCTCCTGACGCCCGGTTCGCTGCGCGGGCGCAGGGTTCAACGGTAGAGTTTCCATGAAATAGACCAGATTCGGCCGTCCCCTGCGCGTATATCCGCTTAAATGGCCATCTACGGCTTGACAGCCCTGCCCCCGTGCCCTATGTTTTGCGCTGATCCAACGGAAAGGCACGCACTTTTCCACTTCCCATACTTTGTTGAATAAGGAGGAATTTATGAGTAATCGGTATCAGGAGCTTCTTGACCTCGTAGGCGAAGCCGAAGAAGACTTTGACAAGTTCTACAACAGTGGTGTAAAAGCCGCCGGCACGCGCGTTCGTAAGGTCATGCAGGAGCTGAAGAAGAAGGCGCAAGACATTCGCGTCGAAGTACAGGACATTAAGAAGAACGAGCTGTAAGCATCGCCTGAAAGCATTGCGATTGCGCGGAAGGCTATGTCATCCACGGCATAGCCTTTTCGCTTATGTACCCTGTGTGCCCCCACCTCGGTGGTACTGTATACAGATGGTTTTGTATACTGGGTGGGCATGCTGCTCCCACGCCATACTCTGAAGTAAACACTACTCGGCTGTGCCCCTCTCTGCTCGTGTGCTCGCACTGTTTATTGTATATGCCTTACTGATTGCCATCGTGCCGCGCGTGTCAGCGCAAGACGTCGACATGGTAGCTGCGCCGGATGCGCAACAGGCGGCTGACACGGTGTCCGTCGCTGAGTGGATGACGGGGCTGCGGTTCGATCTGTCGGCCACGCAGGTAGGGTTTCAGAACTGGGCGGAAGGCGGGGTAAACTCGTTCTCCGTATCTACGCGCCTCGATGGCCATGCGATGCGCGGCGGCAATAGCTGGCGTCAGTCGTATCGCATGCGGCTTGGGTTTGGCCTCATCAACCAGGATGGCGAGTCGTTCCGCAAGTCAGAGGACATTATTCGGTTGGCCGGGGCCTTTCTCTACCGCGGGGAGGACTTCTTCCAGCTCTTCCAACCCACGATATCAGCCGAGTTACGGACGCAGTTTGCCTCTGGCTTTAATTTTAGCTCCGATCCTTTCGGCGAAGATCGGGACCCCCCGGTAAAGGTGTCAGAGTTCTTCTCACCAGCCACGTTCACCCAGTCGGTGGGCCTCACCTACGAACCCACGTCGTGGTTTCAGCAGCGGCTCGGGGTTGGTGCAAAGGAAACCATCGTAGCAATCCCGCGCCTGCGCGAATTATACGGCGTTGACCCGGATGATCTCATCCGGTTTCAGGTCGGCGTGGAGTCCACCACGGCATTAGATGTAGAGATCGCTGAAAACGTCCGCTACATCTCGGGCCTTACCCTCTTCGCAGCGTTCGACCAGGACGACCTGCCAGACATGCTGTGGGAAAACCAGATCCGGATGTCCGTCAACAGCTTTTTAGATGTGCGCTTCGAGTTTACAGCGTATTATGACCGCGACGTAAGTGCCGCGCTACAGCTGAAGGAAGTGTTGGCCGTCGGCGTGTCGTTTAGCATTCTCTGATCGCGGGAGGACCTTTTCTTGTGGTTCAGTTCGTATGGCCGACGGTTTGAATGGCAGGACCAGCGTTGCCGGAGGAGTCCTCGGGCCGCTGCTTATTTACACGGCTGTCGTGTTGCTGTGCTGGATGGTGCCGTTGCTCCATCAGCTCAATGCATTTAGCATGGCGGTCCTGGCCACCGTTGCCTTCTTCACGGTGGGCTGGGTGGCTGTGGGTTCCTTCCGGTCGGGGAGATCTGTCGTCTCTGTATGGCAGCGGCAGACGCTGGTCCTGGTGTGGCCGCTTCTATTGTTTGGTGTAGCGTTGCTATGGGCGCCCGCCTGCGGGTTTCTTCAGGGGGTTTTGTTTTGGGTGCTCTTTCCAGTCGTCACTGTGGTGTTTGCTGTAGCCGTGGCCTACGTTCTCACCGCCTGGGGCCCGATGAGCGCTCGCTGGTCGCTGAGTGGGATAGGCGTGGCACTGATGCTCATGGGGCCGGTGTACGACCTGGGGTTCCATCCCCAGTTCTACACGTACAATCACGTGTTCGGCGGTGTGCTGGGGCCGATTTACGACGAGACGCTGGCGCTTCGTCCAGGCCTATTCTGGTTCCGCGGGCTTACGCTTTGCTGGGCGGCTGGGCTGCTACTGTTCGGGCGGTGGCTCCGGAAGGGATTTCCGGCTCCGGCCACCCGTGCCTGGTGGATACAGGGGCCGCCAGCGGTAGGCGCGCTGGCCTTGCTTATCGCAGGCATCTACGCTTTCGCCTCTCCGCTTGGCCTCAATACATCGATGACGCATCTGGAGCGGCAACTCACCGGCCGGGTGTCCACGGATCGCGTGGTGCTACACTACGACCCGGAGGCGCTCTCCGATGCTGAGGTGGCGCATTGGGCGCGGTATCACACGTATCAGGTGGAGCGGTTGGCGGATCGGCTGGAGGTGACGCTTGACGTACCGGTGCATAGCTTTCTCTATCCGGATGAAGCCACGAAGGCAGCGCTGACTGGTGCCCGCACCACCAACACGGCCCCGGTATGGCTGGCCACGCCACAGATTCACGTGCTGCAATCTGTGGCCGAGCGGGTGGTTGCCCACGAGCTCGCTCATGTAGCATCACGGCCGTTCGGGCTTCCCCTCGTGCGCGCCTCGGTATCGGTTGGGCTGGTGGAGGGGCTGGCCGTGGCACTGGAGCCGCCCAGCGGACGGCCCTCCGTACACGATCAGGTGGTAGCAGCGCAGGTAGCGGCACCGGGCGGAGCACGCGACGCGCTTAACCCCGACCTTTCGGCCGACGTGGCCGCACGGCTGTCCCCACTCGGGTTCTGGACGGGGCGGGGGGCCGTGTCGTATACCGTGATGGGCTCATTCGTACAGTATTTACTCGACACCTACGGTCCAGCACCACTCAAGCAGGCCTACGCCTGGGCAGATTTTACGTCGGCGTACGGCCGCTCGTTGCCCGAGTTGACGGCCGAGTGGCAGTCGTTTCTGGCCGAGCGCCCTTCCGTAAGTCGAGCAGCGCGTCCCGTGATGGCTGCCCGGTTTGCACGCCCTTCGGTGTTCGAACAGCCGTGCCCATTTCAGCTCCCGCCCGCCACCGCGGTCTACCGCAAGGCACAGGCGGCCCTGGCAGATGACCGATTCGACGAGGCGCGTGGCTACGTGCTTGAGGCACTGGCCCACGAGCCGGCGCATCCTGGCGCACAGGCGCTCTGGGCGGCGTTCCAGATAGCAGCGGGGGAGGCGCAAGCGGTAGTGGAGCGCATCGAACCGACAGGCCGGGGTAGCATGGATTGGCGTATGCAGCTACGCTATGCCCAGGCGCTCGCCATAATGGGGAGGGGGACCGAGGCCACTGAGCAATACGACACGTTGCTACGGCGGCTACCGGTTCATCAACACGCGTTGTGGATGCAGCTCCAGTTGGAGCGGGCGCTCACCGACGTCCCGGATGTGTTTCTCGCCCTTCAACCGGTGCGCCCACCGCCTGAGCGCGCAGAACAGTTGGCTATGGCGCTTGATGGGCGTACCCCTGGGCGCTTTCTACTGGCCCTCCTTCTGGCAGATGCTCAGGATTGGGAGGGCGCGCTACACGCCGCAGCTTCCGGCCGTGATGGGAGAGACGCTCTTGGCCTGACGGCTGGGCCCGGGCGGCGACTGCAGGCGCAGGTGCATGCCCACCGCGCCATGTGGGCCTACCGGCACGGGACGCTGGCTCAGGCCCAGACAGAAGCCGCGATGGCGAGCCGCGCGTTTCGTGCGATGGGGGCCGCTGAAGCCTCGGCGGAAGCGCAGGCGTTCCAGGCGTTTCTGTCGTGGGTTGATGCGCCGCCCGAAGCGTCTTCATCAGAGGATATACAAAATGGAGTTCGTAATTCGTTATACTGACGCATGTACCCGACCGCCTTTCGCGCTTTCTTTGCTCGTCTACCTCGCTATGCTGTTTCACCGGTCGGGCTGGTATCGTAGCTTCAGCAAAAGTAGCTGGGCCATCGTTCTGATGCTGCTGCTTGCTGGATGTGCCAGTACACAGGACAACGAGGGAGCTAGGCAGGAGCCCGCCGGTCCGGAGGATATTGCGCCCCACATGGCCTCCGACGCGACCGATTTCCGCACCATCCGCCTGCACCCCACCCGGCAGCAGCGAAGCAGCATCCCGGTCGATGCCCAGCTTCCGGTGATAACGCTCAACTCGGGGGAGCAGCTCCAGCTTTCGTTTGATCTTATGGAGCCCCGGGGGCGCCCGCTGAATGTCCATTTCTATCAGGCCACGCGCCTCTGGGAGCGTCGGCTCTCGCCAAGCGAGTACATGCGCGGGTTTCAGCGGGATGACCTGACGGACTATCAGCCCTCAGAGGCCACCCAGGTGAACTATACGCACTACACCTACACCTTTCCGAATGAGCGTATTGGCTTCACGGTAAGCGGGAACTACATCGTCCGGGTGACCGAGCAGGGCAATGAGGAGGCTGTACTATTTGAGCGCGCCTTTTTCGTCTCCGAGCAGGAAGGGCGTATCGATCTCCGGTTCGATAGGATTCCTGTGGCCGGCCTCAACGGTCTGGCCGTCCAGCCGCTGGTACGCATACGCCCGCCTCGAGACCTGGAAGGCCGCGTCTTTGACTTCACAGCGTGCTTTATTCGCGACGGTCGTGTGAACCGCACCCGCTGTGCCGACCGCCCGCAGCTCATGGACCAACCGACGCTTCAGTTCGAGCTGGACCGGCGGCAAAGCTTTGCGCCGGTAGGGAGCGATTACCGACTGGATCTACGGGCGCTGCGCACGACCCGGCAGATTGAGACGGTTGACCGGGCGCCGGTACCCTTTCGCGTACGCCTGGCGCCTGACCTCGCGCGCTTTCCTGACCCGGGCACCGATGTACCGCTCAACGGCCAACCGGTAATCTCTCGGGTCCGTGATGTGCCCAGCCCCGAAACCAACGGCGAGTACGTGCAGGCCACGTTCCAGTACGTACCACCTGAGGAGGAGCCCATCAACGGAGACGTTGTGCTGGTGGGCAGCTTCAACAACTGGACGGCGAACGACCAGGCCCCGACGCTTACATGGGACGCCGCAGCGGACCGGTATGTGGGGGTGGCAACACTTAAGCAGGGCGAGTACGAATACCGCTACGTGCGGGCCGGGGATCGCCAGATGCGGAGCCTCGCCGAGGGCCTACCGCCACAGCGCTCGCAGTACACCGCCTTTATCTATTATCGTGATCCCCAACGCAACACCGACCGCCTCATTGCCGTGACCGACGACCTGGCTCGCCCGTAGCGTCCCTACAGCCACGCCGAGTTGCGTTTTAGGCCTCAATGTGGTTTGATGCACTGTGCAGACCGGATGCGCACCGCGTGCGGTTTTATGTTTTCCATGACTTAACCTCATACCCCATGACTTTTGGTACCAATCTGCGCCTGCCTGCGCTGATGCTCGTTGTAACCCTGCTTTTTGCAGGCTGCACCGGTGCACAGGAGGCGGCTACCGATGCTCCCCCAGAACCTGAACAAGAGACGAACGATACGCCCTTCACGCCCTACAGTGAGGTGATCACGGATGCGGCTGAAAGCGATGAGGGCCTGTTCACCAGCCATCGCATCGACGACAACCTGTACTACGAGATCCCCGACTCGCTGCTGGGCAAGGAGATGCTCCTCGTGACGCGTATTGCCCAGACAGCCGATAATATCGGCTATGGTGGGGAAAAGGCCAATGAGCAAGTCGTGCGCTGGGAGCGGCAGTTTGACAAAGTACTCTTGCGTGTGGCGCAGTACTCCAACGTGGCTGATCCAGACACGCCCATCTACCAGGCCGTGCGCAACTCCAACTTCGAACCAATCATCATGTCGTTCGATATTGAGGCCCTCTCGGAGGACGAGGAGGGCGTTGTGATCGACGTGACGAGCCTGTACACATCGGACGTCCCGGCGCTCGGCTTGCAGCAGGGCCGCCGGTCAGCCTACGGGGTGCGTCGCCTGGACGCGTCACGGACGTATCTGGAATCCGTGCGCAGCTTCCCAGAAAACATCGAGGTGCGGCATCTGCTCACCTACGAGGCGCAGAATCCGCCCTCCAATAGCTCCACCAACGCCATATCGCTGATGATGAATCAGTCGATGGTGCTGCTCCCGGCCGAGCCCATGCAGCGCCGTTTGGCCGATGAGCGGGTGGGCTTCTTCAGCATACAGCAGGTTGATTTTGGTCGCGATACCCAGCGCGCGGAGGAACGTACCTACATTTCCCGCTGGCGCCTGGAGCCAAGCGATATGGAGGCCTTCGAGCGGGGTGAACTGGTGGAGCCCGTGAAGCCCATCGTGTACTACATCGACCCGGCCACGCCCGAGCAGTGGCGACCCTACCTGAAACAAGGCGTGGAGGACTGGAACGTAGCCTTTGAAGCTGCCGGCTTCAAGAACGCCATTATGGCGAAGGACCCGCCCACCGCTGAGGAAGACCCGGAGTTTAGCCCGGAGGATATCCGCTACTCTACGATTCGGTACTTCGCATCGCAGACGCAGAATGCCTACGGCCCCCGTACCGTAGACCCGCGCACTGGTGAGATCCTGGGCTCGGATATCGGCTGGTACCACAACGTCATGAATCTGCTGCGCGACTGGTACTTTGTGCAGACGGCTGCAGCGAACCCCGAGGCCCGAGGCGTCGAGTTCGAAGAGGAGGTCATGGGCGAACTGATCCGGTTCGTATCTGCCCACGAGGTCGGCCATACGATTGGCCTGCCGCATAACTGGGGTTCGGCCGTCGCCACCCCGGTTGATTCGCTGCGCTCGCCAACGTACACTGCGAACAACGGCACAGCGGCTTCTATCATGGACTATGCCCGGTTCAACTACGTGGCTCAGCCCGAGGACGGTGTCACGGACTTCATGGCGAAGCTCGGCCCGTATGACCTGTGGTCGGTAGAGTTTGGCTATCGCCCCATTCCCGAGGCGTCCACACCGGACGAGGAGCGGCCCATCATCAACGAGTGGATCAAGGCCCGCGCCGATGACCCGCGCTACTTCTACGGCCGGCAGACCGGTAATCCGATCGATCCGCGGTCCCAGCGCGAAGCCCTCGGCGATGATACCATCGAGGCCAGCCGCCTGGGCGTGGAAAACCTGAAGCGCATCCTGCCCAACATTATCGAATGGACGTACCGCGAGGGCGAAAACTTCGATCAGGCGGGTGGTATCTTCAACCGCCTCATTGGCCAGTGGGACCTCTACATGGGTCATGTGGGTCGCTACGTCGGCGGTGTCTATGAGAACCATAAGACGTACGATCAGGACGGCGTAGTGTACGAGGTGGTTGACGCGCAGTATCAACGCGACGCGATGGCCTTCCTGCAGGCCCAGGCGTTTGAAACGCCCACATGGATGCTGGAGGAAGACCTGGTGCAACGCCTCGAGCACGGCGGCTTCATCGAACGCATCCGTACCCGGCAGGCCCGGGTGCTCAATCTGCTGATGGAGCCGCAGCGCCTGGCCCGCCTGATTGAGGCCGAAGCCCGGTTGGGTACGGACGCGTACAGCGCACCGGCCATGCTGGCCGATCTGCGTGAGGGCATCTGGCATGAGCTCAGCCGCGCCGAAGCTGTCGATCCGTTCCGCCGCAACCTGCAGCGCACGCACATCGACCGGCTGGGGAACCTCATGACGGCTGAAGTCAGTGCCCCTCCGGCGCAGTTCCGGGCGTTTCTCGGCTTTACGCCGGTGAACGTTGCGCAGTCTGATATTCGCGCGTTTGTGCGTGGCGAACTGATGACGCTGCGCTCTGACATCGAGCGCGCCGAGCGCCGCGCCAACGACCGCACCACGCAGCTGCACCTGCAAGACGCGCTGGTGCGCATTAACGACATCCTGGACGGCGACGCGTAAGCGGGCTGCTTGCTGGATGCACCATGGGCCGGCCGGACGCAGCAGGTTTGCGTACGGCCGGCTTTTTTATTGAATTGACCTCACTTGCCATGCTCTCACCCCTTGCCGCCACCGCTCCCCCAACGTTTCGTACCCATGACGAAAGTCTACAGCAGATACGCGCCGCCTGCGCCGATACCGATGTGCCTGCATCGTTCCACGACATCGGCGAGAGCCGGGAGGGGCGGCCGCTGGGCGGGGTGGTGCTGGGTGAGGGGCCGCTCACGGTAAGCCTCATCGCGGGGGCACACGCCGACGAACCGGTTGGCCCCGAAACGCTGCGCACCCTTGTGCTTGCCGCCTGCGATGCGCCGGAGGCCTTGGCGGACCTCCTCCAGCAGGTGCGCTTTCTCGTTGTACCGCACATCAATCCAGACGGCGAGGCGCGCAACCGGTCCTGGATGGACGCGTGGCCATCGCTCTCGGCCTATCTGCAGGAACGGGTTCGGGAAAAGCCGGGGGATGACCTGGAGTTTGGATTTCCTACCATGCGGCCCGAAAACCGGGCGGTCAGCCACTTTCTGCGACGCCACGGGCCCATGGATCTGCACCTTAGCCTGCACGGCATGGGGGTGTCGGAAGGGTTCTTCCTGTTGATTGAACGGCACTGGGGCTTTCGCACAGAAGCACTGCAGGACGCCCTCAAGGCCGAGGCAGAGCAGATGGAGCTTGGGCTCCACGATCATAATCGCCAAGGGGAGAAGGGCTTCTTCTACCTTGGCCCGGGATTCAATACTACACCTGAAGGCACGGCTATGCGGACGTTTTTCCGCGCCAAGAACAACCCGAAGGAGGCACGCCGCTTCCACCAGAGCTCCATGGAATTCGTCCGGTCCCTGGGCGGCGACCCGCTTTGCCTGGTGACCGAGCTGCCCCTTTTCCGAATCACCCCCACAACCGACACGCCCAGCACCGATGCCCCCGGGCGTCCGGCCACTTATCTGGCGTGCCGGCAAGCCCTGGCTGAGCTGGCCCTGGCCTCTTCTGCCGACTCCGACGACGCGCTGGAGGAGGTCCGGGCCAGGTTTGGGCTGGCGCCGCTGCCCCTGCGGGAGGCGATCCGGTTGCAGCTCCTCGTCATCATGCACAGCATCACTACCGCGCAAAAGCGCTTCCGCTGATCTCTCGTTATGAAGTTGATATGAGCTTTCCGTTAAGCTTTTCGCGTGGAAGCGCTTACCACCTGATGCGAAGTTGACGGCGTGCCTGATTATACCGGTTCTTATGGTGTGATCGTGCGTGCGCCGCACGGCACGCCCCTTTAATCCACACCTGGTCCTCCCTACACATGATTGAAAAAGACTTAAGCCCTGCAGGAAAATCGATGCGCGTTCACTTCACGCTGCCCGCTGAGGTTGCCGAAGAGAGCATTGCTATTGTTGGCGATTTTAACGACTGGGATCCCGAGGCCGACCTCATGGAGCTGCAGCCGGTCAACGGCATCTGGAAGAAGCGGATTTCGTTCAAGCCTGGTACCGATGTCGAGTTCAAGTACTGGGTCGACGGTGCCGAGTGGCGTAACGACGAGGAAGCCGATGGGTACGTGCCCAATGAGCACGGCACAGAAAACAGTATGCTGAACCTGTAGCTTTCAGGCAGGCCCGTCAACCCGGTGGAATAACGCCGCCCCAGACCAAAGCCTCGGAGAGCGGAGCGCAGACCGACTGTGCTTCGCTCTTCTCATTGGTGGGCGCGTGCGACCGGTCTGGCTACCCAAAAAGTAGTTGCACCACGTAGACCGCGAGCACCATAGCGGTAAAGTCCGCGATCAACCCGGCCGGTACGGCGTGCCGGGTCTTCTGCACGTTGATGGCGCCAAAGTAGACCGCGATCACGTAAAAGGTCGTTTCGGTAGAGCCAAACATGGTAGCGGCGATTTTTACTATAAGAGAATCTTCTCCGTACGTGTTGATCAGGTCGACAACTACGCCCGCTGACCCTGAGCCGGTCAGGGGCCGGATGATGCCCATGGGGATCACCTCGGGCGGAATATTTACGAGGCTGAGGACGGGGCGCAGACCTTCTACAAGAAACTCCATCGCGCCAGACGCCCGAAACATGCCGATCGCAAAGAGAATGGCCACCAGGTAGGGAATAATCTGCACTGCCACCTTGAATCCCTCCTTTGCGCCTTCCACAAATTCCTCATAAACGGGCACTTTTTTATAAAGGCCATACAGCGGAAACCCGACAATGATAGCCGGCAATACAAACACCGCCATGAGTTCAACAATACTGCGAAACGTTTCCATATCAGGGAATGAAGCGTTGGGTTAAGCTCAGGGGGTGAATCAGGTGTTTGATGGCGGAGCATCAGGATCATCCACATCAGCAGCGTCTGAGGGATTGTTTTCTTCCAGCCTCACCGCGGTCTTACGGTTTGGGTCCGTCGCGCGATAGCGGCGCATCTTCGATAACAGCTTGGCCGCCGTGATGGCCACGAGCAACGAGCATCCGGTGACGATGATGATGCTGAAGATCAGCTCATTGATCTGCAGTCCCATGATGGCCACGAGCAAGACCGGGGGGACGAGTTGCACGCTCGCCGTATTCATCGCCAGCAGCATCACCATGTCATCAGTGGCGGTGTCTTCGCTCTCGTTAAGCTTATGGAGCTCTTCCATCGCCTTGATGCCCAGCGGCGTTGCGGCGTTGCCCAGGCCCAGCATATTGGCTGAGAGGTTCAGGGCAATCACGCCGAGAGCGGGGTGGTCTTTCGGTACGCCGGGGAAGAGGGGGCGCAGTACGGGGCGCACGAGCCGGACGATGATGCCGACCAGGCCCGACTTCTCCGCGATGCGCAGCAGCCCCAGCCAGAGCGCCAGCGCGCCGATAAGCCCGATGATAATGTTCACGGCCGTATCTGCGAAGTCGAAAGCGGCCTGCGTGATGGCTGTCATCTTAACAAAGCGGACGGGCTCGAAGGCGACCGACGCCGCGACCGTGCGCCCGTTAGGGACGAAGTCTTGCAGAACTGCCCGCAGTTCGCCGTCCGAACCCGCCGTTACTTCGCGGATGGTTGCCATTGGTTCGGGTAGCGACGCGCCTGCATCAAATCGTACCTGCCGCCCATCCTGGGTTTGCACGAGCGTGCCATCGTACGCGCGCTCCGGGGTGGCGTCGGTGTCGTAGAAGGCCTGGTAGACCTCCGGCCGTATACGCACCTCCACGGACTGCCGCCGGGCATCAGCGGCATAGCCGTCGGGGAAGTGGAGTTCAACCGGAAGCGCCGCATCATTGCGGTAACGGTCCTGGGCTATCTCCCGGGTATCCGTAGCCAGTGCAAACACCAGGCTAAACACAATCAGCCCGGCCCAGATGTAATTCAGCATCCCCACGCAGTCGGCCCCTTAGCCATGTGCAAAAATGAGCGGCGCTGCTCAACATAGGAAGCAGCGAGGGAACGTGCGAGCAAAAATTCCGCCGCCGCCCGGCGCCATCGTCGGAGGTAGGCCGTGGTTACTGTGGCACCGGCAACCGATACAAATGTGTGAAGCCCTGCCTGGTACGGGCGGAGGCGCATCATTCGACGTAAACGTCTGTTCGAATAGATCCATAGACATTTACCAACAAACGTCATGGTATCATGGGACGCAA
The DNA here is from genome assembly GCA_001564055.1 of Rhodothermaceae bacterium Tc-Br11_B2g6_7. GTDB lineage: Bacteria > Bacteroidota > Rhodothermia > Rhodothermales > Salinibacteraceae > Tc-Br11-B2g6-7. The sequence goes on from LKNB01000002.1 coordinate 121,225, forward strand.
CGTCACGGAAAAACTCATCAAATCCCATCTTGTGGACGGTGAGATGGAGGTGGGAGAGGAGATCTCGCTAAAGATGGACCAGACGCTGACACAGGATGCGACAGGCACCATGGTCATGCTGGAGTTTGAGGCCATGGGGCTTCCGCAGGTCCAGACTGAAGTGTCCGCGCAGTACGTGGATCATAACCTGATCCAGTCCGACTACAAGAATCCGGATGACCATCTCTTCTTACGCAGCGCGTGCAAGAAGTATGGGGTGCATTACAGCCGTCCCGGTAACGGCGTAAGCCACCCGGTGCATCAGGAGCGGTTTGGCGTGCCGGGCAAAACGTTGATTGGATCTGACAGCCATACCCCGGCGGCCGGCGCCATCGGGATGCTGGCAATCGGCGCTGGTGGTCTCGACGTAGCGATGGCGATGGCGGGCGAGCCGTATACCATTCGGATGCCTGAGGTTTGGGGCGTGAAGCTGACGGGCGAGTTGCCGGACTGGGTAAGTGCAAAAGATGTGATTTTGGAGATGCTGCGGCGCCACGATGTCGATGGAGGCGTCAACCGTATTATCGAATATTACGGCCCTGGCCTGGATTCCCTCAGCTGCATGGACCGCCACGTGATCGCCAACATGGGCACGGAGCTGGGCGCCACCAGCACGGTTTTCCCTTCAGATGACGAGGTGAAGCGCTTCCTCCGCTCGCAAGGACGAGAGGAAGACTGGTCCGAGCTTAAGGCCGACCCGGATGCGACGTACGACGTGCACGAGGAGATCCACCTCGATGACGTCGTCCCCATGATTGCCAAGCCAAGTAGCCCGGGCAACGTAGTGCCCGTACGTGAGGTGGAGGGGCAGGAGATCTACCAGTCGTACGTTGGCTCCTCAGCCAATCCGGGCTTCCGTGACTTCGCGGTGGCGGCCGACATTGTGGAAGGCAAGCAAGTGCACGATCGCGTCTCGTTTGACGTGAATCCCACGTCCCGGCAGATTCTGGAAAACCTGATGCACACGGGTCACCTGCAGAAGCTGACGCGGGCCGGTGCACGGATTCATCAGGCGGGCTGTAACGGCTGCATCGGCATGGGGCAGGCGCCGGCAACCGGACGCATCAGTCTGCGCACGGTGCCACGCAACTTCCCCGGCCGCTCTGGTACGAAGGAAGATGCCGTCTACCTTGTGAGTCCAGAAACGGCCGCAGCTTCCGCGCTGACGGGTAAGATCACGGATCCACGGGATCTGGAAGAGCTGTACGGCATGTCGTATCCGCACGTGGAAGAGCCGGAGGATATCATCATCAACACGGAGCAAATCGTGCCGCCGGCTACTAACGGCGAGCGGCAGGAGCTGGAGAAAGGCCCGAATGTGGTTTCGCTGCCATCCTTCGAGCCGCTGCCCGAGTCCCTTACCGTGCCAGTGCTGCTGAAGGTAGGCGATGACATCTCGACGGACGAAATCATGCCGGCCGGTTCGCGCATTCTGCCCTACCGCTCCAATATTCCGAAAATCTCGGAGTTCGTGTTTGAAGTCGTGGATGAAAGCTTCTTCGAGCGCGCCCTGGAGCGTCAGGAGGAGGGCTTCGCCATTGTCGCTGGTTCCAATTATGGCCAGGGGTCGAGCCGGGAGCACGCCGCCATTGCGCCGCGCTGGCTGGGTACCCGGCTGAAGCTGGTGAAGAGCTTTGCCCGGATCCACCGGCAAAACCTCGCCAACTTCGGCATCCTCCCGCTGATGTTTGCCGACGAGGATGACTTCAACCGCATCGACGAAGGGGATACCCTCACCGTGGAAAACGCCCGGGCGGCCATTCAGTCGGGCACAAAGGTGAACGTCTACAATGAAACCAAGGACGAAACCTACACGGCCGAGCATGACCTCTCGCCTCGCGAGATCGAAATGCTGTTGAAGGGAAGCCTCATTAACGTCGTCAAAGACCGGTCGAACGCATAGGATCGGCCGATCCTCCAGCCATAGCCACCAAACCAACGGGCGGGGGAACCCTCGCCCGTTTTTCGTTGGTACAGGCTCTACACCTGTGCCGCTATTTCTCTGCTGATCTGCATGCCTTCTGCCGCTGCGCCTCCTGCTGTCCCACGTCCGTATTACACAGGCGGCTTCTCTGGGACGCAGCGCAACGCCGCACAGGCGTTCTGGGACTGGTACGCGGTCACAAATGAGGCGCCGGCGGGCTGGCAGCAGCACACGACGGAGGCCCTCCGCACGCTTGTGCTTGAGGAGCGTCCGCTGCCCGATGTGCCTGAATCAATTACCCGAAGCCTCTACCAGCATGCCGACACGCAGGGTGTGCCGCTGGACGTTTTTGCGCGGCAGCTCCGCAGTGCTGTCCGCGAGGGAGAAGAGCTCCGCTTTGAGACCTACGACGAGCTTGAGCGCTTCATGCATGACGGCGTCTGCCAGTTGGCCGAGGCCCTGATGCATCTGCTGGATATGGCCAACCGCTTTCAGCTGCCGCATGCGCATGCCTTTGCTCGTGCCCTCTTTCTCATCAGCCGGCTCATGCGGCTGCCGCATGACGTCCAGCGGGGGCGGCTCTACATTCCCTTGAATGCCTTAGCAACGTATGACATTGAAGAGCATCGCTTATTTCGGGGCGAGGTGAACGAGGCCCTCCGCCGCGTGCTGTGGCGGCTTACGGTCCGCGCCCGCGACGAACTGGCCCAGGCTGAGCCGCTGGCGGCCGACTTGCCGTGGCGCATCCGGGGCACGTACAAGCGGTACTGGATTGGCGGGCTGGACATCCTGGCGCGCATCGAACGCCGCGATTTCGATGTGTGGTCGAACCCTATCCAGGTCGGCCACATCGATCGCCTGCGTATTCGCCTGCAATCGCTGTTCAGCCGCTCGGCGCTGAGTGGCTAACCTCCTTATCTTCATACCCCTATACACATGGCTACGTACAAAGACGCTGGCGTCGACATCGCCGCAGCCGACGAAACGGTCGACCGCATCAAACCGCTCGTCCGCGACACCTTCACGCCCGGCGTGCTGACCGACATCGGTGCGTTTGGGGCGTTCTTCGAACCGGACTTTGATGGGTACGACAGGCCTGTACTCGTTTCGTCGGTCGACGGCGTGGGCACCAAACTGAAAGTCGCCTTTCGGGCGGGGCGTCACGATACCGTTGGGGAGGACCTCGTCAACCACTGCGTAAACGACATCGCGGTGTGTGGTGCACAGCCATTGTTCTTTTTGGACTACTTCTCTACTGGGACGTTGGAGCCGGACGTCGCGCTCGACGTCGTCCGTGGTTTCGCGCGGGGCTGCAAGGCCAATGGCTGTGCCCTTATTGGCGGAGAGACGGCCGAGATGCCCGACTTGTATCAGGCGGGCGAATACGACCTGGCGGGCATGATTGTAGGCGTAGTGGATAAAACACGCGTCGTGGATGGCCACACCATCGAGGAAGGAGATGTGCTCTTGGGGCTATCCAGCACCGGGCTGCACACCAACGGTTACTCACTCGCCCGCCACGTGCTCTTTGAACAGTTTTCGGTAGAGGATCAGCCCGAGGCGCTTGAGGGCGTGTCCGTCGGCGACGCCCTGTTGGCCGTACACCGCTCCTACCTGGAGCCGATCCAGGCGCTCCATACCAAGGGACTGGCCGAGGGCCTGGTGCATGTTACCGGAGGCGGGATTCCGGGGAATACCGCTCGCGTGGTACCCGACGGGCTGACCGCGGTCGTTGACTATGCGGCGTGGGAGCGCCCGGCGCTGTTCGACCTGATCCAGACCCTGGGCGATGTGCCAGAAGGCGACATGCGGCAGACGTTCAACTTGGGAATCGGCCTTATCGCTGTCGTGCGCCCCCAGAGCGTCCCAGCCGCTGTAAAGGTACTTGAAGCACATGGCGAGCAGCCTGTGCGGATAGGGCAAGTACAGTCCGCCGTATAGCCTCCGCGCAGGTTGCCGCGGAATCGGATACATCCGGCACAGTGGCGCGTATGAAGGCCCGCTGCGGGAGTGCTTCCACCGTGGGCCCTTTTAGACTCCTCATCAGATCGACATCCTCCTCATGCTGTCGCTTCTTCTTATTCTCGTGCTTAGCTACCTCATCGGCTCGATTCCTTCGAGCGTGTGGCTGGGCAAGCTGGTGCACGGCATCGACGTGCGCGACCACGGAAGCGGCAATGCTGGTGCCACCAACGCGTTTCGCGTGCTGGGCTGGAAGGTCGGCGCCAGTGCACTGGCGTTTGATATGGGCAAGGGTGCGTTTGCAGCGGGCGTGCTTGCGCTGATCCGGGTAGACGCATTGCCTGCTTTTGGGGCCTGGGAGTTGGACACCGTGGTGGCACTGCTGGCTGGGTTGGCGGCCATTCTGGGGCATATGTTTCCACTCTACCTCGGGTTTGACGGCGGTAAGGGCGTGGCCACCACGGCTGGCGTGCTGCTCGCCATTACGCCCTTTACGATGCTCATCGTGATGGCTGTTTTTGTAGCGGTGCTGCTGCCTTCCGGCTACGTGTCGCTGGCCTCTATGCTGAGCGCCATCTCCTTTCCGGTCACGGCTGCCATCCAGAAGTACGGGTTCGGTGCCGATCTGGACCCGAGCATCCTCATCGTGGGTGTGCTTCTCGCCCTGGGTATTGTGTTTGCCCACCGGTCGAACATTAAGCGGTTGCTGGCCGGGGAGGAAAACCAGTTCAAGTCGTTCCGTCCGGCTAAAGGCATGATTGGGCGCGGGGAACTGGAGCAGCAGTAGCCATTGCCTACCTTGAGGCAACAGCGTGTGCCACCGGCGTGATGGTTCAGTTTAGGTATTCACTGAAGATTGAGTTTTTATGGCAACGACCGAGTCCTCAACATCTGCTCCACACATCGCTGTCTTTGGGGCTGGTAGCTGGGGCACAGCCCTGGCCATGAGTTTGGTGGAGCAGGGGCACCGCACCACGCTCTGGGCCCGCCGGCCGGAGGCGATACAGGCTATGCGGGAGACGCGGCGTAACGCGCCTTATCTACCAAAGGCTGAGCTGCCGCCGGCCCTTCGCCTATCGCATGATTTGCCAGCTGTAGCGCGTGACCATACCCTCTGGGTGGTGGCTACCCCCTCGCACGCGGTACGGGCCCTGGCGGAGCAGTTGGCGCCGCATGCCGCCCCGGGCACCGTCGTTGTGTCGGTGGCCAAGGGCATCGAAAACGACACACTGCTGACGATGACGGACGTCCTGGCAGAGACGCTGCCTACCGTGCCCGAGCAGCAACTGGTTGCCCTCTACGGGCCAAGCCATGCCGAGGAAGTCGCCGATCGTCGCCCCACCACGTTGGTGGCTGCCGCACGGTCGGCCGCCGTGGCAGAGGTGGTGCAGCAAGTCTTCATGTCACCGCGCCTGCGCGTTTACGCAAACGACGATGTACGGGGCGTTGAAATCGGGGGCTCAGTGAAGAATGTCCTGGCCATCGCTGCTGGGATTGGGGACGGCATTGGGTACGGCGACAATGCGAAGGCGGCGCTGATCACGCGCGGCATCGCCGAAATTCAGCGCCTGGGGATCGCGCTCGGCGCGCAACCCCGCACGTTTACCGGGCTCACGGGGATGGGCGACCTGGTGGTCACGTGTATGAGTAGCCACAGCCGGAACCGCCATGTAGGCGAGCAGATCGGCCGCGGCCACGCCCTCGACGACATCACCCGTAACATGCAGATGGTCGCGGAAGGTATTCGCACCACCGAGTCTACCTACCAACTGGCGCAGCGCGAAAATATCGAGATGCCGATTACAGAAGCGGTGCATGCTGTGCTGTTTAAACAAAAGGACCCCACCATCGCCGTAGAGGAACTCATGACGCGTAGTGCTAAACACGAGGACTGGTTGCCCGATGAGCTGCAGCAGGCTGTAGGGACCCCGCCGCAGTAGCGCCGGCGCCTGCAGCCGTAGGGAGCCGGTGGACGGAAGCAGGGAGCAATCCCAGGGATTACCTCGTTGGAAGCCCGTGTTTTAGAAGCAAATACCCTGTGTTGTTAAGACACAGCGTCTCACTCATTATCTTTGGAGGTATCGTGCGTGCTATCCGCTGACTGATCGCCAGGTCTCCGCGTTTTCCTTTCTTCAAGCACGATCGTTCCACATGTCACGTTTGCCTGAACACCAGCGTCGCGTGGTCTCCGACTTTTCCATGCGCGACCTGGCGCAACTGGTTGCGCTCGGCGAGAGCACGCATTTAGAGTTTAAACGGCGCGTTCCTCGGCCCGCCCGGATTGCCAAGGAAGTGATTGCGCTGGCCAACACGCACGGGGGGCGCTTGCTGCTGGGGGTCACGGACAGCGGGCGGCTGGTTGGCGTGCGGGACGCTGAGGAAGAGCAGTTTGCGCTCCGCCGGGCGCTGGATACGCTCTGCGCGCCGCCCGTCCGGTTCTCGACCGAGCTCACGGCGGTGGAGGACGGGCGCTTCGTCATCATCGTGAACGTGCCGCAGAGTACCACCAAGCCGCACTTCCTGCTGCCCACCACCCCCGAGGGCGAACGCACCGCCTACGTCCGCATCCGCGACATGAGCGTCGAAGCCAGTCCAGAGGCGGTGGCCCTCATGGAGGCCGAGGCGACGCCGAATGGCGTGGCGTTCGAATTTGGAGAGAAGGAAAAGCTGCTCATGCGCTACCTCGACTCCTATGGGCACATCACGGTCGATCAGTTTGCCTCCATGGCTGATCTCTCGCTGCAAGTGGCCTCGAAGACGCTCATCCTGTTAACCCGGGCAAGCGTCCTGAAATTCCATCAGGATGAACGGCAGGATTATTTCACAATGGCGATGTAGCCCTGCGGATCGGTTCGTTCGGTCCGGGCACGCTGCTGTACGCAACCTGGCGCGTTCGCCTCGGGTTGAGTTTCACCCGAGCGATCGTTTAGATTGCGGTTATGCGC
>LKNB01000030.1 GCA_001564055.1 Rhodothermaceae bacterium Tc-Br11_B2g6_7
CTAGTGCAGCAGCAGCTTCGGCTCATGGATATTTCATGGCCGGACTGGATCCCTGCTACCGGGCAGGCGTGATACTCTGCTCGCACTCCCTGCTCCATCGCATCTCGATGGGGCATGACTTGGTGCTTCACGCAACCGTCATTCCATAGGGTAATCCATGGCTGAACAACAAACGACTTACAAGTACGAACTGACGTACATCATCAACACGGTCCTGAATGAGAAGCAAATCCAGGACGCCGTCCGCCGGGTCAACAACGTGATCCAGGAGCATGGCGGCGAGGTGTTAGAAGTGGATGAGTGGGGCTCGCAGCGCCTGGCCTACGCCATCAAAAAGCGCCGCAACGGGCATTACGTGAATCTCTACTTCGAAGGCGAAGAGGAGACCGTACAGCGCCTCGAGCGCGCGCTCCAGATCGACGACGACATCCTCCGGTACCTCACGCTGCGCGTCACGCCTGTGATGGAACGGCAGCGCCACGAAGACCGCAAAGCATACGCCCGCGCTCAGGCCGAAGCGGCCAAGGAGCAAGCGGCCCGCGAAGCGGAAATGGAGGCCGACGATGACGACGACGATTTTGAGGACGACGAGTAGCACCTGCCGCCCTCCTTCCCGTGTTGATCCAATTTCTACCAGTACATTATTATGGCTACGAAAGACCGAGAGTACGTCGATTACAAAGACACTGAATTCCTCCAGCGGTTCATCAACGAACAGGGCAAGCTACTGCCGCGTCGCGTAACCGGGGTATCTGCTAAGATGCAGCGGCAGATCACCCGCGCCGTGAAGCGGGCTCGCCATCTGGCGCTACTGCCCTTCGTGGACGACGCCATGCGGTAGGCCGCACCGCTCGCTTTTTGTTTCATCGGGTGCCGGCCCTGTGCCGCACCGCTGACGACCAAACGTTATGAAAGTTATTCTTAAGCAAGACGTCGATCACCTTGGGGAGGAAGGGGAGATCGTAGAAGTAAAGAACGGCTACGGCCGTAACTATCTCATCCCCCAGGGACTCGCGAGCCTCGCCACGAAGGGCGCCATCCGCCAGCGTGAGGAAACCCTCCGCCAACAGGCCCGGAAGCGCGCCCACAAGCGCGACGAGGCACAGAACGTCCGGCGTGAGCTCGAAGACACCGAAGTGGTGGTGCGCGCCAAGGTGGGCGAAGACCAGCGCATCTTTGGCACGATCACCACGCAGCAAGTGGCCGATCAGCTCCGCAAGGAAGGCTTCGAGATCGACCGGAAAAACATCGAGCTGTTGGAGGACATCCGACTGCTGGGCGTCTACAAAGCCTCGGTTGCTGTTCACTCCGACGTGGAAGCTACCATCACCGTGCGCGTCGAGCCGCTTGACGACTAAGCGACGAAACGACCAACACGCTGCAGGTGCCCCATCGTTGGGGTACTTGCCATTAAGGTATGCGAACGGACATCACCCTCGGGTGGTGTCCGTTTCTTTTTGGCATAGGCGCGGCCAGACGCCAGGGTGCCAACTGAACAGCACTGAAGCGGCAGGACCGACGCGCACGAGAAGCACGCCCCGCCCCGACGCTGTTACGACGTAAACCGCTCGGTCAGATAGCGGCACGTTGGCGTTTGCTCAAAGCCGCCCGGGCTGCATCGAACGAGGTCGGCATGGATCAGCTTGCGCAGGTCGTGAAACACCACGAAGACCTCCAGCTGCAGCTGCTCCGAGAGATCCACCAGGTCGTCCACCGTGAAGGCTTCGGGAAGGCGGGCCAGTACATGCCAGAGCGATGAAGGGACGGATGCCGCCGCCGCATACGCCTCGTGCCCGCGTTGCGCGGTGTAGCTGCCGCGTGCTGTTCGGCGGACCGGCGCGGAAGCACCGGCGGAGGTAGTCGTGATGGTCACAAACGATTCGGACACAGGCGCACCGGTGAGGAGGGGATGGCTGGTTGATAACCAAAACATAACCACCCTGGGCACCCGCAAGCGTTAGCTTCTGGCGCACCCATAGGCTGACCTTCCGCGCAGGCTGACCTTCCGCGCAATGCGCCTCACGTAAGGACGTACGCTCACAGGCTAAGCCGCGCGCCACCACCGGATGACCAGTCCGCTGTTAAGGGCGTGCTACGCATGCCGATAAGCGCCTTAGTGTCCGCCGTATCTTGTCACTCGCTTTGCCGACCTATGGATTTGCTTCGCTACCACCGCCAACTGGGCCTCGACGAGGACCTGCCGCCTGAGCTCCGTAAATACGTCGAGAAGCTCTATCTGGAAGGGTGGGAGGCGTATATTGATGCCCGCTGCCCGTTCGGGAAGCATGACATCGGCATGCTCATGTGGTTTGAATTTGCACAACGGACCACGTTAAATTGAGCACGCTACGAAAAATACGGCAAAGGATGGCACGGTCGGGTGCGCCACCGCTGTACCTGCTCATATGTCCCCTCTTGCCCTTCGCCTGCGCGTGGGACTGGTGGACCGCCGTCCAGGTCGTGGATGAGGAGAAATGAATTAATTTCCAATCATCTTTTGGATCCCCACGCAACATTGCGTATCCTAAAACACTTGGGCAGCAGGTGATCCGCGGGTTTTCAGTCGGCTGTAGGTGATGTCGCAGCGACGGGTTCGCGTCGTGGTTGCACGCGTAGCTGTACTGCGCGGCCCTGCAGCGTCCGCCGCTTATACTCTTCCGCTATTTTCGTGAATGCGTCCTGAGTGCCGCTATGGCTTCTTCCTCGCCCGCAGCCGAGGCTGATCGTTCCCTGGTACCAGAGGGGAGAGTGCCCCCGGTAGCGTTAGTGCATCTCCAGGATCCGGTAGTGATTGTGGATCGAATGGGGCGGCTCGCGTACCTGAACGCCGCAGCGGAAGTGTTCTTCGACACAACAACAGCGCATGCTACAGGGCGTCCTTTTTCCACGCTGGGGACGCTTCCTGCGGCCGAGCCCGGACTCCTTACGCAAGCCGCCCGAGCGCTCACCGAGGAAGGCGAATGGCAGCACGGAGGGCGGTTGCATATGGCCGATGGCCAGGAGCGGGAGGTACTGATCACCGCCTCGCCCATTCAGCAAGAGGCCGTGCTTACCGGTGTGTTGGTCATCATCAACGATCGCACCCAGCCGCATCAGCACGAAGCCCGCATGAAGCACCGGCTGCGGGTGGAGCAGGCCCTCACCGAGGTGTCCCGTATGTTGGTGGCGCCACGAGCGGTGGACTTCGAGGAGCTCCTGGGCGTTATCGGCGAAGCGGTAGGCGCCCGCAGCGTATACCTTGTGACCATCCCCACGGAAGAGCAGCCGTTTCGCGATGAGCAGCTGGGCGAATCCACCGCGCAGCAAGTCGGCATGGGGCTGACCATCTGGTCGGTAGAGGAAGCGGCGGGCGACCCAGAGCTCGGGGCCGAGGAGGCGTTGCCAGAGAACCTCTACGAGTTGTTGGATAGCAACGTCGTTGCAGCGGCCGGCAGCCCAACCTCTCCCTCAGCCTTTGCTGTACCGGTCCTGTCCTCTGAGGATCTGCTCTATGGCTACCTCGGAATCGAGCATGGCCAGGCCTCCGAAACCGGCGCGGGCGGCGCTGAACTACTCCCCACCGCCTGGCAGGAAGAGGACGTGCGGGTCCTGCAGGTACTGGGCGATCTGCTCGCCACCTACTTCGAGCGCAACCACGCCATGCAGGCCCTGCGCGAGAGTGAGGAGCGCTGGCGCCGTCTTGTGGAAAGTCACCCGGACCCCATCGTCATCACGCAGCAGGACCGGATCGTGTACATCAACCGAACAGGCGTTGACGTGCTGGGCGCGCCTGAGCATCGAAAGGTGGAAGGGCGCTCCCTGCTCGACTTCGTCTCGGCAGAGCTTCACGAGCAGCTTTCCGAGCGGCTCACGCGCGTCATGGAGGGCGAGACGCCCCCCCCGCTCCAGCATGAGCTTATCCGGCTGGATGGGCAAGAGCGCATCGTAGAATCCTACGCAGTGCCCATTCTGCACAAAGGGCAGACGGCGGTGCAGACCGTACTGCGCGACATCACCGAGCGCATCAAAACCGAACAGCGCTACCGCACCTTCGTCGAGACCATCTCCGAAGGCATCTGGCACGCTGACCTGGACCGCCCAGTCGCCAGCGCCACGCGGACCGGCTTGCAGGTAGCCCACATCCGTGACCATGCACGCCTCGTAGACTGCAATAAGGTGATGGTGGGCTTTGCCGAAGCGGCCGGGTTGAAGGACTTAGAAGGACGCCCCATGAAACACTTTCTTTCGGATGACGGGATCCTGCGGGAGTTTGTGGAAGACGGCTACCGGCTCCGCAACCGGGAGTACGCGGTGCGGCTCCCCGACGGGGGCAAGCGGCACTTCGTGCTGAACGCCGTTGGCACCACCGAGCGCGGCGTGCTCGTCCGCATCTGGGGCAGCGTTGTGGATGTGACCGAGCGCGTACGGCTGGAGCGCCGCATGCTCTCGGCCCTGGAGGAGCAGCAGCAACGCATCGGGCGGGACCTGCACGATGGCGTAGGGCAACTTATGACGGGCGTCCGCATGCTGAGCCAGAACCTGGCAGACACCGGCTTCGACTCCGACGATCCACGAAAGAAGCAGGCCACCCGCATCGCCGAGTTTGCCGAGGAGGCCTCGCAGCACGCAAGCGAAATCTACCGAGGCCTCACCCCCGTGCAACTGCATCAGGAAGGGCTGGTGGCCGCGCTCGACGAGCTGGCGCACACCACCGACGGCCTGCCCGATGTAACCTGCACGTTTGACCACGATGGGTCCATCGACGTGTCGGATCACGACGCTACGCTGCATTTGTATCGGATTGCACAGGAAGCGACTAATAATGCACTCAAACATGCCGATGCTACCCATATACGGATCACCCTTACCCACCGTGACAAGCGCATCCTCCTGCAAGTGCAAGACAATGGCACCGGATTTGATGTAAATGCCAAACGCAGTCGCTCGTCCATCGGGCTGGATAGCATGGTCTACCGTGCCCATACCGTCCAGGCCGACCTGAGCATCGACTCGTCACCGGGTGAAGGCACAACCGTACAGTGCCGCGTACCGCTCTCCGCGGTCGCACCCGCTGATGTACCCTCTGCCTTGTCCTGAGTCAACTTTCCCATTCTGTCGCAGAAGCCTTATGTCTACCTCTAAGCAGTCCTCCAGCCGCACACGCGTCGTCATCATTGATGACCATCCCGCCATCCGTGTCGCGCTATCCAACGTCATCGAGGCCGCCCTGGACCTCCACCTGGTGGGGCAGGCCAGCTCGGCCGATGCCGGCTTCCGCCTCATCGAAAAAGAAAAGCCGGACGTGGCCATCGTAGATGTGTCGCTGGAAGATGCCCACGGGCTCGACCTCGTGCAGAACGTCACGGCCCTCTACGAGGACGTAAAGGTGCTCGTGTTTTCCATGTACAACGAGAGCGTCTATGCTGAGCGGGCCCTGCAAGCCGGCGCGAAAGGCTATCTGATGAAGGGAGAGTCGCCGGAGCGCGTGGTGGAGGGCATCCGCGCCATCATGAACGGCGAAGTCTTTCTGAGCCGCAAAATGGTCTCCCAGATTATTATGGGCAGTACCGGCGCCAAGGACAAGGCCAGCGGCCCGGGCTTTCCTATCAACGACCTGACCGACCGCGAAATCACCGTCTTCCAGATGCTGGGTGAAGGCTACAGCATCGAAGAGATCACGGACCGGTTGTCCCTCAACCGAAAGACCGTGGAGACCTACCGGCGCCGCGCCAAGGAAAAGCTGGGGTTGGACTCCGTGGCTGAACTGCTGCAGTACGCCATTCAATGGACCCACGCACAGCCGGCCCCTGGCCAGGAAAAAGCTGCGGCTTCCCAGAACGGAAGCTAACGATGGCCTATCCGGTGGCGTAATTACGCCATACTAAGGTGGAATTGGTGCACACAATAGCGTATACTGTAACTGTATGGTTTCAGTCAATGCCCCCCGTTGTGCACCTCACCTCCCTTCCACCCAATGCCCGGCAGACCCATGAAGAACTCAAAAAGCTCGTCTGACCGTACCCGTGTGGTCATCATTGATGATCACCCCGCCATCCGCGAAGCGCTGGGCAACGTCATCGATTCGAAGATGGACCTGGACCTCGTGGGGCAAGCCCCGTCGGCTGATGAAGGCTTCCGGCTGATTGATCGCGAGCGGCCAGATGTAGCCATCGTGGACGTGTCGCTGGAAGACGCGCACGGGCTCGACCTGGTGCAGAATATCCGCGCGCAGTACAGCGACGTCAACGTGATTGTGTTCTCGATGTACGATGAAAGTGTCTATGCCGAGCGCGCCATCCGTGCGGGCGCCAGCGGGTACCTCATGAAGAGCGAGCCCACGCAGCGCGTGATCGACGCCGTGCGTGGGGTGATGGACGGCGAAGTCTTCCTGAGCCGCCGCATGGCCTCCCGCATCCTGAGCAAAGTGGCCCGCCCCGGCCGCGCCGCCAGCCCCGGCTTTGCTATCGACGACCTGACCGACCGCGAGATGGCCGTCTTCCAGATGCTCGGGCAGGGCTACAGCATCGACGAAATCACTGACCGGCTCAGCCTTAGCCGCAAGACCATCGAGACGTACCGCCGCCGCGCCAAAGAAAAGCTCGGCCTCGACACCGTGGCCGAACTGCTCCAGTACGCCATTCAGTGGACGCATGGCCAGGGCGGGGGGGTAGAGCAAGCGACTGCCGAGTAAGCGTCCCTACAACACTGCAGCGCCATCCTCAAAGCCGACTTCCACTCCCGGAGGTCGGCTTTTTTCGTCTTCGGTCACCGGCGGCGCTCCCGCGGCTGAGAAACAGCGTGGGGCTTGGCATACCGGTACCGAAACGATGTTTAGCAGCTGATTGCCCCATATTGCAAGTTCGTATAAAGAAAAAATAAATACCGTGTAATATAATCAGGTCTAATCGTAACGATTGTATCTTCAACGTACAAAGACTTTGCATTACGTAGCGAAGTTTAAGATAGTGTTACCGTGTACATATCAAAGTACCACATCATTTGTATTTGTGGTATTGCACGGTCGTAGACTGTCTTTAATCAGTAAGGTGTTCTAATGGACAAGATGTTAACAGGGGCAGGCGTCGTCGTGGCGCTTGTAGCATTGCTGGGTTGGTCAACCGCCGCTGCTCAAACGGGTACGGTAGAAGGTACGGTAATCGATGCCGAGACCGGGGAGACGCTCCCAGGAGCCAACGTGCTCGTGGCGGGAACCGACATCGGCGCGGCCACCAACGTGGATGGCTTATTTACGCTGTCAGACGTGCCTGCCGGGGAGCAATCCCTGCGAGCTTCGTTCGTCGGATATTTTGAAACGGAGGTTGCGGTCGACGTTGAGGCGGATGCCGTGACGGAAGTTACGATTGAGCTGGAGGAGGACCTGGCCGACCTGGACGAGGTTGTGGTGACAGGGCTTGGCCTGCAGCGTGACCGCGGACAAGCGCAGGTTTCGGTTGGCCGAGTAGACGCCGGTGACCTGTCCGAGCGCGCCAGTTTCCAGGATGTCTCGCAGCTCATTGGCGGGAATGTGGCCGGTGTGAATGTGCAGGCCGCTTCCGGTAACGTAGGCGGTGGCATTCGCTTCAATGTGCGCGGCGGCGGAGGCCTCGGTGGCGACGGCCAGCCCGCCATATACATCGACGGCGTGCGGATTGACAATGCTGAGATTGCTGGCTTCGGTGGTGGGGGACAGGGGATCTCCACCCTCGCCGACCTGAACCCGAACGACATCGAATCGATCGACATCGTGCGCGGCCCAGCTGGGGCAGCCATTTATGGAACGGAAGGCGCTAACGGCGTTGTCCTCATCACCACGAAGAGCGGCAGCTTCTCTGCTGAGCCTACCTTCGACCTGCAGTACCGCGGCTCCTTTGGCTTTAACGAGCAGGGCGACCAAACCTTCGACCCTGACGTCTTTGACGATGGAGAAATCAACCGCGGCGACCTTGCCAACGACCTGTTCCGCCGCGGAGGAATCCAGCAGCATCAGGTAAGCCTTTCGGGCGGTACGGAATCCGTCCGCTATTATGCCTCTATCGATAATCGCCAGGAAGACGGCGCCCTGCCCAGAAACTCGGGTGACCGCACCAACCTCCGGGCCAACTTTGAGGCGTTCCCCATCGATGAACTGAGCGTACGGGCCAGCGCCGGCTACACGGCCAATGTGCTCAACCGTCCGGAAAACGACAACAGCATTCAGGGAGCCATCGGGGAGACCCTCCTCGGCCCGGAGCCCTACTTCATCACCGATAGCCTGGCCATCTTTAACATCGACGATGTGCAGCGGGTCAACCGGTTCGTGGGCTCGGTGCGGGCAGAATATACGCCTGTCGACAACCTCACGCTGACCGGCTCGGCGGGCTACGACGCCTCGAGCCGCCGGCAAGACCGCACCCGGCCCGTTGGCTTTGCCTATCCAGGCATCGGCACCAGCGGAGAGCGGAATGTCTTTAACCGCAACAACGAGCAGATCAATGTTGATGGGCAGGCCCAGTATGCGTATGAGATTACGCAGGGCCTCCGGGCGACCAGCCTGATCGGGGGGCAGTTTACGCAGCAGACGCTGCGCACCTCGTTTGGTACCGCGCAGGAGTTTGCGACCGACGTCATTACGAACATCGGCGCTGGGGATGATTTCACGACACTCAATGAGGGCTTTCTGAATGAACGCACGGGCGGTATCTTCGCCCAGCAGGAGCTGGTGCTGGATGACACCTACTTCGTCACCGGGCAGCTGCGGCGCGACGTCGCCACGGCGCTTGGTGAAGGCGTGACAGACGTCTGGTATCCCAGCGCGAGTTTCGCGGTGCGGTTGGATCAGTTCGACTTCTCTCCGGACGTCTTCACGCTGCTGCGTCCGCGCGTCGCCTATGGCGCCACCGGTAACCTGCCCGGCGTGGTGGACGGGGAGGCCCTTCGCTTCAACGCCCGCGCATCGGGCTTCGGCGCCGGGGCCACCATCGGCTCGGTCGGAAACCCGCAGCTCGTTCCCGAGCGGGTCCAAGAGTTCGAGGCCGGCGTCGACGCTGATATTCTCGATCGCTACTCAGTCGAAGCCACCTATTATTACTCGTTTGCCAACAACTCCATCATCGACCAGCCGCTGGCCTTCTCCACAGGCTTTGGCGGCGGCACCTTGCCCAGCAACGTAGGGGGGGTGGAATCGCAAGGGGTAGAGTTGGGCCTGGGCCTGACCCCCATCCTCCAAGAGGACGTCCGGCTGGACCTGAACCTCAACTATGCCTACCAGACGAGCGAGGTGACGGATACTGGTGAGGTGGAGGCCATATTTGACGGCTTCGACATCAACGTCATCAAGGAAGGCCTGCCGCGAAGCGCCTTCTTCATCGAAGAGGTGATCGGCGCCCAGTTTGATGACCAGGGCGTCTACATCGGGCCGGAAGCCACAGCCGAGCGACAAGTACTGGGGCAACCCATTCCGGAGCATACCGGGGGGCTGCGCTTCAACCTGACCCTCTTCCAGAACCTGTCAGTCTCCGGGCTCGCTGAGGTGGCACTGGGACATCAGGTGTACAATAACACCCTGCGGTTTGCCGCCTTTGATGGCACCAACGCCGAGCGGAACCGCCTGAGCACACAGTTGGCCGAAGAGACGCCTGGCACGGCCGAATATGAGCAGGTGGCGGAAGCACTGGCCCGCACCAATCCGCTCTTCCAGGGCAATTTCATTGAGGATGCGGACTACCTCAAAATGCGCGAGTTGAGTGTCAATTATGACTTCTCAAGCCTGGTCCGGGAAGCTGGCATCGCCGGTCTGAGCACCGTACGCCTTGGGGTATCGGCGCGTAACCTGTTCACGATTACCGGCTACAGCGGCGCCGATCCGGAGATCAACTTTGCCGGGTCCCGTTCGCTGAGCCGTGGGCAAGACTTCCTGACGCTGCCCACGCCGCGGCAGGTGACGCTGAATGTTACCGTAGGGTTTTAAGCGTAACCCTTCCGGCCGGGAGCGGCCCCTTGCTGGTCGCTCCCGAGCTGGCCTCCTTTTCCGTACCGCATGTATTAGTTTGTGAGTGATAGATCCATGAGAACACTTTTCACGATAGTCCTCGCCGCTGTTGTGCTGGCGCTGCCCGCCTGCGACTCGCTGGTTGAAGACGTGGACGACCCCATCGACACCGCCTCCGATGAAGCGTTGAACACTGCCGACCAGGCAGACTTCCTCATCAGTGGGGTGGAGGGGCGATTTGCCTCCACGCACGATCGCACGGGGCTCTTCACCAGCATCCTGTCCGACCAGTTCATCTTTGGCGGCTCGGGGGCCACGTTTCCCACCTATCAGCAGTTTGACGCTGCCGATATCAACCTCGACAATAACTCGGTAGACGGCAGCCTCGTCCAGTTGGGCGAGTACCGCTTCCTGGCCGATAACCTGCTGGAGCGGGCCGACATCATCGATGGCTTGGACCCTGAGGAGGGCGGCTGGCCCGGTGGCGAGGCCGATCCCGACCGGGAGCGTCTCCTCTTTACGGCCCACTTCCATGGCGGGCTGGCTCGGTACTTCTGGGCGGCCTTTTTTGGGCGCGACGCCCAGGAAGGCGGCGGGGTCATCAGCGAGCTGGAATCACCGGAAGACCCCACTCGTGGCGATTTCATCCCCTCTGCCGAACTGTATCAGGACGCCACCCAACGGTTGGAGGACGAAGCGCTGCCCCGGGCGGCCAACTTCCTGGGGGACGGCGAGGGCTACGACAGCCGTGTGATTCATACCATCCTGGCTCGGATCGAGCTCTTTCAGGGGAATCTTGACGCCGCCGCCAGCTACGCCGAAAGTGGGCTGATAGAAGGCGATGCCCCCTTCCAGGCGCAGTACCTTGACCGGACGGGCGGGGGTGCCAATTTCTGGTTCAACGCCAGTGGACCGGGCCGTGTGCAAACGGTGGCAGCTCCGCGCTTCTTCGAGGATGAAGACTACCTGGATGGGGACGTCGATAATCCTGAGTCGGCGCGCATTCCGCTCATCTTCAACACCACGTTTAACTACTTCATTACCGGCGAGGAAATCGAAGGCTACCGCCAGGGCCGCTACAATGAGCGAGGCGCGTCCATCGACTTTGCCACCTGGCAGGAAAACGAGCTGATGCTGGCCGAGATTGAGCTGCGCCAGAACACAGGCGACCCGCTCGCGCGCATAAACGACGTGCGCGCCAGCCACGGTCTTGATGGTCTCGGCGAAGCCACCCTCGATGTGCTCTTCACCGAGCGCGACAAGGAGCTGTTCACGCTGGGGTATCGCCTGGTGGATCAGCGCCGCATCACGGAAGAAGGCATCGATGTGGATCCCGAGCTACACGGTTGGCACCGCGCGCCGGATGCCTGGTGGTACCTGCCCATCACGCTGGGCGAACGGAATGACAACCCCAACTTCTAACGCCTCTAACATAACCGCTGTAACCACAAAGCCTCCCGGCACGTCCTGGGAGGCTTTGTGCGTTTGCTGAAGAATGGTCGCGCGCAAGCTTACGCATCGAAGTCCCATTCAAAATACAGATCCCCGAGTGGATTGGCCGGGTAGCGCACCCGCAGTTGGAGGTCGTCGGTGTCCAGGATGTCGTCGCTGTCATCCACGCGCTCAAAGTACAGGTCGTTCACACGGTAGAGCATGACGGGACTGGAGGAGGTCTGCTGGTACGTCTCGACGCCACCGGAGAGCGTGCGCACCGGGCGGTGGCGCGTGCCGTCGGCGGCGCGGAGCGTGATATCGACGCGCGGCGGGCGGAGGTCCGTGCTAAAGACAGCCTCTGGGGCGCGTCGGTCGACGAACATGTGCACCCGAATGCGCACGAGGCGCCGATACTGCAAGAGCTCCTGCGCGCGAATGCGCTCGGCTACGTCGTCGGAGAGGTTGTTGATATTCATTTCATGGATTAGCGATGCTTCGACGAGCTCCCGACCCCAGAGGGTTGCGAAGGTGGTGTGCACGTCAGAAGCAAAGCGGCGGTCAGCCATCGGGGTGCGGTGCCGCACCGACCACTCAATCTGTTGCTGATAGTAGGAGTCGGACGCGCGCCCTTCGCGGAGTGAGTCGGGATGCGGGACGGTTGCCGGGCTGGCAGGAAAGCGCTGCGAGACCAGCGTGCTGGTTGTCACGCGGTCGGTGCTACCGCTGCGGAGGAAGGTGCAGGAGGAAAGCACGAGGAGCAACGCGCCAACGCTAAGTAAGAGGAGCGCCGGACGTAGCGTAAGCGCCTGTGGCAAAGAAGGCATACGGGGGTCAGAAAACTAAGAAAGACACGGCGACAAGCTGTACGCCAGAGTGCTTGGATTGTGCACGGTACTCATCGGCAAGGACTGACACTGGCATTTTAAGCTGATATTATGTAGGAATTGTGAATATAGTGTGCTCGTATTGTATAATACAGTGAGCTCTGACATATTTAGGCAGTTATTAATGGGCAGCTTGTGCCGCGCTGACGCCCTTGTTTCCCACCCACCACACTCACAAGCTTGGAGCGATCATGAGATTTATTGCTACCATTGCGTTCATGCTGTTTGCCTTCCTCAGCGTAGGCCATGTGTTTGCGCAAGACGGCACCATCGTTGGTACCGTCATCGACGAAGAGACGAGCGAACCCCTACCCGGGGCTACCATCACCGCGGTTGGCACTGGCCAGGGAACAGCCACGGACATTGATGGAAACTATTCGTTTCAAATGCCCCCTGGCACGTACACCGTGCGGGCGACATTCGTGGGCTACGAGCCTGCCGAGCAACAAGTTGACGTTGCCGCTGGTGCGGAAGTGCGCGTTGACTTCAGCCTGAGCGAGGACTTCCGGCTGTTGGATGAGGTCGTTGTTACAGGGGTGTCGGTCGGCCTACCCAGAAAATTGGGTTTCAGGTATCGAAGGTCGGCGCCGAAGAGTTGCAGGAGGTACCGGGTACCGATCCCGCCAATGCCCTTCGCGCTAAGGTCCCCGGTGCGCGTATTGTACAGGCCTCGGGCCAGCCGGGTACAGCTCCGTCCATTCGCCTGCGCGGTACCACAACCCTGTCAGGGAGTCAGGAGCCGCTCATTGTGGTCGATGGCGCAATCACCAGTGGTGGACTGGAAAGTATTGACACACAGTCGATCGAATCTATTGAGATCATTAAAGGGGCCGCTGCCGCCTCGCTGTATGGGTCGCTGGCCGGTAATGGCGTGATCCAGATCATCACCAGGCGTGGTGCCGATCAGATGGGGACCACTCAGGTGACCGTCCGCAATGAAGTGGGCTTTTCCCAGTTGGCTAATACGATCCCGCTCTCCAGTACGCACAACCGAGCAGGTCGTGACGGTGATGGGAATGTGGTAAACACAGACTTCCGCCAGGCATGCGACACCCCGCCTTGCCCGCTTAATCCCGTGGCGCCCGATGGCATCTTCCAGAACGCGTTTGATCGTAATTTCGATCAGCAGGATGTGCTCTTCGAGCCGCAAAACTTCTTTACCAACTACGTCTCCGTCGCTTCGCGTCAGCAGGGACTGAACTACCTGGTGTCGTTTGAGAACACGTACAACGGTGGTGTCGTGAGTGGCTTAGAGCCGTTCCAGCGCCGCAACGTGCGCCTGAACGTGGATAATCAGGTTTCGGACCGTTTCGATCTCTCAGCCTCGCTGCTCTTCAGCGACCGGGAGGGGGTAAATGCCTTGGAGCAGGGGCAGGGGGCAAATAACGTGTTTTATGGCGCGCTGCTGTCGTTCCCTGATCTGGATCTTCGTGAAGCCCCCCCTGAAGGCGTCGATGCTCCCTTCAACCCCTTTGCGACGGCCGGTAACGCCGCTAACCCGCTATATCGGGCGGCCGTTATCGATCGCCGTAACCAGGGCGACCGCATCTTCGGTAACTTCCGGGCCAACTTTGAAGCCACGGATTGGCTCACGCTCGATGCGCAGTTCTCGTACGATGATAGCGAAAGCTCCTTCGTCCAGCTTACGCCCAAGGGCACCTTCCCTTCAGATGCGACGGGTTCGGTATCACAGGGCTCGCTATTCGAGTCGGAAAGTCGGGAACGCCTTGCCATTGCGCGGGGTCGGGCCCTGCTCTCGCACTCATTCGGTGATCTGGACGTAAGCCTCGTCGGGTCCTACACGTACGAGGACCGCCTCATTCAGAGTGAAAGCCTCTCGGGGTCTGACTTTCTCGCACGGGATGTCCCGCGCTTCCCCAACACCCTACGCGACAACCTGAACACGGGGCAATTTGAGGGACAGATTCGCTCGGAAGATATTGTCGGTAACCTGGTGCTCGACTACAGGGATCGCTACATCTTCGACGGCGTCGTACGGCAGGAGCGGGTGTCGCTCTTTGGCCCGGATGCGCGTGACAAGACCTACTTCCGTCTGGCGGGTACGTACCGGCTCACGCAGGATTTCGAGCTGCCCAACATTGACGAATTTAAGTTCCGTGCGTCCTATGGGACGTCCGGGTCACGTCCGCCCTTCGTTGCGCAGTACGAAACATTCAGCGTAACCACGACCGGTATCACGAAAAACATCTTGGGCAACCGAAACATCGCCCCGGCTGATGTGCGGGAATTCGAAGCAGGGATTGACGTCAACTTCTTGAACCGCTTCTACTTCGAAGGTACCTACGCTGAGGCGGATGCCCGCGATCAGGTACTGCTCGTGCCGCTCTCGGCAGCGGCTGGGTTCAGCAGTCAGTACCAGAACGCCGGTACCATTAACACCTCCACCTGGGAGTTTGCCGCAGGAGGCCAACTGTATGAAGATGATGATTGGAGCCTGAACTTTGGGGTGGTCTTTGACCGCACGCGGCAGACGGTGACCCAGCTCAACCGTCCCTCGTTCGATCTCAACATCGGCGGGGCCTTCAATATCTTCCGCGTGGAGGAAGGGGTGGACCTGGGCAGCATGTTCGGTAACCAGCTGGCGGGCTCCATCGATGATCTGCTGTTCATTGACGGATGCCTCGTCGGGGAATCTGGCTGTCTGGGTCCGGGTGACCTGACCATCAACTCGGACGGATACGTCATTGAGGACGGCACAGAGTTTACCACAGATGAGAACCCGTTCTACATCCGCGACGAGTCGGGTGCGAAGATTAGCACGCAGATCGGCGATGCGAACCCGGACTTCAGCATGGGTCTGAACGCTACGCTGCGGTATCGGAATTGGAGTCTGTTTACAACGGTCGACATTGAACAAGGGGCTGACGTGTACAACTACACACGCCAACTCCTCTACTTCAACGATCGTCATGGCGATCTCGATCAGTCCAACCGTCCCGAGGGGGAACGTCGCCCAGGCGTGTACTATCAAGGGCCGCTCTACAACCAGGCATCGCCTTCATCGCACTTTGTAGAAGACGCGTCCTTTGTGAAGCTGCGTGAGGTTTCACTCTCCTATCGGTTTACGAACGAACTGCTGACGCGCTGGGGGATTGGCGGTGCTATTCAGGATGCTCGCTTCTCCGTCTTGGGTCGTAACCTCCTGACCTTTACCGGTTACAGTGGCTTCGATCCGGAAGTGTCCACAACCAGCGCGTCGCAGCCCGTCAACTACAAGTTTGACGAGTTCGCGTACCCGAACTTCCGCACCTTCTCTGCCTCGTTGGAGCTCCGGTTTTAGGTTAACCCTGCCGACCATCCCCGTCTCTGGTGTATGCCGGGGACGGGGCGGTGCAGGGTCCGGGCCTCCTGGCACGGTGTTCCCTGCCTTCCAACGATCAGCTGATGCTTCCATCTTACAAGCGACCTACTATGTTTACGCGCTATAGATTGACCCTCGTAACCTTGCTCGGTGCGGTGCTCCTAATAGCGGGCTGTGCCGACCTGGACATCGAAAACCTAAATGCTCCTGACGCTGAACGAGCCATCACCGACGCCAGTGACCTGCAGTCGGTCTTGGCTGGTGGCTACACCAGCTGGTGGAACGGGAGCTACTCAAACACCCCGCAGTCTGTGCCGCAGCCCCACCTTGATGGTTGGGCAGATGCCATGACGACCACCAACGCGTTTCGTGGGTTTTGGAACGTGGCTGTGGATGAACCGCGGGCCGAATTTCCCAATACGCTTTCGTTCGGTGATCTCTCCATCGTATCAAACCCGTGGTCGAACCTGAATGCGGCCATCTCATCGGCCAATGATGTGATCTTCCAGATCGAGTTTAACGACTTCGCTGTGGTGATTGACGGTACCGACGAGACCCAGGAATCGTTGGCAGCTGCCTACTTTCTGCGCGGGCTCGCCTATGGCCATCTGGCCAATTACTTTAATCAGGCGTTCATCGTAGGGGCTGACTTTGGCGAGGAGGAAATCGCCGCGCTTGAGTTTAGCGATTACGAGGCGGTCCTCGCACAGGCCCGAGCCGACATTGGCCAGGCCCGTGCGATCGCCGAGGTCAACGCCTTCACCATGGAGAACTACTTGCCGTTCTCGGTGCCCGTTACCAACGGGCGTCTCGTGGAAATGGCGAATTCGTTCGAGGCACGGTTCATCGTAAGCAACCCACGGACGCCGGCCGAGAACGACGCTATCAACTGGAGCGAAGTCCGAAATCTGGCCGCCAACGGGATTCAGGAAAGCGTGGTGATGCAGTTGGATGGCTCCAGCTGGTTCAACAACTACCAGTACATTAGTGGCCTCTTTTGGTACTGGCGGGTGGATAATCGCATCATAAACATGATGGACGACACCTATCCCGTCAAGTACCCGGCGAATCGTGCGGGAGAAGCGCTGGCACCTGCGGTCTCGGATGACCAGCGTTTATGTCCCGGCACCACGGAAGACCTGACGTTTTTCCAGGGCGACGGATTAGAAGAAGCACGTGAACTGGGCTGCTACTTCGCCTACGAAACGGATCAGTCCTTCTTCCGGGAAGACCGTGGTCCTACGCTGCAGAGCAACTACTTCTATGCCCGCGACTTCGTCGACCAGCAGTGGAACCAGACGCCGTTTGCCGCGGGGCCAGGCCCGATCTTCCTGCTGGATGAGAATATCTTGATGGAAGCAGAGGCGGCTGCCCGTACCGGGGATGTGCCCGCGGCGGTCGGGCTGGTGAATAGTGGCTCCCGCGTCACCATCGGTGGTCTTGAGCCGCTGGATGAAGGTGCCTCCCAGGCTGAAGTGCTCAACGCAATCTACTACGAGCGTGACATCGAGCTGTACCGCACGGGTATGGGGCTGCCGTACTACGACCTGCGCCGCCGTGGCCAACTGCAGGCTGGCACGCCGCTGCACCTGCCGGTTCCGGCTACGGAACTGCAGACCATTGGCGAGGCGCTCTATACCTTTGGTGGTGTGGGCAACGCTGGCCAACCCGGAACGGCCTCGGGCGACAATGCCTGGTGCGACCAGGGTGGCCTCAGTTGCGACGGGCCGTTCACGGCGCCGCTGAACAGTGGGCTGGTCCTTCAGGACGCAGCGCGCCTCGGACCCAACCCCAGCCGCATCAGCACGATGCCGATTCGCTAACCGCATCTTCTCGCATCGGGCGTTACCATACGCCCTGTACAGCAACAGAAAAGCCGGAGTGGGCCGTAAGGGCCTGCTCTGGCTTTTCTGTTGTAGAGACGAGTAAGCGTACCGTTCAGCGGTTTAGCTCACACTGGTCAGCGCTTCCCAAAACCGAGGAAACGAAACCTCAGCATGCTCAGCCCCCGTGATAGTCGTGGGGCCGTCGGCCACAAGGGCCGCTACCGCACTGGCCATCGCAATGCGGTGATCGCCGAAGCTGTCGAGCGTCGCCCCGGAGAACGCCTGCGGGCCGTCGATGGCCAGCCCGTCATCGAAGGTTTCGACGGTTGCGCCGAGCGCGCGCAGGTTGGTGGCGATGGCGGCGATGCGGTCCGTCTCCTTTACGCGGAGCTCGGCAGCGTCGCGGATGGTGGTGCGGCCACTGGCCTGCGTGGCGGCGACGGCCAGCACGGGGATCTCGTCGATCAGGTTGGGGATGAGGGCGCCGTCAATCGTCACGCCGTGTAGGGGAGCGGATTTCACGCTGAGGGTGGCCAGCGGCTCAAAGCTGTGCTCCCGCTCGTCGCTGATGTCGATGGTGGCGCCCATCGTGCGCAGTACGTTCACCACGCCGGCCCGCGACGGATTGAGGCCCACGCTGCGCATCTCCAGGGCGCTGCCGGGCACAATGCTGCCCGCAACGAGGAAGAACGCCGCCGCCGAAATATCACGCGGCACCGCCCAGGTGCCGGTGGCTACGGTCTGCCCTTCGCGCACGGACAGGTGCCGCGCCCCGCCGATCTCTACCACGTCCATGCCCAACATACGCTCGGTGTGGTCGCGGGAGGGCGTGGGTTCGATCACGGTAGTCTCCCCCGCAGCGTGCAAGCCGGCCAGCAGCACGCACGACTTGACCTGCGCAGAGGCCACAGGTAGCGTGTAGGTGATGCCCTGCAGGTTGGCGCCACCGGTAATGTGGATAGGCGCGCAGCCGTCCGTCAGGGTGATCAGGGCGCCCATCTCGCGGAGTGGCGCGGCAATGCGTTCCATCGGGCGGTCGCGCAGCGACGCATCGCCAGTGAGGACGCTGTCGAAGGGCTGCCCGGCGAGAATGCCCGCGAGCAGGCGCATCGTGGTGCCCGAGTTACCGCAGTCCAGCGGTTCGTCGGGGGGCGTAAAGCCAAAGCGCCCCACACCCTCTACGTACAGTACCCCGTCTTCCTCCTCAATCTCGACCCCCAACTGGCGCAGACAGGCGAGCGTTGACTGCGGGTCGGCCGCGTCGGGGTAGTTGACGATCTGCGATGGTCCATCGGCCAGGGCGGCAAAGAGAGCCGCGCGGTGGGCAATCGACTTGTCGGGCGGAAGCGCCACGCGACCCATGAGGCCACGCGAGGGGTGAAGGACCTGATCCATGAGCGAGGAGCGGGATAGCTAACATGAAGTGGCGGAAGCAGCGGATCTACCACACCGGGGTTTCTGATGATGCCTGTGCGGGAAACGCCGTTTTCATAGCTTTCAGCAGCTCCTGTTTTTCGTCCCAGGGTAAGAATGCGTACCGAAACCCGTTCAAGGCAATCTCTCGCAGGGCGTCGGCACTCACGCCGCAGCGGGTGTGCACGCGGTGGAGCTCTTCCGTCACAGACGTCCGGCTGAAGAGGCGGTTGTCGGTGTTGACGGTTACCGGCACCCCGGCGTCCACAATAGGACCGATCGGATGCTCCGCGAATCCGTCCACCGCATGGGTCTGCACATTGCTGGTGGGGCAGATTTCCAGCGGAATCTGGTGATCGACGAAATACTGCATCAGCTCCGGATTTTTCGGTAGCGTGATGCCGTGGCCAATGCGGTGAGCGCCACAGTAAAAGAGGGCTTGCTGAATGGAGTCCGGTCCCCACGACTCCCCTGCGTGGATCGTGAGATTAAGGAGGTTGTTGCGGGCATAGTAAAACGCGTGCAGGTGATGCTTGGGTGGGTTGCCCGCTTCACCGCCCGCCAGGTCGAAGCCGGTTACGCCGCGGTCTTTGTAGGCCACCGCCAGTTCAGCCAGGCGCAGCGACGCGCTCTCGTACCGGTCGCGCAATCCACAGATGATAACACTGGTCCTGATGTCGAAGTCCTGCTCGGCTCGCCGCAGCCCTTCCAGCACCGCATCGTTTACATCCTCGAGCGATAGCCCATCCTTGGTAGCGACGATGGGCGCATACCGCACCTCCAGGTAGCGGACGTTCTCGTGGGCGTTATCTTCAGCCAGCTCGTACGCAATCCGGGAGAGGGCTTCTTTGGTTTGCATCAGGGGAATCGTGTACTGAAACCACTGTAAGTACCGCTCAAGCGTCTCTGAATCATCTACCTGTTTCAGAATCTCCCGGAGGCCGTCCACACTGTCGGATGGCAGCACGTCCATCTTACCCTGCGTCCTGGCCAGGTCCAGCATGGTCTGGAGCCGGAGGGAGCCGTCCAGGTGGCAGTGGAGCTCCGCCTTAGGCCAAGAGCGGATCGTATCAAGGGAAAGCGTGGATTCCATAGCGGGAGAGCGATGCGTGCGTGGGGATGGGTGGCTGCGTAGCGCGCAGATGGTAGCCGAAAACAACACGCGACCCCCAAAGGCTGTTTCGCCAGCGTCGACTTGGGGCGGCGGGTGTAGGAACCGCTCAACAGACGGCACGTTACGACTTCCCTACAGCAGGAGCGGTAAAACGTCCGGCTGTAGCACCTGCGCTACACGCGCTTTTCGTATCACCGATTCACGGTAGTTATGGGTATCCCCGGCGGGTTCGAACTGGTCATCATCTTTCTGGTCATCCTCCTGGTCTTCGGGGCCAAGCGGATTCCCGAGATTGCCCGCGGCGTGGGCAAAGGGATCCGCGAGTTTAAGGATGCCACCAGCGAAATCAAACGCGAAATTGATGTGGAGGAGAAGCGGGAGTCGATTCGTCCTCCACGGCAGGGCCAACCGCAGCCGCGCGAGTCGGCTCGCCCGCAGGAAGAGCAGGCGCAAGAGCAAGATCCCCAAGCATCAGATGCTACGGAGCAGCGCTAACGACCCGGCCCCATAGGTCGAACGCACCGGCTGCGGATAGGCCGGCCGCGCCCCCACTTATTTCGTGATTTACCTGAGTTGAATTCCCTGTAGCCTACATGCCCTACCCCACATTTTCGGATGCCCAGCGGGCACTGAAAAACGACGAGACCAGCTGCGAAGCACTGGTCTCTTCTTTTTTGGACCGCATCGAGCAACGCAACGATGAACTGAACGCCTTTATAGAGCTGGATGAGGATGGCGCGCGCAACCACGCCCGCTACCTCGACAGCCAGCGCGCCCGGGGCCACGAGCGTCCCCTGGCCGGGCTGATCGTTGGCGTAAAAGACGTGCTGTGCATGCGCGGGCGGAAGGTCACCTGCGGCTCCAAGATGCTCTCGTGCTTCGAGTCGCTGATTGACGCCACCGCGCTAAAGCGGCTGCGCGACGCGGGCGCCATTTTCATCGGGAAAACCAACTGCGACGAGTTCGCCATGGGGTCGTCTAATGAGACCTCCCACGCCGGCCCGGTGCGCAACCCGGTTGATCCGACGCGGGTGCCGGGCGGCTCGTCGGGCGGCTCGGCCGCTGCGGTAGCCGATGGGATGGCCCACGCCGCGCTGGGCACCGACACCGGTGGCTCGATACGGCAGCCGGCGGCCTTCTGCGGGGTGGTGGGGCTCAAGCCTACCTACGGCCGCGTGAGCCGCTACGGGCTGGTGGCGTATGCCTCCTCGTTCGACACCATCGGCCCGATGGCGCACTCGGTGGAAGACGTGGCCCGGCTGCTCGAAGCCATGGCTGGCCCAGACCCCAACGACGCCACCAGCGCCGACGTCCCCGTGCCGTCCTACACGGACGCGCTCACCAACTCGGTTGAAGGCCTCCGCATCGGGCTTCCGAAGGAGTACTTCGCTGAAGGGTTGGATGAGGAAATTCAGGAGATGGTCTATGCCAAGGTGCGCCGCCTGAAGGCGGCCGGCGCCACCGTGCAGGAAGTCTCGTTGCCCCACACCGATTACGGCATCGCGGCCTACTACATCCTGACGACCGCCGAGGCCTCCAGCAACCTGGCGCGCTACGACGGTGTGCGGTATGGCCACCGGGCGGACGTAAAGGAGACCCGCGATACCCTCCAAGCCGAGCATCAGCAGCTCAAGAAGTCACGGGATACGGCACAGGCCAACGGCAACGCGGAGCGGGCAAAAGCCCTGCAGGAGGCGCTGGATGCGCAGGAGAGCCTGCTCAACCGCCTCTACGCCGATACCCGTACGGAAGGCTTTGGCACGGAGGTCAAGCGCCGCATCATGCTGGGCACGTACGTGCTCTCTTCCGGCTATTACGATGCCTACTACGAGAAGGCGCAGCGCGTGCGCACGCTGATCCGCAACGACTTCGACCAGGCGTTTGAGGCGGTCGACGTGCTGATTACGCCTGCTACGCCGACCCCCGCCTTTGAGCTGGGGAGCAAAGTAGACGACCCGCTGGCCATGTACCTCAACGATGTGTACACCGTGACGGCCAACCTGGCCGGGGTGCCCGGGCTTGTGGTGCCCGCCGGCACCCACAGCAGCGGCCTTCCCGTGGGCATGCAGCTCCTGGGCCGTCACTTTGATGAAGCTACGCTCCTGCAGGTCGGCGATGTCGCCATGAACCTTTCATAGGTTTTCCATTGCACACGCCATTGCGAACCGTGCTGAAAACTCTATCTTTAGATCAGCCTACGGTGCCGTCCGGCATCGTGCCGTTTCCTGCCAACCTTGCCTTTTCCCCTCATGAGCATCCTGGTCAACTCTGATACCCGTCTCGTTGTGCAAGGCCTTACCGGCAGCGAGGGCTCCTTTCATGCCGAGCAGATGATCGCGTACGGCACCAACGTCGTCGCGGGCGTGACGCCGGGCAAGGGCGGACAAACCCACCTCGACCGGCCCGTCTTCAACACGGTCGAAGAAGCCGTCGTGGAGGAAGGCGCCAACACGTCCATCATCTTTGTCCCACCGCCCTTTGCCGCTGACGCCATCATGGAAGCAGCGGATGCCGGTATTGAGGTCATCATCTGCATTACGGAGGGCATCCCCGTGCAGGACATGATTCCGGCATACCATTACGTGCAGAAGACGGGGGCGCACCTTATCGGGCCCAACTGCCCGGGTGTCATCACGCCGGGCGAGGCCAAGGTGGGCATCATGCCCGCGATGATCTTCTCCGAAGGCTCCATTGGCGTGATCTCGCGGTCCGGCACGCTCACCTATGAGGCGGTCGACCAGCTGACCCGGGCGGGCTTTGGGCAAAGCACAGCCGTGGGCATTGGCGGCGACCCGATCATCGGGACGCGCTTCATCGACGCGCTGGAGCTCTTTGAGGCCGACGACGACACCGACGCCGTCGTGCTCATTGGGGAGATCGGCGGCTCGGCGGAAGAAGAAGCCGCCGCCTACATCAACGACCACTTTTCGAAGCCCGTCTTCGCCTTTATCGCTGGTCAGACGGCCCCTCCCGGACGCCGCATGGGCCACGCGGGAGCCATCATCTCGGGCGGGAAGGGCACAGCCGCGGACAAGTTTGCCGCGCTTGAGGAGGCGGGGGCGACCATCGTGCGCAACCCGGCCCTTATCGGGGAAGCCGTAAGCAACCAGTTTAGTGCGGCGTGAACACGTCGGTGAGTCCCCCTCACCGAGCGACACCCCGCACCTACACCGCAGCCTGACGCCCTCGTCGAGCTGCGGTGTTCTTTTTCCAGCCCTTTTTCATTCTTCTGGTGCCCTCCGATGCGTGTAACGAAAGCCGAGTTCATCACCGGCGCGACCCAATGGAGCGAACTTCCCGCTGACGGACGGCCAGAGGTCGCGTTCGTGGGCCGCTCCAACGTGGGCAAGAGCTCCCTGCTAAATGAGCTTACCCATACCAAAGGACTGGCGCGCACCAGCGGCACGCCGGGCAAGACGCAGCAGTTTAACTACTTCCTGATCAACAACCAGCTCTACTTTGTGGACCTGCCCGGGTATGGCTATGCCAAGGTCGCACGCAAACAGCGCGAGCGGTGGGGGCGGTTCATCGGGCAGTTTCTGTTGGAGCGGGAACCGCTGCGCCTTGTCATCCACCTGGTCGACAGCCGGCACGAGCCGCAGCCCAAGGACGAGGACATCATGGATGCCATGCGGGGCAATCCGGTACCGTACGTCATCGCACAGACGAAGATTGACAAGCTGTCCTCGCGCAATAAGCGGGTGAAGAGCCAGCGCACGCTGGAAAAGGCCCTGGAGGCGCGGGCGATGGACGTGCCGATCGTCCAGACGTCGGCGGAGACCGGGGAAGGCAAAAAGGAGTTGATGAAATGGGTGGGTATGCTGGCTACCTGATGCCGCTCGATGCGCGGCTGCGCCTGTGTGGCCGTGATGGATGCGCGTGCGACTGAAACCTGTGCCGTGGCGGGTAATTCGATCCTGCTCCGTCGTATCATCGGATTATGCTTGGAAGGCCCCATGGCCTACGCCGTCAAAGAACTGTATTACACGCTCCAGGGAGAAGGCGCCCATACGGGCCGGCCGGCGGTATTTTTGCGGTTTGCCGGGTGCAACCTGTGGACGGGACGGGAGGAAGACCGGGCCTCTGCCATCTGCTCGTTCTGTGATACCGACTTCGTGGGTACCGATGGCCCGGGCGGCGGCAAGTTTCGCCGTCCGGAAGCATTGGCTCAGGCGGTGGCCGCCGCATGGCCCGGCGGCGGGCAGCCGTACGTGGTCTGCACCGGGGGCGAGCCACTGCTGCAGGTGGATGAGCCCCTCATCGAGGCGCTGCATACGGCGGGGTTCGAGGTGGCGGTAGAGACCAACGGCACCCAGCCCGCGCCTGCAGGACTCGACTGGATCTGCATGAGCCCCAAAGCCGGGGCGCCGCTCGTGCTCACGCAGGGCGACGAGCTCAAGCTGGTGTACCGCCAGCCGGAGGCGTTGCCCGAGCAGTTTGCGGAGCTGGACTTCACCCACTTCTTCCTCCAGCCGATGGATGGCCCCGAGGTGGAGCGCTTCACGCGCGAGGCCGTCGCCTACTGTCTGCAGCACCCGCAATGGCGCCTCAGCATGCAGACGCATAAGGTGCTGGGGCTGGCGTAAGGCGGATGTCGGCTCCACGCCTTGCTGGTGGCAAGGCGGCCAAGAAGCCGTTTGGGAAGCGCTGGGCACAGGAAAAAGGTTGTTGCGGGCTTGAGCCGCTTGCCCGCCACGGCGTGAGCACGGACACGAATCAGGCAAAGTGCAGGTCCGTGCATGAAGCCCAAAGGCCCCAATTCAGAACGACAGCCAGCCCTGTAGAGGTTTATGGATCCTCGATCAAGTCGAGGATGACTGGTTTGGTAGGGTGCAGACATACGGGATGGGTGGCAATGCTTGTCTGGCTGGAAGTACGGGCTGCACGTCGTGGGTTGTGCGCGTTGAGCCCGTAGCTATGCAAGTGGTAAAATAAGGCTTAGCACATCGAACAATCTCTGCTCTTCCCTCAAAGTCATCCTCGACCCCACACGAGGCCCTTGGCCGACTGACGGAGCGAAGCGGAGCTAACTGAGGATCCATACGATGTGGGCATGCAAGGCCATTTGGAATCCTCAAGCAATGGTCTCGAATGTCAAGCGTAGGAGGGCTGATGGTTGGGTTTCCACGGCGTTCCTGTTTCAACGATCGCAGTGAGCCACGCCCCCCACCTGCGGAAATCCCTATTGTAACACCCGCGGCCGGCGGTCCAGCCAGCCGAGGTCGAGCACCGCCCAGAGCCCGATGCAGATGGCCTCGGCGGCGTCATGGCGGAGGGAGGTGGGGGCGGGCGCTTCTGACCAGGCGATGATCTTGCGCGCGAGCACATCGGCGGCTTCTTTAGCGTCACTGCCGGAGCGGCGCTGGCTTGGGTTTAGCAGGCGCTTCCGCCAGGCGTGGGCCTGAATCCAGCCGGAGCGTACGCCGCGGCGTTTGGCCTCGGAGCGCCATGCGTCTGCCAGATCGCGATCGCCTTCCAGCACAATCCAGTCGAGGGTGGGGTGCGCCTCCAGCACGCCGTAGGCACCTCGATTTAGCCGCGCGGGCTTGCCGTAATTCTGCGATCGATAGGATTGCAGGCGGCCATCGCGCCCGTAATGGGCAAACCCCGCCTTTAGTCCCAGGTCTACCGCCAGCAGGCTACTCATGCGTCGGTGCCGTTGCGGTACATGCGCACGATGCTGAGGGCCATCTCCAGGGCCTGCTCCACGTTCAGGCGCGGGTCCACATGGGAGGTGTAGGCTTCCTCCAGGTCGTGCTCGGTGAGCCCGCGGGCGCCGCCTACACACTCCGTCACGTTTTCGCCTGTCATCTCAAAGTGTACGCCGCCGAGGTGCGTGCCCTCTGCCTGGTGAATAGCGAAGGTCTGCTCCAGTTCGTGTAAAATGGTACGGAAGCGGCGTGTCTTGTAGCCGTTATGGGTTTTTTCCGTATTGCCATGCATAGGATCACAAACCCATAGCACGTGGGCTCCCTGGGCCTCCACCGCGCGGAGCAGGGGCGGCAGGCGGTCGCTCACCTGCTCAGCGCCCATCCGCGTGATGAGCGTGAGCTTGCCCCATGCATTGTCCGGGTTGAGGTGGCGGATGAGGGTGGTGAGCGTGGAGGCGGGCAGGTCGGGCCCCACCTTTAGCGCCACCGGGTTCTGGAGCCCCCGCATGTACTCGACATGCGCCTCATCCGGGTGGGCGGTGCGCTTGCCAATCCACGGGAGGTGCGTCCCCAGATTATAATATCCCCCCTGATGCTCTACAAAGCGCGTCATTGCCTCCTCATAGGGCAGGTGCAGCGCCTCGTGGCTTGTGTAGAAGGTGACACTCCGCAGGCCAGGGATGGGACCCTCCGCCACGGTCTGGGTGAAGTTAAGTGAGTCGCGTATCGAGCGCACGATGCTCTGGTACTCGCTGGCCAGGGGGGAATGCCGGAGGAAGCCCAGTTGCCAGTGCTCGGGGTGGTTTAGATCGGCAAACCCGCCCTCCGACAGCGCCCGGACGAAGTTGAGCGTGGTGGCGGAATGGTTGTAGGCGGTACGGAGGCGGGTAGGGTCGGGCGTACGGCTCGCCGGTGTGAAAGCGATGTCGTTGATGATGTCGCCCCGGTACGACGGTAGCGTTTCCTCGGCGCGCGTTTCCGTATCCGAGGACCGAGGCTTAGCGTACTGCCCGGCCAGCCGCCCCACACGCACCACCGGTTTGTTGAGTCCATAAACGAGCACGAGGCTCATCTTCAGCAGCACCTTAAACCGGTTCGCGAGAATATCCGCGCGGCACTCGTCAAAGCGTTCAGCGCAGTCACCGCCCTGCAGCAGGAAGCGCTTGCCATTGGCGGCCATCGCCAACTGCTCCCTCAGTTCGTTCGCCTCCCAGGACGTGACGAGCGGCGGCAGGGTTGCAAGGTCATGCAGCACCGTGTCGAGCGCTGCATCATCAGGGTACGTCGGCTGCTGGCGGGCTGGCCGCGCGCGCCAGGAGGCGGGCGACCATTCCGCCGCCGTGGTGGAGCGGGCAGAAGGCGTAGACATGCACGGGTGGGGGTACGAAAGAAAAAAGGATGCTGCTAACGAGGCAGCATCCCGGGCGTTTCCAGGCGCATACGCGCCCTGATGAGTAGCGTTTAGACGGATTCTTTTTCGGTGGCGGCGCCGTTCGAGCGGGTGGCCTCGTACCGGTCCAGCTCGCCATCGAGGTGCACGTCCATCTGCGGGAACGGAATGCCAATCTCGGCTTCGTCCAGCGCCATCTTGATCGCGCGAATGGTGGACTGCTTAACGGCCAGCCAGTCAGGAGTTGGCGCCCAGGCACGCACGACCCAGTCTACCGAGGAGTCGCCCAGGCCATCCAGCACAATTTGCGGGGCCGGCTCATCCAGCGCGCCTTCGATGTTAGGCAGGGCTTTTTCCAGGGCTGCACGGGTGGCATCGATGTCCGCCCCGTAATCAGCCCCCACGGGCACATCCACGCGGCGCATCTCGTGGGCGTTCAGCGTGGTGATGGTGGAGCTGAAGACTTTGCCATTCGGGATGGTGACGCGCCGGTTGTCAAACGTGTCCATCTTGGTCAGTACCAGGTCAATCTCCTGGATCTTTCCGAACTCCCCTTCCAGGTTAACCACATCGCCTACGTTTATGGGCCGGAAGATGAGCATCATGACGCCCGCGGCAAAGTGCGCCAGCGTGCCCTGAAAGGCCAGGCCGATGGCGAAGGCGCTGGCGCCGATAACGGCCGCGAAGCTGGCCGTCTGGATGCCGAAGATGCCAAGGGCCATGACCACGCCGATGATGATGACGAGCCACCGGGCAAGGCGCGGAAAGAACCGGGTGAGCGTATCGTCAAGAGGAGAGGTCTCCAGCGACTGGCGGACGAGGCGGCCAATCCAGCCGGCTACGATCCAGACGACAATAATGAACACCAGCACCCCGACAACGCTCGTGCCGTAGCCGATGATGGTGTCCATGAGTTCGGGGGAGATTTCCATGTGGGGCAGGGGTGGGTGAACAGGCAGGCATGTAAGTAACACCGTAAAGTAGACGAGGGCGGCGACAAAGTCCACCCATGTTCACTTATGGGCGGCCCCGCATGCGGTCCCACATCTCCCCGAAATCGGGCCGGTCCGCCGCTTCACCAAACGAGCGCTGGACCTGTTCGATGGTTGGCTCCTTGCCGTCGCGCTCCACGACCTCAAACTGAAAGACATACGGCGAGGGCGTTTCGGCCCATTCGGAGGCGCGCCCAAACCGCATGTCGACGATGTAGCGCGTGCTGTCCGCATCCAGCGTCACGGTGTAGTAGTGTTGCATATTGCGCAGGAGATGACGGACGGCCCGGGCTTCGCGGACGTCATCGATACGTGCGTGGTGCTTGGGCGTCTCCGTGAGAGGGGCGTCGGGGCGGGCGTCGAGGAGGGAGTAGAAGCCGTGGACGTAGCTGGTATCTGTCTCTGCCAGGCCCCGCCATAACAGCGTATTGAGGAGGGTGGGTTTTACGAAGCTACGCTCGGCCGTCACGTCGTGGGCCTCCAGCATGGTGTTGAATGCCGCGTGTGCCCGTTGTTGTGCGACGAGCGACCAGGCGAGGTAGGCCCCCGCCAGGAGCAGGCCGCCGGCATTCCACCAGCGCCGGCGGGCCGCGGTGCGAGGCAAGCGCAGGGCTATGAGCATGCCCACAGCCACGGGCAGCATCACCAGTGGGTCGATGATTGCGATGTTGTACAGGGCGACCGGTGTATCTGAAAACGGCACCAGCAGTTGCACGCCATAGCTCGTCATGACGTCCAGGAGTAGGTGCGATCCCCAGGCCAGTCCGCCCAGCGCCAGGCCGTGCGTAAACGTTACGCCCTCGTCTCCGTAGCGTCGCTTGAAGGCCCAGCCGGCGAGGAGCGCAACGACGACGAGCGCGAGCAGCGAGTGGGTGTAGGTGCGGTGGATCGAGAGCTGCGCCGCATCGCTAAAGGCAAGCGCCACCAGGTAGTCCACGTCGGGCGCGGTGCCCAACACCGCGCCCCAGCCGGCAGCCTTGGCACCGAGGCGGCGGCCCAGCACAGCCTCGCCGATGGCCGCACCAACCGCGGCGTGGGTCAACGTGTCCATACGGGTAGGTAAACGGGTTGTGCAACAGACGGAAGCGCAAGGGGAGCGGCGAAAGATTTTGCCCCATAACGGTTGCGATCCTGCCCCTCCCCTTGTACCATAAAGCCTGCACCACAGGCAACCGCCGCGGTTCCGTCTGTAACGATTCGCGGGTTACCGGTGGCGCTCCGCCTGTCGCACTCCGCATGCGCCAAACAACTACCACGCATGCGCCAAACAACTACCACGCATGCGCCAATGGCCCAATCCCTTCGGATATCCGCGGGCTATGTTAGGGGTGCCGCTGCCCAGGATCGCATCCGGGTGGGCATTTCGCTGCATTCATCCTCAGACTGACATCGACGCGCTGGCTTCGTGCGCCATGTGTTCTCCACTGCCGCAAGGCACCGAGAGCGGGCCTGCCGCTATTCCCCATGGAAAAAAACCTGATCGAAAAATACCAGGACTTCCAGCAGCAGCTCCGTACCCTGTTTAAGGAAATCAACCGGTTGCAAGCCGATAATGCCCGCCTCTCAAAAGAAAACATGGAGTTGCGCCATGAGGTGTCACTGCTCCGACTCTACGTGGACATGCACGTGGACGAAAGTGAGCGGGGGGACCTGCTTGACCTGGACATCGACGAGCCGCTGAATGCAGAAGCCCTGGATTTTTTCCAGGCGTTGCCCGAGTCGTTCAACTTCTCCAGGCTCTTTCAGCTCTCGGAGATGATGAACATTGAGCTGGAGGTAGTGAAGGACTATCTGCGCCTGTACCTGCATCATGGCATGGTGCGGCAGCACGGCTCGCGGATTGAGAAGACAGGCCACCGTCCACCGGGGGCACTCTCGATTATGCAACAGCGCACCGGCGAATCGCAGTAGCGCTACCCCCTACGCTGCTGGTGCCGCTTCGGGGGCCGGGAGGTCGTCGTAGAGTGCACCATATTTCGCGTGGATGTAGTGCAGGAAAGGCGCTGCGTGCAGTCCGGCACCGGTGGCGTCCTCGAGTAATTCCTGCGCTGTGCGGCGCCGTCCCCAGCGGTGGATCTTCGTACGCAGCCATTCCAGCAGGGGAGCAAAGTCTCCGTTGGCGATGTGGGCCTCGACGTCAGGGAGGTCGTGTTCAATCTGTTGGAAGAGCTGGGCCGCCATCAGCGTGCCCAGGGCGTACGTGGGGAAGTAGCCGATGGCCCCAAGCGCCCAGTGGATGTCTTGCAGCACGCCTTCCCGATCGGTCGGGGGGCGGCGCCCCAGGTAGTCCTCCATACCGGCGTTCCAGGCCTCGGGCAGATCGGCCACGGCCAGCGTTTCGTTCAGCAGCGCGTGCTCCAGCTCAAAGCGCAGCATTACATGCAGCGGATACGTTACCTCGTCGGCTTCTACGCGGATGAGGGACGGCTCGACTTTGTTGATCGCCCGGTAAAATGCGTCGCGTGCGGTTCCGCCGAGGGCATCCGGGAAGCGCTGCTGCAGGACCGGGAAGTAGTGCGACCAGAACGCGCGGCTTCGGCCCACATGGTTCTCCCAGAGGCGCGATTGCGACTCGTGCATGCCCAGCGAGGTGCCATCGGCCAGGGGCGTGCGGTCCAGCGCTTCGTCTATGCCCTGCTCGTACATCCCGTGCCCGGCTTCGTGGACCGTTCCAAAAAAGGACGTAGGGAAAAAGTCCTCCGCCACACGTGTGGTGAGGCGCACGTCCCCGATGGAGAACGCGGTAGAGAATGGATGGGTGGAGAGGTCCAGCCGTCCGCGGGAGAAGTCGTACCCGAGGTCCTCAACGACCGTACGCCCAAAGGCCAGTTGCGCGTCCTCGCTGAGCGGCTGGTGCAGAAACGCATCGTCGGGCGTGGGCTGATCGGCAATCGCTTCCACGGTAGGGACCAGGGCCGCGCGGAGCGAGGTGAACACGTCAGCAACCGTTGCGGTCGTCATGCCGGGCTCGTAGATGTCGAGCAAGGCGTCGTACGGTTCATCAGGATAGCCTAAGGCCTCAGCTTTCTGACGGTTGAGGTCCAGCAGCCGCTGCAGGTGCGGCGCGAAGGTCGCGAAGGTATCGGTTTCGCGAGCCTTGCGCCACGCCTCTTTGGCCTCGGCACTGCCCTGCGCCATCTCCTGCACAAGCGTGGTGGGCACCTGCCGGGCTTTTTCCACATCGCGCTGCGTCACCCTCACCAGATCAGCCGTCAGCGGATCGTCAGCGGATGCAGCGGTGTCCAGGAGTTCCACCAGGGCGTGGTCGGTGAGGAGGTCATGGGCCATGGCCCGAAGGGTGCTCAGTTGCTGCGCGCGGGCCGCCTGGCCACCGGGGGGCATGTACGTCTCTTGATCCCATTCCAGCGTAGCTGCTGCCGCGTTGAGGTCGGCAATGCGGCCGAGATACGTGCGAAGGGCAGCGTCGGGCGTCTCCATAATAACAGGCCAATGATGAACGAAGGAAGAAACGGACGCACCGTGGCGAGGAGCTTCCTGAGGGGTGTCGCCTACTCTACCGGCAGCGGGCGTCCCGCGATGCGGTTGGGATAATCGGTGATAAGACCGTCCACGCCCAGCGCAATCAGCCGTTCCATAGCCTCCGGTTCGTTCACGGTCCACGGGATCACCGCCATGCCTTCCTCCCGGGCCATGTCAAGCAGCTCCTCATCTACCATCTCGTAGAACGGGCTGAGGATTTCCGGGGTGAAGTCAAGAGCCTCCATGGCCGGCTCGATGGTCTCAGTGGTGCTCACGAGGAGCGCGATGGCTCCCGCATCGGTCAGTGCCCGAAAGGCCACGAGCGTGGCGGGGTCAAACGATTGAATGATGGCGCGGTCGAGCACGCCGAGGTCCTCCAGTTCGTTGAAGAGCAATTCTGCAAAAATATCGGGCTGCGGCTGATAGGTGTCGTACCACTCGGGCCGGCTCTTCGTCTCGATGCTGAAGCGCACGGGGTTGAAGCCCTGCTCGGCGGCGTGGGCTTCCATGGCCTCAATAGCGTCGCGGAGGGTAGGCTTCACGGCCTCCATCGTCTGCTGCTGCGGGTACTGCGGATGGCCGCGCAAGCCGACGTCGAAGGCCTGGATTTCGTCCACTGTCATTTCGAAGATGTTGAAGTCGGGCGCCTCAGCCTCAGCAATCAGATCCCCCTCCGGGGTAGTGCTGATGTGGTGATGGAACCAGGGCTCGTGGGAGACGACCAGTTGGCTATCGGCCGAGACCACGATGTCCAGCTCAACGGTGTGCACGCCGAGGTCGATAGCCGTCTGAAAGGCCGGGATCGTGTTCTCCGGCATGAGGCCGCGCGCGCCCCGGTGGCCCTGCACATCGAAGCCATCGGGGGTAGACACGCGTTCGTCGGGAATAGGCGGATCGCCATCGGCACCGCAGGCCGCTAACAAGAGGGCCAGCGAGAGGAAAACGAGAAGTGGGTAGGGCGCAGGCATAGGGAGGGCAGGGCTGGTCAGGAGTGAGCCATGCCATAACATGCGATGCATCGGGGTTGACTGCAAGCCCCCCGGTCGTTGCCTGTATTATCAAATGGCTACGGATAGGCTCTTCGTTCGCCGCGTACGGGTGGCGGGCTGCATGAAAAAGCGGTGAGAGCAAAGCCAACCCACCTCCGAGCGAAACCAGGCAGTGTACAGGACGTTGGGCGATTTCTATATTTGATGCGCCATGCCGACGTAGCTCAGTGGTAGAGCAGCTCTCTCGTAAAGAGCAGGTCAGCGGTTCAAATCCGCTCGTCGGCTCCGCTTCCATTCGCCCCGCAATTGCCTCTTTGGTGGTTGTGGGGTTTTTTTATTTCTCTTTCTCGGGGGAGTAGCCGCATCATGATGCGTCTTTACAGACCTTTGGGTGTCCTTTCGTCGCCTCCGTCTCGGGCGCGACGCATCCGTGGTGCCGTCTCGGCGCGCTTATGGCTATCCCTCATCAACGCTCTTCCGCGTGTCATCCTCAGCGCAGGAGGGTCCGCGAGCGTTTTGACGAATTGACTTCGCTTTGCGAGCGTTTTGTCAAATCTGCGAGCAAAACGTCGACTGCCGGAGCCGTTGCGATCATTTTGTCAGGGGCACAAGCTGTGCGGGTCGAGAAATGGATAGCGGCGGGTTAGGATTGATCTGTGGTCGCTAACCCTAATGA
>LKNB01000031.1 GCA_001564055.1 Rhodothermaceae bacterium Tc-Br11_B2g6_7
AAGTCTGTGAGCGACCGATAGTACTTCATGGGCCCGGCGAGAGCTGTAGGTGGGTGTTTCTGTCGAATGAATTACCCTCTACAGCGCTCTGCTGGGCCCGTTCATTTTTTTGTCGGGTACAGAGCCCTCATACATACGCTGGAGCAATCTTTCCCGTGTGTCAGGACTACGATTTTCACCTTCCAATTCGATTACCCGCGTAATGCCGTCTGCATCTGTCAATAGACCGACGGGAGTACTGTCAAATCCAAAAAGGCGTGGTAATACTCGGGCTGTGTCAGCGTAACTCTCAAATGGGAAATCCCATATCATCTTGTACCGTTTCGCTTGCACAGGACTTCGCTCAAGAATAGCGGTTTTTACGACGAATCTATCGTCATCGCTTAGCGCTGCGATCCAACTACCCAGCGCACCTCTACCCGATGAACATTCGTAGGGACTGTGTACCAGGGTAATCTGGGGTACCCCCTTCTGCTGCACGAGTGATTCAGAAGCGAGGTAGTGAAGACTCAATAGGGGCACAGAACTCTCTACATAGACCCCATCCGATCCGTAGTGATAACCGTACTTCAAGGTTAGCGCAAGAATTACAATAGCCGCTACAGTCTTTACATATGATCGAGCCATGATGACGCTATAACTTGTTAGAGAAGCTTTCCTACTATACCCCATACCCCCCCAGCATACAAGATATTAGTCTTATCTTAACCATTTATTAATATTACCACACTTCCCGCCACCGGGTTGACTCTCGATACACTTCAAAGAGTGGCGGCGGGTGCCCGCGTTAAATAGCTCTCGACCTGAAGACGAAGCTAAACGTTGATGCGACTTTGAAAACGGACTGATTGGGGTCCGGCACATTAACAACCGGGCGACCCTGAAAGGCCCAGCTTCAAATTTCTGACCAAGGTGAGTATTATCAAGTACAGCCTTATACCTAAAACAACCATTCGTTACTGCCCCGATGCCTTTCAACATTGCTCAATATGAGAAGGAAGAGGCCATCACCTACATCGCTCGGCGGGTAGCGGAAGCCACCGGTGCGCAGGAGGTATGGGCTTTGGATCTCGCATTTGGGGAGGCAGCACGAACGACACCGATTTGGATCTCCTTGTCGTCATAGAAACGATCGCGTCCGATCCCGCAACCATTGCGACACGAGGGTATGACGCCTTACCAGATGTAGACAACCCGATCGACATCGTGGTCAAGAGCGAGGAGACGTTTTGCACACAGGCTCACGTGCCAGGTTCGTGGGCTCACACCGTTCGCACATCCGGAAGACGGCTGTATGGCTAAAGGACGGTCGACGCTCGTGCAGCAGTGGTTTCAAAAGGCCACCCGTGATCTGATGGCGGCCGACCGACTGGCGGCAGGTGACGCCCCACCCCTCGACACTGCGGTGTATCACTTCCAACAGGCAGCTGAGAAATCCTTAAAGGGTGCGCTGCTATATTTCGGGAAGCACGTGAAGAAAACCCATGACCTGCGTCTGCTGGTACGGACTCTTGAAAAGCACGTCGGTCCTCTCGACCTATTGGAAGCAGCGAACTTCCTTACCCCCTTTGCCACGCTGTACAGATATCCCGATGATCATCTCGAACCAACGGTAGCGCAATGCACCCAGGCGCGTCGGGCTGCTGAGAAAATTCTTGTTTGCGTACATGCTCTTCTCCCGGACAGACTGGCGCCCTGAATCAGAGGTCATTTCGCTTTGCGGGGCCGCATCGGCTTGCGACCTCCCAACCGCCACAATCCCGTGACAATCGCGGCGAGCGCCGCAGCTGCGGAATCTGTGGGGCGCGCTGTGCTTTGAGGCACGCGTTCGGCCTTCAAGTAATACTTGCACCCCATGACCAAAATGCGCAAGAAGCGCGACCTGCCGGAGAAGATCTGCCCCGTCTGCAACCGCCCGTTCAAGTGGCGGAAGAAGTGGGAAGATGACTGGGAAAACGTGAAGTACTGCAGCAAGCGCTGCCGCCGCAACAAAGACAAGGCCTGATCACCACACCGCCCACCCTCCAACGTCCGAACGTATGCCCACCACCCTGCTCGTCTGGTTTCGGAACGACCTCCGCATACGCGACAACGAA
Source organism: Rhodothermaceae bacterium Tc-Br11_B2g6_7 (assembly GCA_001564055.1). Lineage (GTDB taxonomy): Bacteria > Bacteroidota > Rhodothermia > Rhodothermales > Salinibacteraceae > Tc-Br11-B2g6-7. The sequence goes on from LKNB01000031.1 coordinate 2,097, forward strand.
ATCTTGCACGAAGCCGCCCAGCGCGCCGACCGCGTGCTGCCCGTCTACTGCTTCGACCCGCGCCACTTCGCAAAAGGCCGCTGGGGCTTCGACAAAACCGGGCCGTTTCGCGCGCAGTTTCTGATCGAGAGCGTTGCCGACCTCCGGGGGTCACTACAGGAGCGCGGCACCGACCTCATCGTGCGCCAGGGGCCGCCGGAGGATGTGATTCCAGAGCTGGTGAAGGCCCACGACGTCACTGGCGTGTATGTCCACAAAGAAGTGGGTACGGAGGAGGAAGACGTTGAGCAAGCTGTGGAACAGGCGCTGGCTCCGACCGATGCCGTGCTGCAGTACCGCTGGGGGAAGACGCTCTATCACGCCGACGACATCCCGTTCGATACGGACGGCATTCCCAAGGTGTACACCCCCTTCCGCAAGAAAACGGAGAAGCAGGCGAGCGTCCGCGCAACCTTCCCGGCACCCGACGCCCTTGCACCGCTGCCGGAGGGCCTCGACGCCGGCGCAATCGCCACGGTGGAAGGCCTCGGCCTGAAGCCCGCCGCCATCGACGACCGCGCTGTGCTGGACTTTACTGGGGGCGAGACGGCCGGGTTGGAGCGCCTGCAACAGTACATCTGGCAGCAAGACCTGCTCAAGAAATACAAAAAGACGCGCAATGGGCTGCTCGGCGCCGACTACTCGTCGAAGTTCTCTGCCTGGCTGGCGCACGGGTGCCTCTCGCCTCGGACCATCTATGAGGAGGTGAAGCGTTATGAGGACGAGCGCGTCAGCAACAAGTCGACGTACTGGATGATCTTCGAACTCATCTGGCGGGACTTCTTCACGTTCATCACGCGGAAATACGGCGCGCGGCTCTTCTACCAGAGCGGGCCCATGAACCGGGCGATTGATTGGGACGAAAATCCCGAGGCGTTTGAGCGGTGGGCGACGGGCACGACGGGGTTTCCGTTCATTGATGCGAACATGCGCGAGCTCAACCGGAGCGGCTTTATGTCGAACCGGGGCCGGCAGAACGTGGCCAGCTTCCTCTCCAAAAACCTGAACCTCGACTGGCGCCTCGGCGCGTCGTACTTCGAGGCCAAGCTGCTCGACTACGATGTCGGCAGCAACTGGGGCAACTGGGCCTACAACAGCGGCGTGGGCAACGACCCGCGCAACCGGTACTTCAACATTCTCTCGCAGGCCAACCGGTACGACAAAAAGGGCGCGTACGTGAAGCACTGGCTGCCCGAGCTACAGGAGCTGCCGGCCGACAAGGTGCACACGCCGTGGGAGCTCTCCGACAGCGAGAAGTCGATGTACGGACTGCACGGCGGCGGATACCCAGAACCGATGATTGACCTTGAGGCCTCATACGAGCGGCTGCGGAACGGATGATGACGGCTACGGCGCGTACTCGGTGTGGTACTGCACCGCGTGGGTGAGCATGTGCTGGATGCGGCTGTGCATGAGGCTCGACACCTGCACGAAGTGGCGCCAGCGGTCGTCCGGGCAGTCGGAGAGGGCGTCAGCGTAGTTGGCCCAAGCGTCGCCCGTCACGCGGTCGCCGAAACCCGCAGGCTGGCATGCGGCCTCAGCGTGGGTATCTCCATGACGGGCCCAGGTATGCAGTAGCTTGTCGAGCAGCTCATCAAACACCAGAAACTGCTGCAGCGCCAGATGCCAGTGCGGGTCGGCGCCTGCCTCGTGCCACGCCGCATGTTGTAGCGCGCCCGGTTCGGGGAAGCGGACGGTCTGTGCCCGGGGCGAAATGACCGCCTCCTCCGACGTGTATGGCGCCCGCCCTTCCCCAATGTAATCATCGGTAGCCACGGTACGGTCGCGCGTGGCGTGGTCGTACTGCACGGCCTTAAACATGGCATGGTGCACGCGGTCGTGCATCACCTCGGTGATCTGCACGAGTTCAGCCCACGGCCCCTCCGCTCCGTCTGCCCCCAGTGCCTCGCGGTACGCCCCCCAGTCGCCGCCGGAGATGCGGGCGCCAAACGATGGCACATGGGCGGTGTCGCCGCGCGCCTCCACACCATGCCGCGCCAGGCTCGTCATCAGCGCGTGCATGTGGTTGTGGAACGTCCCAAACGTGCGCATACTACGTGCCCATGCATCCTCCTCCGCGACAGCATCCGAGATGTACGCGCGGAAATCCCCGCCCGAAATTGAGTTCATTTTGAAGTCTTCGCGGTGGTCCAGGGCGGGGGCCTCCTGCCCAACGACGGTGCTGGAGGCCCCAAGCATCGTGAGGACGAGCAGAACAGACAGCGACAGTCGCATGATCATGGGTCAAGAACAGAGGGTAGATGAGATAGCATAATGCGTACCTGCTACAGCCGGTAATCGTTGCAGACAGGCGTAGGCGCGTGTACGCGCGTGACCGTAACGGTTGTGTCTCTTGTCCGGTTGGAAGCCCTTCCGATGCACAGACGCCAACCATACGCGTTGAAAACGTGCGGTATATCAGCTATTTAAGATGTTCTGTCGCTACGCATCTGACCCCATCTCCGCATGGCCTCACCGGCTGTAGGCATCGACGGCATTGAACTATGGACGGGAAAACTGAAGCTGGATCTCGCAACCACGTTTGCCCCAGCGCACGACATCGACCCCAATAAGTTTACAAAGGGGCTGGGCCTGCATGCGTCCTCCCTTCCCGATGTGTATGAGGACATCGTGACGATGGGTGCCAACGCGGCGCTGCGCCTGATGCAACGCCACGGGCTCACGCCAGAGGACATCGGCCGGATTGACGTGGCTACCGAAACCGCCTTTGATAACGCCAAGCCGGTGGCTACGTACATTGCCGGGTGCCTGGCTCAGGTGATGGAGGGCGACTTCGCCCACGCTAACCTGGGCGAGCGTAAGTTTGCCTGCATCGCGGGGACACAGGCGCTGGACGACGCGGCCAACTGGATTCACTCCGGCCGACACCGCGGGCGCAAGGCACTGGTAATTGCCACCGACACGGCCCTCTACGAGCGCGGCGACCCTGGCGAGGCCACGCAGGGCGCCGGCGCGGTAGCGATGCTCGTCAGCGAGAGCCCCTCCGTCACCGCGTTTGGGCTGCCGCAGGGGATTGGCAGCGCCGACGAAACCGACTTTCTGAAGCCGCATCGGCAATTTCCGAGCGTGGACGGCAAGCGCTCCATGCAGGTCTACCTGGGCCGCATCCAGGACGCGCTGGCCGACTTTGCGGCGGCCGGCGGCAGCACGGATCCAGATGCTCACGCGCAGTTTCTCTTTCATACGCCGTTTCCCGGCATGGTGAAGAAGGCGGCGGTGCTGGGCTACCTGGATGGCGTGCAGGGCACGGCCCGCGGTGACGCCCTTGCCGAAGACCTGGGGACCCTGGCCCATCCTGATACCTTTGCTGACGGCCGCGCCTACCTCGACGTCCTCAAGGCGCACGCGAAGCACCTCAAGCAGACGGACCATTACGCCAACTGGTACGCCCGTGCCGTCACGCCTACGCTCAAGGTGGCGCGGCAGGTCGGCAACTGGTACACCGGGTCAGTACACGTGGCTCGGGCCTCCGGGCTGCTGCATGCGGCCCACAGCGAGCGGGCCCTGACGGGGCAGCCCCTCATCGTGGCCTCGTACGGCAGCGGCGCGCAGGCTGAGGTGCATGCCGAGACCGTGCAGGCCGGATGGCGCGACGAGGCGGAGGCGCTCACCATTCAGCAGCAGCTCGACGCCCGGTACGACCTCAGCTACGACGAGTATGAAGCCATTCATGCAGTCCATACCTACGGCGCCGAGAGCAACCTCTCCCCTCGCACGGCGCCCAGCGGCGAATTCGTCGTCGACGGACGCGGGCCGATGGGGGAGTATACGTATGCCTATGTGGCGTGATTTTTCGGTTTGTTAGATTCGGGTGCATGGCGGCACAGTGTGCCTTGGCGCAGGCAACGAGCCAATGCGATGTGTGTGGGGGTATGGGAGTGTGGGGGTTTTCTGGCTGAGCCGACCCATGGAGCCGTAAGGACACGGTACCATCGTGTCCTGCTACACCGCGTCCTGCTACACCACGCTCCGACACATCGCGCCCTCCTACACTGCACGCGGCACCCCATCACGCCACACGCCCTCCGGCTACGAAGAAGTCATCCTGCCGCCAGGCGCAGTCCACATCCGTGAAGCCGGCGCGTTCGAAGGCCTTTAGCTGGCGGAAGAGCGGCAGCACGCCCACATGGTCGCCCACGATCAGGTGGCCGCCCGGCATCAGGCTGTTGCGGATGCCTTGCAGCAGCAACTCGTAGCGGCTCTCTGCCTCGGCGCCTTCTACATCGTGCCCGACGATGGCGTGCAGCGCCAACGAGCCGAACACCAAGTCGTACGGCGCGCCCGGCAGCACATCGCCATCCGTGCTGATGGATTCACACAGGAAGGTGGCATCGTCCCGCATCATGCGGATCTTGGCCCGGGCCACGTCGAGGATGTCGGCATCCTCATCAATGGCGGTAAGCTGCACCATCGGGTAGCCTTCCAGTACCATCATGGACGCATTGCCCGTGCCACAGGCGATGTCGCACACCAGCGCGTCCGGGCCCAGCGGAGGCAGGGCCATTAGCACCTCCTCCAGCATCGGCAGCACCAGCGGCATACGGCGCTCCAGGTGGAGGTCGTACCACGAGCCGTTGCGCCAGAAGCCACCGCGTCGCTGCAGGTTTGTCCGCCAGTTGGGGGTATTCATTCGGTAGGGGAGAAATGACCATGTGCGTTGGCGGCGTATGCACCGTAGGACCGGGCAGAAAGATCCACGCCCTTCCGCAATGCCGCCGGCGTGCCTGTCGGCGCTACGCCGCTACGCGCTTGTGGATGCCGTGCGCGTTCATGTGCCCCACGTAGCGCCCCAACACGTTCACCTCCTCAAACACATCGGGCGTAATGCGGATGCTCTCGTATTCTTCGTTGCAGGGTTCCAGCCGCAAGCCATTCTGGTCGTGATACACGCGCTTGAGTGACGTTTCGCCGTTGTACAGGATGGCGCCAATGCCGCCCTCCGGGATGTCATCGTCGATGAGCAGCACGTAGTCGCCATCGTTGATATTGGCCCCCTGCATCGACTGCCCCGAGACGCGAATGGCGAAGATCCGGTCGAGGTTAGGAAAGAGGTTGTCCAGCGTGATGGTGCCCAGGTTGGCCTCCACGGCTTCCTGGAGCTGGCCGGCGGAGATGATGCCCTTCACCGGAATCCCTACCTCGGCATCGTCTTCGCGCGCCAGGTGGTAGCCGTCGTCATCGCGCGTCAGGTAGCCTTTTTTGTGCAGCGCCTGCAGGTTTTGCGTGACGCTGTTGGGCGAGCGGTAGTTGAAGTGGTCGATGATTTCGCGGTAGGTCGGCCAGACGTTTTCCTCTTCGATGTAGTCCTCAATAAAGGTGAGGAACTCGTGCTGCTTGGCAGTCAGTTTGCGGCGGCTCATAGCAACGTGTACGTAGGCGGCAGGAAGCGATGCACATACACTACACAGTGTACAACAGGAGGTGCCGCAAGTCAACCCCGGAGATGTGACGACCCCGCACCCGATAGCTGGCTGGCAACGTCGTCGCTGCGCGTGGGGTAGGCCTCTTCGACGTGGTAGCGCAGGTAGTCTTCGATGAGGCCGTCGACCGCCCGTTGGGTGCGCGGCTCCATCTGCATCCGCATCACATCGCGGAGGTCGGCGCGGGCGATGACGGCAAAGGCGCGGAGGGCGGCACGGGAGGCGCCCCGGGATTGCGGAAGCTGCACCTCAGAAGGATGAATGGCGCCCGTATTTAGGTCCAGGCGCCCGCCCTCATCCGTAAGCGCGGTGACATCGCTTTTGCGGATGGCAGGCGCAAACCCAAGCGCCGTTGCCAACTGCATCCGAAAATACGCCAGCAGGTTGCCCAGGCGCTCATCCGCCTCGTTGAGGGTGCGCAACACTCCCACCGTCAGGTTGAAGACCATGGGGTTGTGCTCTTCTTCCTGTAAAAGCGCATCGACCAACTCGACGATGCGTTGCCCGATGACCAGTTTCTCGAGGCTGCGGTGCACGTCGGGAAAGCGCTCTACGTGGCTCGTTTCCGTGAGGGTCTGCAGGCCCCGTGTAGGCTTGTAATAGAAGACCACCTGGATGTAGCTGGTAGGCTGCAGCGTGGCCCCGAAGCGGCTTTTGATCTTGCGCGCCCCCTTGGCAATAACCGACACGATGCCCCGCTCCCGCGTGAAGAGCGTGACGATCTGGCTGGTCTCGCTGTAGTCAAGGGAGCGTAAGACGACAGCATCGGTGCGAACAATGGTAGACACGGCGCAACCGGGTTAAGAACGCATGAAGGGAGTTATACCGTGGGGCGGTTGGGACTCTATTAAAGCCCGAGGTAACGCACAACGCGTGCTGCACCGTGCGGTTTAGGGTTTGTCGGATCAGCCGGTTTCTTGCCATGTGGTACTACCGTCTTCAGCAACGCCTGGCTCTCACCACCATTGAACTGCGCGTGCTGGTGGCGCTACTGGCCTTCTTTTTTGCGGGCTTGGCGGTCCAGCAGTGGCCCCGGGCGCTTCCGTACGATGAGTCCACCTATGCCGCGGATGCCGAAGCGTTTGCGAAGGTGGCGCCGGACACCAGCGCGGTGGCGCTTCCAGATACCAGCGCGGGTGCCCACGCCCACACGGAAGAGGCGACAGGTGCAGCGCCCGCATCATCCAACGCTCAGGGCCGAGTGAACCTGAACACCGCCGGTCCGGCAGACTTGCAGCGCCTACCGGGTATCGGTCCGGCCCTGGCCGAGCGCATCATCGCCCATCGTGAGGCCCATGGCCCCTTTGCTCGCATGGCTGATGTCACGCGCGTCTCAGGTATCGGTCCACGTACCCTGGAACGCCTCGCCCCGGAAGCAACGGTAGACTGACGGTAGACTGACGGTAAACTAACGACGCACCTGCGCGCGTGCTCGCCCGCTCCGCCGTTGATGTGCAGGCGAGACGATAGCGGTTGGCCAGCAGGGCGCCTTGAACACTTACGACGACGGCTGTGTCGCCGGGTCACCGGGCTGCCCGCCGGTAGTATTGGGGCCGCCCGTCTGCTTCATGCGCTCCTCACGCATCCGGCGGGCCAGCGCATCTTTCGTCCATTTTTGGGCTACGCGCTCTTCCTTCTTCAGGAAAAAGTACACCGGAAACAGCAGCAACGCCGCCAGCGCGAAAAACCCGACGAGGGTAAGCAAGATGACAACAGTGTAGATATCCATGGCGGCTACTTGGTTGTAAACATTAAAGCTATGGCCTGTACGGATCGAAACGCACGTGGTTTAGTCCGCCCCGAAAATCGTTGCAAAACCTGCGCAGTAGGTACGATACACAAGATTTTGAGTCTATGAATCCGTATATAGCACGGGAATTCGTCGCATGGGCGTTGCGTCACTGCGGCCCTGCTCCCCTCCCCGTAGTTGCTTAGGCATGATATGACTGCCCATACGACCGATGTTCGGATGCTTATCGTGGAAGACGACCCCGAGATGGCGCTCGGACTGAAAGACTTTTTTGAGATGGAAGGCTATCAGGTGGACCGCGCCGCCGATGGAGAAGAAGCCCTGCAATACATTACCAGCCTGCCGCCCTACGACGTGGTACTGTTGGACATCCGGATGCCCAAAATGAACGGGTTCGATGTGCTGCGGGAGGCCCGCCGTGCCGAGGTCCGCACCCCCATTATCGTCGTCTCGGTAGAAAATAGCCGCGAAAGCCGCCTTCAGGGCTTTGAGTTGGGCGCCGATGACTACGTCGGTAAACCCTTCAACGCGGAGGAACTCGCGGCCCGCGTCAAGGCGGTGTTGCGCCGCAGCAACAGCCCGGCTCACGCCCCGATGGAGCTGTTTGAGGTAGGCCCCGTCACCATTAACTTTAGCACGCATGCGGCGCAGCGCGAAGGCGAGCCGGTTGACTTCACGGCGCTGGAGTTCGACATCCTCCGCTACTTCATTCAGCATCGCGGCCGTACGGTCAGCCGCAAGCAACTCCTCCGCGACGTGTGGGGCATCAGCGGGGAGGTCACGACCCGCACCATCGACCGCCACGTGGCCTCCATCCGAAAGAAGATTGAAGACGACCCCAATGCCCCGGAGCACATCGAGACGGTCTATGGCATCGGCTACAAGTTCAGCGGATGAACGCATCCTCTACGGCTTATCCAGCGACGATCGTTCGCGTGGTAGACGTATACCCGTACCGTATCACGGACAGCGGACCTGAGTTTCTGCTACTCAAGCGCGCCCCCGGCGTAGCCTACGCGGGCACCTGGCGTATGGTGGGTGGCAAAATTGCGCCGGACGAGCCTGCCCACACGACCGCCCTCCGGGAGGTGATGGAGGAAACCGGCCAACGCCCCACGCGGCTGTGGACGCTGCCATCCGTCAACACCTTTTACGAATGGCAGCATAACCGCGTCACCCTCGCTCCCGCCTTTGCGGCGGCGCTTACGGCCGATCCGGTGCTCAACCACGAGCATACGGCCTTCGCCTGGCTGCCCGCCAGCGAGGCGAAGGCCCGGCTCGTGTGGCCCGAGCAGCAGCGCCTGCTCCGCCTCACCGCCCGCCTGCTCCGCGCGGATATTCCCCCGTCGTGGGTGTGCCCGCTGCAGATGTAGCCTTTCTTAATTATCCAAGCGGTGCATGCGAGGCAACCCGCACCGCTGCGTAGCTCGCCGACCCGGAAACGCCCCCACGGTTTACTTGGAAAAACCTGTAGGGTAGGATCTGCTCCTATAACTACTCGTTCCCACGACTTCTTGCCGCACTCCACTGCACCCAAGCGCTGTACCGGTTCCTCCGCATGAAGGCCCTTGCCCGCCTCAACCATTTTTACTGGGAGTACAAGCACCTCTTCATTCCCGGATTGCTGTGCACCATGGCGTCGGCAGCCTTTCTTGTAGCGGTGCCCATCGTCGTGCGCGAGATCATCGACAGCATTCCGCGCTTTGTAGAGCTGTACAACGTCTTTGAGGGCTCCGAGGCGCAGGGCACCATGTTCAACCTGTTCTCCGGGGGCCTGCTGCTGTTTGCTGGCATCATCGTGGCGCTGAGCCTGGCCAGCGGGTTTTTCTCCTTCCTGATGCGGCAGACGATCGTCGTAGCTTCCCGCCACATCGAGTATGACCTCCGCAACCAGCTGTACGATCACCTGCAGCGCCTCTCGCCCAAGTTCTACCGCGACTATACCACGGGCGACGTCATCACCCGCTCCACCGACGACATCGAGAAGGTGCGGCGCTATGTGGGCCCGGCCATCATGTACATCACACGCGCGGTCGTGGTGGTGGCCACGGCCATTACGGTGATGTTTATCATCTCCCCTACCCTGACGCTCTACGCGCTGCTCCCGATGCCCTTTCTCGCGGTGTCGATCTTCTTCGTGGCCCGCCTCGTGCACAAGCGCAGCGAGGCCCTACAGAAGCAATACTCGAACGTGACCACCCGCGTGCAGGAAGCCCTCACCGGAATCCGGGTGATCAAGTCATACACGCGCGAGGATGCAGAGAACGAGGCGTTTGAGGAGGAGAGCGCGCAGTATCGGGCGCGGCAGTTGGACCTGGCCTGGGTGGATTCGGCCTGGCGCCCTATCTTGCTGCTGCTTGTGGGCGCCTCGCAGGTGATTGTGGTGTGGATGGGCGGGCGCCTGGTGATGGACGGCGCGATCACGATCGGTAACATCGCCGAGTACCTTATTTACGTGCAGATGATGACCTGGCCGGTGGCGTCCCTCGGTTTTGTGATTACGATGGTGCAGCGCGCCTCGGCGTCGATGGAGCGGCTGAACGAGCTGTTCGATACCGAGCCGGAGATTTCGAATGGGCCGCAGACGAATTACAGCATCACAGACCTGGAGGGTCGCATAGCCTTCGAGAACGTTTCGTACTATTTCGAGGAGGGTGAGGAATGGGCCCTGAAAGACGTCTCGTTTGAGATTCCGGCGGGCGGCACGCTGGGCATTGTAGGGCGCACCGGGGCAGGTAAAAGCACCCTTATCGACCTCATCCCCCGCCTCATCGACCCCACGGAAGGCACCGTGCGCATCGACGGGCACGACGTCCGCACCATCCCGCTCAGCACGCTGCGCTCGGCCATGGGCTACGTGCCGCAGGACGTGTTTCTGTTCAGCGACACCGTGGCGAACAACATCGCGTTTGGCGTCACCGACCCCGGCGAGCAGCGCATCCGCCGCGCCGCGCAGGAAGCCGACCTGCTGGAGAACATCGAGGGGTTCCCGGAGGGCTTCGACACGTTCGTAGGCGAGCGCGGCATCACGCTCTCCGGTGGGCAGAAGCAGCGATCCTCCATTGCCCGCGCCCTCATCCGCCGCCCGTCCATTTTGCTGCTGGATGATGCCCTCTCGGCCGTCGACACCGAAACGGAAACTACCATCCTCAACCACTTGCGCGCTCAGGATGGGAAGCACACCCTGGTGATGGTCAGCCACCGCATCTCGGCGGTGCAGGAGGCCGACCTCATCCTCGTGCTGGAGCACGGGCGCGTCACGCAGCAGGGCACGCACGATGAGCTCCTGAAGCAGGGCGGTCTGTACAGCGACCTCCACGAGAAGCAACGGCTGCAAGAGCAAATCGACGCGCTTTAAGACGCTGGCCTCACCCATTCCTTCCTCTATGTCTGCCACCATCATCCCCCTTGGCACTGCCTCGGCCATGCCGGCCCATGGGCGGCACCTGTCGGCCACCGCGCTGTGGCGGGCCGGGCGGTTGCTGCTGTTTGACTGTGGCGAGGGCACGCAGTACCGCATCAAGGATGCCGACCTGAAGCGCTCCCGCATCGACCGGGTGTTCATCACTCATCTGCACGGCGACCACTGCTTCGGGTTGCCAGGGTTGCTGTCTACCCTCGGGATGCTGCAACGCACCGACCCGCTGATGGTGGTGGGGCCGGAGGGCATCCAGGCGTTTGGTCAACTGCCGGGGCTTCACCCGGAATCGCTGCCGTTTGAGCTTACGTTTCTCGCCTTACCCGCGGGGGCAGGCCGGCAGGTCGTCCTGGATGACCCCGCGTACACCGTCACGGCTCGGCCGCTGGAACACCGCACGCTGACTTTTGGCTATCGCTTCGAAGAGAAGCCCACGCCGGGCGCCCTGGATGCCGAGCGCGCCCGAGCGCTGGGGGTGAAGGCGCCGGAAGATTTTGGCCGGCTGAAGGACGGAGAAGCCGTCACCACACCCGACGGAACCACGGTGACGCCGGCGCAGGTGGTGGGCCCGGAGCAGCCTGGTGCTGTGTTTGCCTACGTTACCGACACCCGCCCCTGCCCCGAGGGGGTGCACCTGGCAACCAAGGCCGACCTCGTACTGCACGACGCCACCTTTGGCATGACGCACCATGCGCGAGCCGTAGAAACCGGCCACTCTACTGCCCGTGAAGCGGCCCGACTGGCCCAGCGGGCGGGCGCGCGCCACCTGCTCCTCAGCCACTTCAGCGCTCGGTACGAAGACACCACCGTGCTGGAGCAGGAAGCCCGCACCGTGTTCTCGAACACCACCGCAGCAGAAGAATTACAGCGCTACCCCTTAGAGCGGCGCGCCCCATAGCCGGTCCCTACGTTGTACCCAGCAGCCGCCTGGCTGCCTTTGTTTTCGTTCATCGATCCCCAGTGGGTTGGCCTCAACCTCCAAACATACCAACGGCCAGGCGGCCGATCAGGAAAAGCAACAGCGCACGTTCGACAGTGGGCTGCTGCGCCGGATTATTGCCTACCTGCTCCCCTACAAAGCCTACGTCGCGGGGGCGTTCGTGCTGGTGATCGTAGCCGCGGTGCTGGGGCCCGTGCAGCCCTGGCTCATCCAGATTGCCATCGACGACTACATTGTGGAGGGGGACTACGATGGGCTGCTGCTCATCATCGGCCTGCTGGCTGGCGCGCTGGTGCTGGAGGGCACGCTGCGCTTCGTCAACAGCTACCTCACCCAGTGGATTGGCCAGCACGCCATCTACGACCTCCGCACCACCGTCTTTCGTCACATCCAGAACCAGCCGCTGGGGTTCTTCGACAAAACCCCGATCGGCCGCCTCATCACGCGCGCCACCTCCGACGTCGAGTCCATCTCCGACGTCCTCTCCCAGGGCGTCGTCACCATTCTGGGTGACTGCTTCAAGCTGCTCTTCATTGCAGCGTTCATGTTTTATCTCGACTGGCGCCTGGCCATCGTCACCCTCACGGTGATGCCCCTCATGGTGTGGGTCACCTTCTGGTTTCGGCGGAAAGTCAGCGTGCAGTACCGGGAGACGCGCAAGCAGGTCTCGCGCCTGAACTCGTTCATGCAGGAGCACGTCACGGGCATGCCCATCGTGCAGCTCTTCAACCGGGAGGAAGAAGAGATGCGGCGCTTTCGGGACATCAACAATGCCCACCGCCGCGCCCACATCAACACCATTTTTTACTTTGCGCTTTTCTGGCCGGCCGTCAGCATCATATCCGACATCGCGCTGGGCCTCGTGCTGTGGGTTGGTGGCATCGCGGCGATGGCCGACACCGTGACGCTGGGCGTGCTGGTAGCCTTCATTCAGTACGCGCGGCGCTTCTTCGAACCCATCCGCAACCTGTCCGACCAGTACAACACGTTGCTCTCCGGCATGGCCGGCGCAGAGCGCGTGTTTGGGCTGTTGGATCAAGATGCGGCGCTACAGGAGCCCGACGATCCAGCCCCGCTCAACGGCCTGAAGGGGCATATCGAATTCCGCAACGTGTGGTTTACCTACGACGACCTCCCCGAGGATGACAGCACGCCCAACTGGATTTTAAAGGATGTCTCCTTTGAGATCCATCCCGGCGATACGGTGGCCATTGTAGGCGCCACCGGCGCGGGCAAAACCACCCTCATCAACCTGCTGCTGCGCTTCTACGATATTCAGCGCGGCGAAATTCTGGTGGATGGGGTCGATGTGCAGGAGTACCGCCTGAAGGACCTCCGCAACCACCTCGGGCTGGTGCTGCAAGATGTATTTCTGTTCTCGGGGTCGGTCGAGCGCAACCTCACGCTGGGCGATGAGGCCATCGACACGGCCGATGTGCGCCGTGCAGTGGAGGCCATCGGAGCTGAGGACTTCATCGATCGGCTGCCAGATGGTTACCAGCAGGACGTGCGCGAGCGCGGCGCCTCGCTATCGCACGGGCAACGCCAGCTCCTGGCCTTTGCCCGCGCGATGCTGTACGATCCCAAGCTGCTGGTCCTGGACGAGGCCACCTCCAGCGTGGATACCGAGACGGAGCTCATCATGCAGCGAGCCCTCGACAAAGTGATGGAGGGCCGCACGTGCCTCGTCATTGCGCACCGCCTCTCCACCGTCCGCGAGGCCGACCAGATCCTCGTGATGCACCGCGGCGAACTGCGCGAACAAGGCACGCACGACGAGCTCCTGCAACAGGACGGCCTCTACCGCAAGCTGTACGAATATCAGTATAAAGAACAGGAGCGTCGCGCCCTCACCTCGTAGCGCCGGCACTAACGCCCGGGGCAGGCGTAGAGCCCACCGCTGTTTTTTCGGTCCGTAACACCTGCAGCGCCGGCGGGGTTGTTAATTCGCCTTGCTGGTAGACCGCGGCCGATCGCTCGGCTCCGCGTCCTTTTCTTGCGGGATGTTTTCCTGCGGACTGTTTTCCTGTTGAACACCCATTTGAGTGCGTTTTATGATTGCCGTTGTAGACTACGCTGACCGGGCGGAACGCCTCGAAGCCATTTTGAACCGCAGCGCCTCCTTTAGCGACGACGTAGATGCCGCGGTCCGCGACATCCTGGCGGGCGTCCGTACGGGTGGCGATGCCGCTGTGCTGGACTTCACCGAGCGCTTCGATGGCGTGCGGCCCGAGACGCTGCGCGTGCCCGTAGAGGCGTTGGCCGCTGCCTCGGATGCGCTGCCGGACGAGTTGCGCGCCGTGATTGCTGAAGCAGCCGATAACATCCGGCGGTATCACGAGAAGCAGGTCCAGCAATCCTGGTTCACCGACGACGGCGACGGGGTGCTGCTGGGCCAGCGCATCGTGCCCATGGACCGGGTGGGGCTCTATGTGCCGGGCGGCACGGCCTTTTATCCGTCCAGCCTTCTGATGAACGCCATCCCGGCACAGGTGGCCGGGGTTGAGGAGATTCACCTGGTCTCACCACCGCAGCAAGACGGGCGTCCCCACCCGCTGGTGATGGCCACGGCGCACTTCTTGGGGCTGGAGCACGTGTACGCCCTGGGCGGCGCGCAGGCCGTGGGCGCCCTGGCCTATGGAACGGAATCAGTCACCGCCGTCGACAAAATTGTGGGCCCCGGCAATGCCTACGTGGCCACCGCCAAAAAGCAAGTGTTCGGCCGCGTCGCCATCGACTCCGTGGCCGGCCCGAGCGAGATTGTGGTGCTGGCCGACGCCACGGCCGACCCCACCTACGTAGCCACCGACCTCCTCTCACAGGCCGAGCACGACGAGCGCGCCTCCGCCGTCCTCGTCACCCCCGACCGCGCGCTGGCTGAAGCCGTACGTGAGGAAGTCGCGCGGATCACGCCCACGTTGGAGCGCCACACCACTATCGCAGAAGCGCTCGCGGCGTACGGCGCCTGCGTCGTCACCGAGACCATGGACGAAGCCATTGCCATGACGAACGAGCTGGCGCCGGAGCACCTGGAGCTCATCGTGGACGATCCCTGGGCCACCATGACCCACATCCGCCACGCGGGCGCGATCTTTCTCGGCCCCTACTCGTCGGAGCCTGTAGGCGATTACTTTGCCGGGCCCAACCACGTGCTGCCCACCGGCGGCACGGCCCGGTATGCCTCTGCGCTCAGCGTCGACGACTTCATCCGCAAGCAGTCGATCATCTCCTACACCAAGGAGCGGCTGGACAAGACCGGCCCGAAGATCATCCGCTTTGCCGAGAGCGAGTCGCTGACGGCCCACGCCCGCGCCATTGCCGTCCGCCTCGACGACGCGGCCTCCTGAGCCCCCTGCTGCCTCTTCACCTCCTGCCCTTCGCGCTATGCCTTCCGCTGACACCGCCGCCTCTGCCGACCTGCAGCCGCTCCTGGAGCGCATCCGCCCGGAAGTGCGGCAAGCCCACGCCTACATCGTCTCGCACCCGCCCAACATCGAGGTCAAGCTCAACCAGAACGAGAGCCCCTTCGACCTGCCGGCCGAATTGAAGCAAGAACTGGCCGAGGAGCTGCTACAGACGCCCCTCAACCGCTACCCGGGCGAGCAGCCCTACGAACTCCGCGATGCACTGGCCACCCACCTTGGCGTGGCGCCCGAGATGCTGCTCATGGGCAATGGCTCCAACGAACTGACGTACACCTTTGGCCTCACGATGCTGGAGCCGGGCACGCCGGTGGTGCTGCCCACGCCCATGTTTTCGCTCTATGAGAAGGTGGCCCGCCTCCACGGCGCTGCCCTCACCTCCGTGCCGTGCCGCTCCGACTTCCACTTCGACATCGACGCCCTTCTGCGCGCGATCGACGCGGTGGAGCCCGCCCTTGTCGTCATCACCACGCCCAACAACCCCACCGGGCTGACGGTACCGCACGCCGATATCGAGCGCGTGCTGGAGGCCACGCCGGGCTTTGTGGTGGTGGATGAGGCGTACTACGAGTTTCTGGAAGGCCCAACGGCCCAGGCCCTACTGGATGACCATCCCAACCTGCTTATCCTCCGCACCTTCTCGAAGGCCGCCGGGCTTGCCGGTGTCCGTCTCGGGTACATGCTGGGCCACGCGGCCATCATTCAAGAAGTGTTCAAGGCCCGCCTTCCCTTCATGATTGACCGCGTAGCCGAAGCGGCCGGCCTGCTCCTGCTTCGTCATCCCGACCTCATCCGCGACCGCATCCGGCAGATGAAGCAGGGGATGGCCACCCTTGCGGCCGGGCTGCGTGCTATCGAGGGCGTCCACGTCGTACCATCGCAGGCCAACTTTATGGTCTTCCGTCCCCCGCTGGAACCGGACGTTGTTATGCGCCGTCTGGCAGAAGATGGTGTGCTCGTCCGCAACATGGGAGGCTACGCTGACCTGCAAGGCTATCTGCGTGTGAACGCGGGTACACCAAAAGAGAACAACCAATTTTTGACTGCGTTGAAGCGAGCGCTTGCTACTTAGGGGGCTGTTACTGCCCTCGAATACTGAGCCCGCCGCTGCGCGGGTTTCGTTTGCTTGCTCCGCACCGTCCGTTTTTTCGTCGTATACCACCCATCATGGATTTCATTCAGGTTGACATCATCGGTCTCTCGACCAGTCCTTCCAGCGGCGGCGCTTACGCGCTCGTGCTGGGAGAGATGGACGGCAGCCGGCGCCTCCCCATCATCATTGGGGCGTTCGAGGCCCAAGCCATTGCGCTGGAGCTGGAGAAGATTCAACCGCCGCGCCCCATGACGCATGACCTCCTGCGCGACACGCTGGATGCTGTGGGGGCCGACGTTACCGACATCGTCATTGATGAACTGCGCGATGGCACTTTCTTTGCCAAAATTCGCTACGCGCACAACGGTGGCGATGGACAACTGGACGCCCGCCCGAGTGATGCGGTCGCGCTTGCCGTGCGCACGGATGCGCCCATCTACGTGGCGCCTGCCGTGCTGGAAGAAGCCGGCATCCCCACGGAGGAAGAAGGCGTGAGCGCGCTGGCCACGAGCAGCAGCTCAGAGGCAGAGGACGAGCCGGATCCGTCGCTCTCGAAGGTGGAGCGCATGGAGCAGAAGCTGGAAAAAGCTATTGAGGCGGAAGACTATGAAGAGGCTGCCACCCTCCGCGATCAGATTGCCAAGCTGAAGGGCGAGCAGAACTGACGCGAACGAACGGACGATATGCGGTGCGGGCGCTTCCTGCACCGCACGCGACGCTTGTAAGCGGAGCCTTGGGTGCCCCCTCCTGATGGCTTCGCTTTTTTTATGCCCCTTTCTCACCGCTCCCCTTGTTCATGCCCTCCTCGGCCCCGCCTGCCACGCTCCGCACCGAAACGCTGCCTTTCGACGCGCTGCGGGCCTTCCCTCAACTGTTCGCGGATTACTGTACCCACGCCGAGGCCCTGCAGGCCCGGTTCGCCGGCCGCTGGTCCTCGGCGGCTGACCGGCGCGCGGCGGCTGACCGGGCCGCAGCCTATGCCCGCGACCGCGACACGCTGGCCGATGTGCTACACGATCAGCACGAAGCCTGGGGGCTCGATAACGCCACCCGCACGAACATTGAGGCGCTCCGCGACCCCGACACGGTAGCGGTCGTCACCGGGCAGCAAACCACGGTGCTGGGCGGCCCGCTGTACTCCCCGCTGAAGATTCTCACCACCCTGCAGCAGGCCGAGCGCCTGGCCGAGGAAACCGGCCGCACGGTGGTGCCCATCTTCTGGCTGGAAGGAGAGGACCACGACTGGGACGAGATGGCCGGCACGCACGTGCTGCACCGCAATGCGCTGGTGGACCTGCGCTACGAAGGATACACGCCACCGGCTGAGGGCAACCTGGGCGCGGTGGGGCGGCTGCCTGTAGAAGCACAGTTCACAGACGTAATCGACGCGCTTGATGAGGCCTTGCCGCCGTCCGACTTCAAGCCGGATGTGATGGCGCTCGTGCGTGACGCTTACACCGCGGGCACTCCGCTTGAAGACGCCTTCGGCCGGTTTCTCCGTGGGCTGTTCCCCAACAGCGGGCTCGTCCTCCTCAACCCCGACGATGCCCGCCTGAAGGCACTAACGGCCCCCCTCTACCGGCAGGAGCTGACCGACCCCGAGACCAGCAGCCGCCTCGTGAATGAAGCCGGAGCCACGCTGGCCGAAACCTACCACGCCCAGGTCCACGCCCGGGCAACCAACCTCTTTCTGCTGGAAGATAACCAGCGCACCCCCATCGACGCTACCGCGGACGGCTTCGCGCTCCGCGGCACAGACCGGACGTACAGCCAAGACGACCTGCTCGCCCTACTCGACGCCCATCCCGAGCGCTTTAGCCCCAACGTAGTGCTGCGCCCGCTCACCCAAGATCACCTCGTACCCACCGCGCTGTATGTAGCAGGACCCGGGGAGATCTCCTATTTTGCGCAGTACAAAGCTGTCTACGCCTGGGCCGGCATCCCCATGCCTCTGCTGCATCCCCGGGCCAGCGCGACGCTTGTGGAAGGCAAGGTAGCCAAGGTGCTGCAGCAGTTCGACCTTTCGCTGGCTGACCTCGACACCGATCTCGACCAGCTGTTCCAACAAGTGGTGGTCAACCAGATGGACGTGGATGTGGACGCTATCTTTGGCGAAGCGCAGCCTCCCATTCATCAGGGCCTGAACGGACTCAAGACGCACGTTACGGACGTCGATCGGACGCTCGGGAAGTCGGTGGAGGCGACGCGCGCCGCCATTGTGCAGGAGCTGAACGACCTCAAGGAACGCGTCGTGCGCGCCGAGAAGCGGAAGCAAGAGGAGCTCTACGCGCAGCTACAAAAGGCCCACGTGAATCTCTTCCCCGACGGGCGGCCGCAGGAGCGCGTGGTATCGGTGCTCTACTTTCTGAACAAGTACAGCCCGGCGCTACTGGATCAGCTCCGCGACGCCCTCGCACCCGATGCCACCGCCCATCAGGTGGTGTACCTTTAAGGGCACCTGTTCTCAGAGATAGAGCGCCGTAGCGTAGATGAAGTATACCGTCAGCCCGATGATGTCGTTAAGGGTAGTCACGAAGGGGCCCATCGCGCTGGCCGGGTCGATGCCCATTTTTTTGAGGACGAACGGCACGAGTGCCCCATTCGTGGTCGCCAGCAGGATCACGGTGAACATGGTAAGCCCCAGGGTCAGCACAAGGCGGGTTACATCGCCGAGCTGAAGGAAGAAGATCGTCAAGCACAGGAGGGTGGCCAGCAGGATACCGTTCACGATGGCCACCAGCATCTCCTTCCCCATGCGCCGCATCAGGTCACCCGGCCAGAGCTTGCCCGACGAGAGGCCCTGCACCGCGATAGCTGCGCTCTGGACGGCGGCGTTGCCGCCCATAGCCGTCACGATGGGAATGAAGGCCGCGAGCACCACAGCCTGCTCCAGCGTCGCCTCAAACGTCCCGATCACGGTGCCCGAGAGGCCCGCCCCGATGAGGCCGACGAGGAGCCATGGCATCCGGCCGCGGCTGATGCGCAACACCGAGTCGCCGGGCTGTTCGGCACCCGAGACGCCACTCATCAGCTGCATGTCCTCCTCTGCCTCCGTCCGCACCACGCGCATCACATCATCGATCGTGATGCGCCCAGCCATTACCCCGTCCTCATCCAGGACCGGAAGCGAGACAAGGTCATAGCGCTCCATAATCCGCGCCACCTCCTCCTGGTCCATACCCGTCGGCACCGACACAACGTCGGTCTGCATCAGGTCCTCCAGCGGCATATCCGCAGGGGAAAGCATGAGGTCCTTGAGGGACACGACCCCCTTCAGGTGCCCATCGGTAGTTAGGACGAAGACCGAGTAGATTTCGTCGATATCACGCGCGCGGTGGCGGACTGCTTCGGTGGCCTCGAAGGCGGTAACCGACGATGGTACCGCCACGAACTCACGCGCCATCAGGCCCCCGGCGCTCTGCTCCGGGTAGGTGAGCAGCGCGGTGAGATCGTAGGTATCTTCCAACTTCGGGAGCACATCCGCCACCCGGCGGTCGGGCAGTTCGCTAAGCACATCGACGGCATCGTCGGTGTCCAGCTCGTCGATGAGCTTACGCAGGCGCTCCCCACTGATGCCCACCAGAAGGGGCTCCCGCTCTACGGCGTCCAGTTCGGCCAGCACGTCGCCGGCCAGCTCTGGGGGCAGCCAAGCGAATACCTGCCGGGCCTCCACCTCCGGCAGCCGCTCCATCAGCACCGCAAGATCGACGGGGTGCAAATCAACCAGCAGATTCATCACCATCCCCCGATCCTCGGCGGCCACCAGAGCTGCGATGTCGTCCACCATCGCCTCATCTACTTGAAACAGACCTGGGGAGCGATCGGACGTTGAAGTGGCAGCGAAAGCAAGCATCGGCAGAGCGATAACATGAGAAAGGAAGCCAACATACAGGCACGCACGTACGCCTGTATTGGGGGTAGGTTGAAAAAAGCCCCACCACCCGAGGGCGATGGGGCCTCATGGCACAGGGCCGCCGAGGCGACGCCCGTACGACTACGCGCGATGCTTACAGTTAGGGTAGCGTGCTAAGCGCCACGGCGGTCCGCTTACGGACAAACGCGGATTCTTCATCGGCCAGTTGCGCTCGAAGGGCCAGCGATACTTCAGTGCCGCCAATCACGCGGAGCGCCTCCAGCGCCAGCAGCCGTCGACCCAGGTGCTCGTCGCTGGTATAGATGTCCTTGAGGGGCGTGACCGCCCGGCCAAAGGTAAACAGCGGGTCGCCTTGCGCGTCCGTGCGCTCGGCCAGTTGGAGGATCAGCTGCATAGCTTCCTCTTGCGTGTTTGGGTTTGGGAAGGTCAGCAGCGTGTGGACTTGCCGGTCCATATGCTGCATGAAGGCAGCCGGTGCGGGCGCGTCGGAACTGGGCGCTTGCGCAGCGACGAGCGCCGGAGCAGCGATGGACAGCAGAAAAGCAACTACGGTGGTACGGATAAACGTCATAAGACGCCTCTCGGGTGATGAGTAGTCCAACGGATGCGGGCGGGTCAGCGCACGATGCCGCGACCAGGGCCCGCGTGCTTCGCCGGCTTCCATCCCAGATCACCGTGCGGGTTCACGCCGATTTTTTTCGTAAGCGCTTTGTTTTACAGGCTTAATGTATTCTTAAATTGTGAGCGCTTCCGCGCGTGACAGGTACGTCACATGGTAGCGGTACCCAAAAACCGGCGGCTGTTTTTGCGCCAGAACGGCCGTCTGAGGCGCTTGCAGGTGCGGTGTGAGAGGAACGTCTACCCTCGGGTGAACCGGGCCTGCCCCCGTGCACATGGCCATCTCAACAAAAACGCCCCGACGCACAGGGCGCGGGGCGATAGGAATGGCGGAGCAAGGATCCGGTAGAGGAGCCGGACGCTCGGTTTGTCAGCGGTGTTCGCTTAGGGTAGCCCACCCTGGGCCACACCGTCGTTTAGAGCTGCGACGAAACGGCTTGCCGCTTCAGGGCCGACAGCCAGCGTGTAATGTCGATGCCTTTGGGGCAGGCCTGCACACAGTTGAAAATGGTGTAGCACTTCCACAGGCCATCCTTGGAGTCGACCACGTCCAGACGATCATTCGATCCATCGTCGCGTGTGTCGAGGTTGTAGCGATAGGCCTTCAGCATGGCCGCCGGGCCGAGGTAGTCCGGGTCCGCCCAGGTGCTCGGGCAACTATGCGTACACGCGCCACACATGATGCACTTGGTGGCGTCCTCAATCATGTCAAAGTCCTCGGGCGACTGCAGGCGCTCGCGCTCGGGGGCCGGGCCGTCGGTGATCATCCAGGGCTTCACCGCGCGGTACTTCTCAAAGAAGCGGCTCTGGTCGATCACCAGATCCTTGATGACCGGTGACCCGGGCAGCGGCGCAAACGTCACCGTGTCGCCGTCGCCACTCACCAGGTCCTGCACCAGTATGGAGCAGGCCAGCTTGTTTTCGCCGTTGATCTGCATGGCATCCGAGCCGCAGATGCCGTGCGCACAGCTCTTGCGGAAGGTGAGGGTGCCATCCTCATACCACTTCACGTGGAGCAGGAGGGCGAGGGCGCTATCCAGCGGGTCGGCGGGGGCCTCGTAGGTTTCCCAGTGCGGCGCCTCGTCTTCCTCGGGGTTGTAGCGCTTTATTTTGACATTGAGTTTCATAAGGGAGCAGAAGCGTTGAAATGCGTCGGTAGAAAAAGGGGGCGCTTCAGAACGGGCATCAGGGAGCCAGCCATTCCACCAGCACCCCGGCCCACACCAGCCCGGCACCCAGCACCAGCAGCGCCAGCACCACGCCAAACGTGCGCGGCCCTATGTCGTCGGTAGCTCGGCGCTTCCACAGCCGGTAGGCACCGTCGGCGCAGGCCACCGTCACCACGATGGCCAGAAGCAGCAGGCGGCCCGGCGTGAGCGTGAACATACGGGGCGAAGGCAAGCGGGTAGGCAGGGTGGGGTATGGGATTAGTACTTGCGCTCTTTCGGCTGGAAGCGCGTGATGGCGACTTCCTTGCGTCCGAATTCAAAGTTGCCTTTGCCGTCGCTGTGGAAGAGCGTGTGCTGCAGCCAATCGTCGTCGTTGCGCTTGGGGAAGTCTTCGCGCGAGTGGGCGCCCCGGCTTTCCGTGCGGTGGTGGGCCGAAGCAGCGACGGCCTCCGCGTAGTCGACCATAAACTGGATCTCGACGGCGTCCATCAGCTCGGTGTTGAACTTCTTGCCCTTATCGCGGACGACCACATTGTTGGCGCGCTCGCGCAGTTCCTGAAGGTCATCAAGCGCGGTGGTGAGCGTCTCATCGTTGCGGAAGACCGAGACGTTGTCCATCATCGTCTCCTGCAAGTCGTTACGCACGTTCACGACGGGCTCGCCGTCATTCCGCGAAAGAATCGTGTCGAGCATGTCGCGCGTGCGCTGCTCCGGATTGTCCGGCATCGCGGCGAAGTCTTTGCCTTCTTTCACTTCTTTCGCCATCGCCATCCCCGCGCGGCGCCCAAACACGACGAGCTCCAGCAGCGAGTTCGTACCGAGGCGGTTGGCCCCGTGGACGGACACACAGGCGCATTCACCGGCTGCATACAGCCCCGGCATAATGTCGCCGCGCTGCCCGATTTCCACCCGGCCGTCGTAGTCGGTCGGAATGCCGCCCATGGCATAATGGGCTGTGGGGGCTACCGGAATGGGCTCCTTCAGTGGATCTACCCCGAGGTAGGTGCGCGAGAACATGGTGATCTCTGGGAGCTTCTTCTCCAGAATCTCAGAGCCGACGTGCGTCATGTCAAGGTGTACATACTCTTTGCCTTTAATGCCACGGCCCTGACGGATCTCCTGGTAGATGCACTGCGAGACGAGGTCGCGCGGGGCCAGGTCTTTCACCGTGGGCGCGTAGCGCTCCATGAAGCGCTCGCCGTCGCTGTTGCGCAGGATGCCGCCCTCACCGCGAGCCCCCTCCGTGATGAGGATGCCGAGGCGGTAGAGGCCCGTCGGGTGAAACTGGACGAACTCCATGTCCTCCAGCGGCAAGCCGTTACGGAGGAAGATGGACATGCCATCGCCCGTGCCGGCGTGGGCGTTGGACGTGGTCTTGAAGGCCCGCCCAAAGCCGCCGGTGGCAAAGCAGACGGTCTTTGCATGAAAGGTGTGGATTTCCCCGGTCAGGATTTCGTAGGCCACCACACCAGCGCATTCGTCATCGTCATTCATGATGAGATCCAGCACCTGAAACTCATCATAGAAGCGGACATCGTTCTTCAGGCACTGATCGTAGAGCGTGTGCAGGATGGTGTGCCCGGTGCGGTCGGCTGCGTGGCAGGCGCGGCGAACGGGCGCCTCACCGAAGTTGCGGGTATGCCCTCCAAAGCGCCGCTGCGAAATCTTGCCTTCCTTGTTGCGGCTAAACGGTACGCCGTAGTGCTCGAGCTCCACGATGGTGCGGGGCGCATCTTTGCACATCGTTTCGATGGCGTCTTGGTCGCCCACATAGTCGCTGCCCTTCACCGTGTCGAAGGCATGCCAGAGCCAGCTATCTTCTTCCATGTTACCCAGGGCTGCGCCAATGCCGCCCTGCGCAGCTCCCGTATGTGAGCGCAACGGATGGAGTTTCGAAACCACGCCAACGTCGGCCCCGCCCTCCTTGGCATACAGGGCAGCCATTAGCCCGGCTCCGCCTGCTCCTACGATGACGACATCATGTGAGAAAGTCATGGGTGTTGATCTTCAGTTAACAAAAGGTTGGGCAGCAAAGAAGCCTGTAGGTCCTGCACGCAGCAAGGGTACACCGGGGGCTACATCGGGGGCGTATATCCCCAGCCCGCCGTGATGACAGAATAGGCGCCCACGATAAATAAGATCACCGCGAGCGTCCACGAGAGCGTTTTTGCGATCAGCTTTCCGCTATCGCTACGGATGTAATCGCTCATCACATTGTTGAGGCCGTAAAAGCCATGATGCAGTGCAAACACGAGGAAGAACAGGTTGAAGGCCTTCCACAGCACAGCGTAGACCGGGTCGGCCAAGCGCTGCATCACGACGTCGTACGGCGTAACCTCCACACCCTCGCCAACGCGGGCACGCACCCCTTCTTGCGCGGCATCCGGGTAGGTGGGCAGCTCCCCAGCTTCCGCTTGCTCGGTGGTGATGACCTGGTGCGCTACGCTGGCCAGCTCCGAGTCGTAGTGCTGCACCCAGAAGTGCGTGATGAGCAGAAAAACAAGAAAGGTGCCCGTGATGCGGTGAATGAACCAGTTGCGGGCGTTAGAGCGGGCGTTTCCGTAGCGAGGCATAAGGCGCGTCAGTCAGAACGTAAAAAGCAGGTGGGGCAGTAGGGCTGTAAGGCCGTTCGGGCAGCCCTTACCCGAAGAAGTGGGACACCAGTGTCGCAATGATGGGATAGCCACCCACCACCATGATGATGGCCGCAACGGCGCCCAAGGTCCAGAAGAGCCGCTTCTGGTTGGGGCTCCAGCCAAGGAAGTCGATGAGCACAATCCGCAGCCCGTTGAGCGCGTGATACACTACCGCGCCAAGCAGCAAAAACTCGCCGACCTTAAAGATAGGGGCGTGGTACGACGTGATAAGGGCATTGAAGGCGTCGGCATCCGACAGCGTGCGCAAGCCCCAGATGTGAACCGTCAAGTATACCACCAACGCCACACCCGTTAGCCGGTGCAGCATCCAGGCAAACATGCCGGTGCGGACTTTATACCACTGGAAGCGCTTAGTGTCGGTGGCAACCTGCGGTCGTTCAGTAGTTTCGGTAGCCATGGAGAAGAAGAGACAGACGGGTGGTGGAGGTCACGTGGCAGGCCTATCGCGTACGCTCAAGAAGGGGCGGCCAACACGTTTGTAACAAAATCACCTACTGCTATCTTACCGCAAACCAATTGTTTCTGGAATGTGATAACAAGTTGGCGCGGAGGTGATATTGCCTGAATATATGCTCCGGAAGCGACACAAGAGCCGATAGCGCCTGCAGACGTTGCCGTGGCACATGCGGCATCCGGACACGCACAGTATAACAACCGCCACGAACTAATTCTACCGTTGACGGACGCTGCGGCAGGTTGAAACACCACGGATGAGAAGCTGCACGCCGGCCCGTCTCTTTTTTTCGTACTAACAGGCCGCGTGCCGACCGCCCGCTCCTCGGGTCCGCGGCACGCTGGGCCGGGATCAATTCAGGCGCCGGTGCGATTCATTACCTTCGAAACTATGCAACAGTTACGGTGTGTGCCTCAGCACAGGAAGCCGAACGGAATGCCTTTTGCGGCATGCCGGGTGTGGCGCTCAGCCAGCGGGCCATGGGCTCGGATATACATGCTGAACACACAAGCGCGGTCTGCCTGAGGCTCCCCCTTCGGCGCACGACACTTGCGCACCAAGCCGCGCGTCGCCTGTAGCACAACCTGTAGCACCACCAACCTTCTTTTTATGGCAGGCGCCACCTACGGCGCCTCGCCTCGTATGACCCCGCATTCCTCTCATTACCTACAGATGGTGCACCTTACGGACGCGCGACGGACGTCACCTGCACAGCAGAACACGCCCATCGCCGTCTGCATCCATCGCGCAACGGACACTTTTTCCGCTGCCCTCCCTTCGTCCCCATGATTCATTCCCATACAACACCTTCAATATTCGGGACGAAGACGCCGGGCTGCGATCGACAACCCACTGCTGTGCTATGCCACGGGCCTGCGCCCGGGCAAGGCATCGTAGGCGTGCACCGCTCCTTACCCTATGGGCAAAGAAATAGTCATTAATGCCGAAGACGACATTACGCGCATAGCCATCGTAGAAGATGGTGAACTCGGCGAACTGCACTTTGAAAACCCTGAAAACGAACGAACCATTGGCGACATCTACCTCGGCCGCATCCGCCGTGTGATGCCCAGTATCCGCGCCGCCTTTGTAGATGTAGGCCAGGAGCAGGACGCGTTTCTCCACTTTTCCGACCTGTCGGATAACCTGCAAGATCTCCTGCAGTTTGTGCAGCAGAAAAACCCGCGCGTCGACGAGAACGTGGAGCTCTCCAAAAGTAGCGGTACGGGCCGTGGCGGACGCAGCCGGAGCTACAACCAGCAAAAGCATCTCAACAACGGGCAACGCATCCTGGTGAAGATCACCAAGGAGCCCATTAGCAACAAGGGCAGCCGGGTGTCTACCAACATCTCGCTGGCCGGGCGCTTTCTGGTGCTGGTGCCGCTGGCCGACTACACGGCGGTGTCCAAGAAGATTAACTCACATAAGGAGCGCCGCCGCCTGCGGGCGCTGGCCAAGTCGCTGCTGCCCCCCGGGTTTGGGATCATCGTGCGGACCGTCGCTGAAGGACGCGATGCCAAATCGCTGGATACCGACCTGAACCTGCTGCTGGACAAGTGGCGGCGCATCGAGAAAAACCTAAAGGGCAAGCCCAGCCCCCCGGTGAAGGTGCACGAAGATGTAGGGATGGCGTCGTCGATTATCCGCGATCTCTTTTCGCAGGACTTCGATCGCATTCTGGTCGACCAGCCCACCCTCTACCGGAAGATCCGCAGTTACGTGCAGGCCGTGGCGCCGCAAATGGCAAAGGCCGTGAAGCTGCACAAGGACCGGTCGCACGTGTTTACGGAGATGGGCGTGGACGAAGATATCGAAGAGGTATTTGATAGCCGCGTCGAACTCCCCTCTGGCGGCTATCTGTTTGTAGAGCAAACCGAGGCCATGCACGTGGTCGACGTCAACTCGGGGCGCTCCGGCAAAGGGATGTCGCAGGAGGAAAACTCGCTGCGCGTCAACCTTGAAGCTGCTCGCATCATCGCCCGACAGATCCGCCTGCGCGACCTGGGGGGCATCATCGTGATTGACTTCATCGATATGCGCAGCGACAGCAACAACCAGAAGGTGTACGATGCGCTGCAAGAGGAATTTGCCAAGGATCGGGCCGTCACGAAGGTGCTGCCCATGAGCGACTTTGGCGTGATGCAGATTACCCGGCAACGCCTGCGCCCCAGCCTCACGACGACCTTCTCCGGGCCGGACGTTAATGGTAGCTCAAGCGACAAGGAGAAGTCCAGCCGCGACAAGCCCAAAGGCCGCACCAGCAAGCGCTCAGAGGACAAGGCGAAACGGGCCTCAGCGGACCGCTCGCGCGGGCGTGCAACGCGAGAGCAGCAGCCGAAGCAGCAACGCAGTGGCAACGGCCGCCCCACGCAACCAAGCCCGCGTCGCTCAGAGGACCGAACGTCGAAGGAACAGGGGCAAGAGGCGCGCTCCAAGGAGCGGGGAGAGGGCAGGAGCCATCGCTCAAAACCGGCGGCATCTGCCCGTGGACGTTCCACAGCCGCTCCTGCAGCACCCCCAGAACGGTCACCGCAAGAATTGCTGCAAGAGATTGAGCAGTGGATCGCAGCGTACCGCAAAACAGGCCAGCGCCGCAGCCTTACGCTGCGGGTGCATCCGTTTACGGCAGCTTACCTCAACCGCAAGGTGCCGACCTATCCCACGCGCTGGTTCATGAAGCACCTGCTGCGTGTGCGCCTGGAGCCCACCGATGAGGTAGCCCCTACGGCGTATGCCTTCGTAGATCCGGGTACCGGCGCCGACGTCACGGATACCATCACGCCGCAAACGTCGTAATCCTTCACGCTTTCTCTCCCTCACGTTCGCTCTTGCTTATGCGCTTGTTCATGGCCGGTCTGCTGGCCGCGGGTCTGCTCCTGCTTACCCCTCCCGCTCACGGCCAGTTCGGCCTCGACGAGGACCGCGTGGGCGCCCAGCCCACAGCCGCGCTCGGCGCTACGTGGGTGAGTTTTCGCTATAGCGGGGACGCCGAGGTGGAGGACCCGCTTTTCTTTGAAGGGCTGGCCCCCAGCCTCACGGTGAGCGTACCCGGCCTGACGCTGGTCGTGCTCCGGGGCCGCTCCAGCCCGGTCGACCAAACCGCAAGCACGGACCTCACGGATGTGCAACTGACCCTCTGGGGGCGCTGGCATCCGTTCGACGCCCTGAGCGAGGGCGCCACCCGGCTGTATGTGCCCATTGGGCTGCATACTAACTACCGCGATGCCACGGCTCCGCAGGAACGGGAAGACCTCCCCACGCGCACCTTTGAAGTCACTACGCTCGCCATCGGCGCAGGCGTGGGCGGGGCCCAGCAGTTTGGCGAGGCCTGGCTGATCCGGGCCCGCGCGCAACCGTTCATCGGCGTGGCCCAGCGCTCATTCCTGGGGGGCGCTGATGCCACCTGGCTGGTGGATGTAGACGCCGACATCGTTCGCGCCAACGTGTTTGGGGATCGGGGCCTGACGCTGGGCTACGGGATGCGCTGGCAACACTGGCGCCTGAACACCCCCTCTTTTCAGCAGGGGCCGGACCTTCACCACACCGGCACGCAGCACACGGTGCGGCTGGGCCTCCTGTTTTAGCGGACCTGGCCGGCGATTCCCCTCCGGTTCGTTCCCGCCCCGGCGGTGAAGGGTCCCTTCTGGCGCCCCGCCGCCTGCGGCGCCCTCGTCTGTTTTCTTTCGCATGAACCTTTTGTTTTGCTGCCATGACGGACGCCAAAGTCCTCGACGCCCTGACCGAGATTGCCAGCTCGTTTGACTTGCCCGTACGCCGCGAGAAAGGTAACTTTCGTGGCGGGCGCTGCGTGGTCGGTGGCGAAGAGCTTATCCTCCTGAACAAACGCCACCCGCCCGAAGTGAACGTGGCCATTCTGGCGCAGAGCCTGCAGGACCTCCCGCTCGACACCGTGTATATCCGCCCGGCCGTCCGCGACGTTCTGGATGCCCATCGCCGCGCCTCCGACGTTTCCTCCGCCGATGCTTCGCCTTCGTCATGACCGTAACCCTTCTCGGCACCGGCACGTCCGTGGGGGTGCCGGTGCTCGGCTGTGACTGCCGCGTCTGCACCTCCTCTGACCCCCGCGACCGGCGCACGCGCTGCGCCTGCCTCGTAGAAGTCGACGGCGTCCACATCCTGATTGACGCGGGCCCCGACTTTCGCATGCAGGCCATGCGCGAAGACATCCAGGCTGTTGACGCGCTGCTCATTACCCATCATCATTTTGACCACGTGGCGGGGCTCGACGACCTCCGGCCCTACTTTTTCTGGAACCGGCAACCCATGCCCTGCATCGCGCGCGAAAACACCGCCGAGGTGATGCGCACTACCTTCTACTACATCTTTGGGGAGGACCGCTACTCCGGGGCCGCGCTGCTGCAGTTGCAAACCGCCAACGGACCGTTTGAGGTACGTAGCCGCTACACCAATGATGCGTCGCCCGTCCCCGTACAGCCCATTGAGATGACCCACGGGGACCTGCCGGCCCTCGGCTACCGCATCGGCAACTTTGCCTACCTGACGGACGCCAGCTACATCCCGGATGCCAGCTTTGAGAAGTTGGACGGGGTGGAACTCGTCGTGCTGGACGCCTTGCGCCACAAACCGCACTACAAGCACTTTACCATCCCCGAAGCGGTGGACGTAGCGCAGCGCATCGGGGCGCGCCAGACCTACTTCACGCACATGACCCACAGCGTCCTCCACGCAGAAGAGGACGCTCGCCTACCCGAAGGCATCAACCTTGGGTACGACGGCCTCATCATCACGCTGGACGCGTCGTAGAACGCACGCATGGCCTGCCCCGTTGTGCTTCCTGTGTCCTCGCTCTCTCGCTTCTCTCCTTTTCGGTATGCACGCGCTCATTCTGAATGGCCCCAACCTGAACCTGCTCGGGATGCGCGAGCCGGAACTATACGGGGATGACACCCTGGCTGATGTGGAAAAGGGCCTTCGTGCAGCCTTTCCTGAGGTGCGGTTTACCTTTGCGCAGAGCAACCACGAAGGCGCGCTCATCGATGCTCTCCAAGATGCCGGCTCGCAAGACATCAACGGTATCGTCTTTAACCCGGGCGGGTACACGCACACCTCCGTGGCACTGCGCGATGCCATTGCGGCCGTCCGCGTGCCCGTAGTGGAGGTGCACCTCTCCAACATTTACGCGCGGGAAGACTTCCGGCATCGCTCCCTGCTGGCGCCCGTCTGCGAAGGGCAGATCAGCGGGCTTGGCGTCGACGGCTACCATCTCGCCCTGCGCTACCTGATGTCGCGCTGACGCCTCTGCCTTCCTCCTCCCGCCTTCTTTTGCCATGGCCGGCTACCGTGGACATCTGACCGGGGCGCTGCTCTTCTTTGGGGTGTACCTCCTGGGCCTGATCTACCTCTTTTCCATCGATGCGGCCTATCAGCAGTTCACAGCCCTCGAGCTCGTGGCCTATCCGTTGGCGCTGTTGGGCCTCTGCCTCATGTTTGGCCTCTGGCCCGATGTAGACATCAACTCCAAGGCACAGGTGCTCTTCTACAGCATCTTTTTTGTGATTGACCTCTTCCTGATTGCGACGCAGCACTTTGAGGAAGCCGCCTATCTGGGCCTGTTTGCGCTGCTGCCGGTGCTGAGCAAGCATCGCGGCTGGACACACACGTGGTGGGCCATGCTCCTCATTCCACTCCCGCTGCTGGTGCTGCCGCTACTTTTTTACCCGGAGCGTCCCCTGGCCGGGTTGCCGTTTTATGGCGCTGCAGTAGTGGGCTACAGCAGCCATCTCTTTATGGACGGCCTGCTTCCGCGCCGCAAGCGCCGGCGCCGATCCTGAGGAGCGTATGCCCAGGCTGCGTCGCTCAAACCCTCCTGCCCGCTGCGGGTAGCACGACCGCGCGCTCCCTTCACCGCTGCTCTGTTTTCCCGCCCGCATGGCCGCCTCCCGTAGCTTCTTCGGTCGCATCAAGCAGTTGGCCTCGGAGACGGCTATCTACGGCGTCTCGTCCATTGTGGGGCGGATGCTCAACTTCCTGCTCTTCCCGTTCTACTCGCACGTCTTCCCGCCGGAAGCCTACGGCGTG
>LKNB01000084.1 GCA_001564055.1 Rhodothermaceae bacterium Tc-Br11_B2g6_7
GATGTGAATGGCGACCTGGAACGCGCCGAGGTGAACGAAAGCGAGCTGGTGACCGCACTGGCGGGCCGGTTCACCGTCCACGTCTCGGACCGGTGGCGCGTCGTGGCGGCCAGCAGCTACCAGCGCACCTTCACGCGTATCCGCATGGACCTGGTGTACACCACCGTAGGCGTGCAGTACACCTTCGACAGCCCTTCCTGGCTTCAAACCTTCCTCCGATGACTTCTTCTCGTGCCAGGGCCAGAAGAGCATTCGCCGGGGTTATGCTGCTCTTCGTGCTAAATCTACCCGTGCTGACTGCCGGACCGAGCGGGGCGCACTCCTCGGACGATCCCACCGTGCAGGTGTTTTCGGCAGAGGACCTGGTCGCCAGCGGCGTGTACCACCTCAGCGACCTCTTCTGGCTGGCGGATGACTGGGCGGTACAGTCGGTGGATGGGTACGACTGGAGCGCCAGCGCTGGCGGCCTCGCCCCGCTGCAACGCGCCGATTGGCTGCTGGTGGTCGACGGGCAGCCGGTCCACCTGCAGGCGCTCGGCCGCCAGCACATCGACCAGCTGCCGCTGCGCGTGGACGACCTAACGGCGGTAGAGGTCCACACGGGCCCCACCTGGATTGCCGGACGCCCAGCACTGCAAGGGGCCCTCCACCTGAAAAGCCGCGCGCTGGATGCGGGGCTGGGCGTGTACGGACAGGTGACGCCGGGCAGTGAAATTGGGGACCCTGGGCCGTTCGAGTTCACCGGAGAAGATGACACCAACGTGGACCGCAAGGGGCCGCTGCTGGGCGCAACAGGGACCGCCGCCTATGGCCCAGCCGCGCTTCGCCTCGGCATCAAATCTGACGAGCGGCATGCCGACAACTTCATCCGCCCCCGCGTGCGCACCCTGTGCCGGAGCGACTGCATCTTTCGCGGCGCCCCGGTCATGCGGCAGACCTCCCTGCATGCCGAGACCCGACTCCGCACGGCCTCCACGACGCATCGGGTCCGGGCCTATGACAGTCAGATGGACGAGCAGCTGTTTTTCGAATCGGCCGGGCTGGAGGTACCCTCCACGACGCGCTTTCGAGCGGTGCAGGGCATGGGAACGGTTGCGGTGGCGGACCGCACTTCTCTGGACTATGAAGCAGATCTGGCCGACCATCGGCTGGACCGGGTGGCGGACCTCCCCGGGTTTGATGCACACGAGCAGGCGTGGGGCGGCCGCGTGGCCCTTCGGCATGCCCAGTTGGGCACTGCAGGCGCAGAGGTGCGCTGGCGCGACACCGCAGCGCCCACCCTCCCCAACCGGCGGCACCGCACCAGCCAAGTTCACGTCCACACCCTCCCCCGCCTCGCCGCCGGCTGGCAGCAGCACCTCGGCCTGACGCTGAGCGAAACCGATGGCGCCGTCGGCTTCACCGCCTTCACCTCGGCACGGCTGCGCCTGCGGGAAGGGCATCATACGAGCATCACCACCAGCCTGGACTACCGCCCGCCTGCTGCCTCCGCAGACCTCCCGGGGCTGCTACGCGACGGTCTTGGGGTGACTGGCCCCACCGATCGGTTCGACCCTGGCCGCGTGGTGGTCGAGGCCTCACCGGCCCGCGCCACGCGTGCGGTCGCCGATCTGCATCATACCGTGCAGGCGTCCCCCCACCTGCGGCTGAGCGGCACCGCCGGATGGCGGCTTTTTGACGGGCTGCTGCTCACACGCACGGTGGCCGAGCCTCAGCCGACGAACCCAGGCGTGCGGACAAGGCTAACGGTGACGGAAGGGCGCGGGCAGGTTATTCGTGGGGGTCTGCGGGCCGAGGGCAGCCGTGTCCTGCGGCTGCAGCCGCGCCTCTTCGCCCGGTACCAGCACGTGATAGCTGCAGATGAGGCCTTCACCGAAGCCTGGGAAGCCCAGCCGGCATGGCAGCTGGGTGCGGCACTTCGGGTGATGCCGGTTGAGCGCCTGACCCTGTTCGCCCGCGTGCTGTATGAGAGCAGGCACCGGTGGCCAGGTTATGCGGAAGCCGCGACCGAGGCGCCCAGCCAGTTCACCGATACGCTGCCGCCCCGCTGGCGCGTGCACCTGACGGCGCAGAAGCAGTTTTTCCGCGACCACTTTCGCTTCAGTGTATCGCTGCGCGATGTGGCTGACAAGCCCATCCGGTATCATCCGGCCGGCGCCCCTATTGATATGGGCTTCTTCGTGAGCGTACAGGCCCGGTGGTAGGGCCGCGCGTAGGGAAGGGCTACTCGGGGCGGTACCGGAAGGTGACCACCCCCTGCTGATTCTCCTGCGGCGCGCCAGCCGGCAGCCGGTCGAAGCGCCAGCGGAGCAACGCGCTGGTGGCGGCCCGTTCCAGGTCAGGGTCGCCACGCATCAACGGAAACGCGCGAACCACATTCCCCTGCGGGTCGACGGTGATCTGGATGCGGATAGTGACGTTGCGCTGACCACGCTGGTAGTCGGGCAGCTCGTTGTAGACCATGGTGCGATCCAGCCCCTCAATATCGAACGGCGCGCTGGCTTCTTCTTCAACGCCTTCTCCGTCCTCGCCTTCTTCCTCGCCCGTGTCGCCCTCAGCATCGCCCTGCGCCGTACCTGCGGCCACGACCTCTTCTTCCGTCTGCTGCTCCTGACCCGTATCCTCTGCTTCATCAACCGGGATCTGGTCGAGATCTGGCGTCTGTACCTGGTCCGGCAGGTCCACCGGCGAGGTGTCATCCAGTTCGGGCTGCGGGCGGGGCTCCAACTCCTGCGGCTCGGGCTCTGGGCGGGGCTGGGGATCCGGCTCCTCCGGCTCTTCCTCCACGTCGGGGTCGGTCGCTTCCTGGACGGGCTGCCCCTCGGCCAGCGGTCCAAACTCGACTTCCACATACCCCAGTTGCTCCTGAGGCGTGCTGTAGTCCACGTTGGTAAACGCAAAGAAAAGCAGCAGCAGGGCATGTAACGCGACGCTGGTGCCTAACCCGATCCAATCGTTGGTCGTCATGGGCTGAGGGAAATAACGGGCAATCAAAACAACGGAGGGTCGTACGATCCGCGCCTGCCGTCAGTTGCACCGCTCCTGACGAACCCGTCCATTCTCATCGAACGACAAACCTTTCGGGGCGGGCACTCGTTTGGGCTCCGCTATCGTTTTTTGCTCCTTACTGCACGCTACCGCACCGTTATGGCACAGGCCACTGTTCATCTTCGCCCGGGCAAAGCGACCGGATTGCGCGCCGGCTATCCGTGGGTATTTCAGAATCAGTTGGCCTCCATCGAAGGGCGGCCAGCAGCCGGCGCGGTGGTGCATATCCGGGGTACCAACGGGACGCACTACGGCCAGGGGCTGTACCATCCGGATGCCCAGATTGCCGTACGCTTCCTGACGAGCGACCCCGCGGTGGCTATCGACGAGGCCTTCTTCTACCGGCGCGTGGAACAGGCCATCGCTCGGCGCCGGACGATGCTGCCGGACCTTCAGGTCTGCCGCCTCATCTTTAGCGAGAGTGACGGGCTGCCCGGCACGGTGGTCGAAAAATACGGCCCGGTGCTCACGTGGTCTACCCTCAGCTATGGCATGGCCCAGCGGCGCGATACTCTTCTGTCGGCGCTGGACGACCTCCTCAAGCCGGCGGCGATCGTGGAGCGCAACGACCACTGGCTGCGGCGAAAAGAGGGCCTGGAGGAGCAAACGAGCGTGCTGCAGGGGCGCCATCCGGGCGAAGTGCTGGTTGAAGAAGACGGTCTGACCTTCGCGGTGGATGCGCTGCGGGACCCGATGACGGGGCTGGCGCTGGACCAGCGGCGGCATCGGGCGGTGGTGCGGCAGTGCGCGAAAGGACGGCGCGTGCTGGATGCGTACGCGGCCCACGGCGCCTACGGCCTGCAGGCTGCTGCGGGGGGCGCCACCGATGTGCACATGCTGGAGATCTCGACCCCGGCCCGCGAGCGTGCGGTGGCGAATGCCGAGCGGAACGGGCTCCGCGACCGGGTGCGGCTGGAGGCCGCCGATGCCCTGCAACACCTGGGCGGGCTCGTGCGTGAGGGCGCCCAGTACGACCTCGTGCTGCTGCATCCGCCAGCCTTCGCGCGCAGCCGCCGTCAAGTCGCCAGTGCCACGCGCGCCTACACGGAACTGAACACTTCCGCGTTTGAGCTGCTGGCGCCTGGCGGACTGCTGGCCACTACGTCGGCCTCGCCCGCGATCGATGAGGACGCGTTTGTCGACATCCTGCGGGAGAGCGCGCAGCACACCGGAACCGGGCTACGCGTGCTGCACCGCGGCCATCAGCCGCCCGACTTCCCTACCCTGGAGGCGATGGACGAGACAAGCTACCTGTCGTTCTTCCTGCTCGAAAAAACAGACGACGCCGTGCCCGGCGTTCAGCGCTCTGCACCCGGGGCGGCGTAGCGACCTGTGGAGCTCGTGACAGATGCGAGTGTGTGGAATGGACACGGCTCGCTACAGCTATCCGTCCCTCGTATTGCCAACCGAGTGCTTCCGGATCCACTTAGTCACGTCCTCGTGTTCAATGGAATCCGTGGCGATGTTTTGCATTATCGCGGCAGCTTCTTCGTCGTATGCCCCAAAGTCAAAATCCATGCGATTGAGGCGCAGAAATGCACGAACCGCCAGCAGTGCCGTGCGCTTATTTCCATCCTCGAATGCGTGGGCCTTCGCAATAGCAATGGCATAGTGTGCGGCCAGTGCGTACAGCGATCGTTCTTCACCGTATGCGTAATACCCACGCGGCCGGTTGAGCGCGCCCTCGAGGTCACTTCCCTGATTCAGTGCGGAAGCGCGATCGCTTCCCAGTGCGATCTGATTTAGCTCTTTGACCGTATCTACATCGAGCCATACAGGGTGCATTCGAACTGAGCCTATTCCCGCTCAAGGATGCGGAAGGTGTTTTCGTGCTTCTTCTTGAATTCCTTCGCATCCTCAAGAATATCAGCCCGCTCGCCCGGTGTAGGATATCGGCCCGTATCTCCACTCGAAGTATGCCGCGGCGCGTCCTGGCCCTGTTTCTGAGCGTTTTGTCCTCTGGTTTTCGGCATGAGTAGCTTGGGTACGGGACTGGGACAGAATAATTTGCTTGCTGATGTAGAATATGTGGAATCGCCGAAGAGACAGAAAGTTTAAATTTACAAGTGTATCGGCAGACGCTATGTACCCGACAAAACTCGTTGAGGCTCTCGTAGGAGCCTGAGACAGCGCTCGAAGGCTTCCTCCGCGGTGCCCGAAAGGAGCAGCAACCGGCGCAGGTGGTCCAGGCCGTACCGAAAGTACTCTTCTCCAGGCGTCCATGGTTTTTGCGCCGTAGCGGGCCCTCGCTTTTTTGGCGCCACAGCCCAACCAGGTGCGCCCAGATGAAAGCCAGTGAGAGTAGCGCGATCAGCTTGCGAATACGGCTCGGCGAGCGGTGTATGACCTCTTCCGGATCGCTGTTTGTCAAGAGGTGCAAGCACTCCGCCTTGCCCTCACGGCCCACGTAGCGCGTTCCCGCCAGATGCAAGCCGTCCTGACGGGAGACCTCGCACTCCTTGCTCAGCGCGCGGATAGTGCCGTGAGTTCCTGTCATGATCAAGATACCCAGTAAAAAGTCAAGCGTTGACGGAGGATTACTCTTCTGTTATCTTTTTTTAAAGGAGTCTTCTGTCAGGCGGCCTGCCGAAGCGGCTCTTAGTAAGGGGGTGTTGGGCTGCTTGTCGCCGCTTCCGACGTGAGCCTTCCATCGGAAGTAGGCTTCCATGGTGAGATACCTTCGGCCGTGGGCCCACTCCTCGTGCTGCTCCGGCTGCAGGGGTTGCTCCGAATCTCGCGATAGGGATGGGGAATGATCCACTATCGCGGGCATCACCACAGGTCGAAGCACCTCTTCGGCCTGTTCGTTGGGCTCCGTAGGAACCCTGAGTAGCCTGATGCTGTCAAAAAGTCTTGGTAGTTAGCGCTTGTTTTTAAGACTATTGGACATATGGGTCATCGCTCAGCGCCCAGGACAAAAATAGACAGCCTGTCCGAACTGGCGCGCGAGAAGGGGCTGTTCCGGGTTCACGAACTTGATGCGCATGGAATCCCCCACAAGTACGTCTATCGGCTGGAGAAGCGCGGCGAGCTTGTGCGGCTGGGGCGTGGCATCTATCAGCACGTCGACCACGAAACTACAGCGCACCATTCGCTTGCCGTGGCGTCCAAGCGCGTCCCGCACGGGGTCATTTGCCTGCTTTCAGCCCTGCGCTTTCACGAGCTCACGACGCAGAACCCCTACGAGGTGTGGATGGCGATAGGTAGGGCCGATGCCACGCCAAACCCGGAATCGATGCGTCTGCGGGTCGTTCGTATGTCTGGCAAGTCGCGAGAGGCTGGAATCGAGGAGCATACCATTGAGAACGTGTCCGTAAAGGTTTACAACCCGGCAAAGACGGTGGCTGATTGCTTTAAGTTTAGAAGCAAAGTCGGTCTGGATGTGGCTATCGAAGCGTTGCGTGATTATGTGCGCGACGGTAGGCCCATGGACACCCTCTGGCGCTTTGCTGGCATCTGCAGGGTTCAAACCGTGATTCGGCCCTACATGGAGGCCGTCACATGAGCGGGTCCAACGTCGCGGCATCAGTCCGTCAACGTCTCCTAAATCGCGCCCGTGAGCATGGGGAAGATTATCAGGTCCTCCTTACGCGGTATGCCCTTGAACGTCTGCTCTATCGGCTAAGCCAGTCGGACCGCCGAGATCAATTTATTCTCAAAGGAGCTTACGCATTCTTGATCTGGCAGGGCGAATCTCATCGTCCTACAAGGGACCTTGACTTGCTGGGGTTTGGGTCCGCAAATCGCGATGTACTGTCAGACTTCTTCACCAGCCTGTGCACCATCAATGTGGCCGACGATGGCGTTGTCTTCGACCCTGAAACCGTAACCGTACGTAGCACTCGTGAGCGAGCGGTGTATGATGGGGTGCGCGTCAATATCATCGCTCATATCGACACAGCGCGCTTGCCACTTCAAGTAGACGTGGGCTTTGGGGACGCAGTGATTCCATCACCTATAGAGACCGCCTTTCCCTCGCTGCTGGAGTT
The DNA here is from genome assembly GCA_001564055.1 of Rhodothermaceae bacterium Tc-Br11_B2g6_7. Lineage (GTDB taxonomy): Bacteria > Bacteroidota > Rhodothermia > Rhodothermales > Salinibacteraceae > Tc-Br11-B2g6-7. Next base: position 7,038 of record LKNB01000084.1, read on the forward strand.
TCCGTCGCCATCTGTTCGTGCGTATCCGCGGGAGAGTGTTGTTGCAGAAAAGCTACACGGTATAGTGCTTCTGGGTATCGCCAACAGTCGGATGAAGGACTACTACGATATCTGGTACCTCTCCCAGAAGTTCGCATTCGATGGCGCGCTTTTAGCGTCGGCCGTGGCGGCCACATTCAAGCGCAGAGGACTCTCTATTCCAGACGGGGTGCCTACTGGACTCAGCGCGTTGTTTGCAGAGGACAAGCAGAAGCTACAACAGTGGTCAGCCTTTCTCTGGAATATTGCAGCGGACGATCGAGCGTTACGCTTACAGGACGTGCTACGTGATCTGCGTCTGTTCTTGCAGCCGCCTTTACGTGCGCTACGTGAGGGAACGACATGGAATAGGCGGTGGTCAGTCGAATATTATGAATGGTGCTAACCAGGCAAGCGCGCTCCTTGTGATGTGAAGGGGGGAGGAAGCCACAGGAGCGCACCTTTTCGCGCCTGTACACGGACGCGCATGCTACGCTTGTGGAGATACCAGAGCTCAAACCCTTCCAGCGCTTTTCCCTCGACCTCGGCGACCGGATCGTCCATCCAGACCTTGTGGGACAGTTCGCAGACGGCGAAACCCTATTGGCTGTAGAAGGGAAAGGCGCCGGCAGGCTCACGAAAGGCCTTGCGCAGGCGCTGCAGTACAAGGAGGGGTTTCACCTCAGCTTCCTCGCCGCCAGCACGGCAGCCATTGGTTTGTCCGTGGAGCGGTTTGCCCGAAGAGAAGGCCTGCGCCTGATCGCCGTCTCTGATGATGTTCGGGTGCTCCACTACCCGATGCCCCGTCAGCCCTGGAAAGCGCAGTGGCAGTCCATCCGTAGCCAGCTCGACGTGGCGGGTGAGGTCGCAGGCCACAACACCTTCCTCTACAATCTGCCCACGCACTATCTCGTATGGGCCATCGCCCTTCGCCGCGGTCACTGGCATACCCCTTCTGAGCTCAAAGACAGCATTGCCGGTTACTCCATGCCTAAAAACTGGCAGCCGGCTCTTCGCGACCCCCAGAAACTCGGTATTGCGCGCATGAACGGGAAGGAGGCGCGGCTTACAACAACAGGAGAAGCCGTCCAGGACATACTCGGCACGACGGTAGAGGAGTGGGCGGATGTGCACGCCGCGGCGAAACGCGCGCCACTCGACAATCACACGCCACAGGTCGCAGCTGTGCTGCGCCTCTTGCTCATGCGAAGCCCGATGACGCGCCTCGTGGTGGCAGGCCTCCGCAAGCATCACGGCCGCCGCGTCTCCCTCAGCCAGCTGGCCCAGACGTGTAGCGCACTGGACTACGGACGCGCAATGGTCCTGGGGCGCGCGATGGTTCTATTCTTTATCCCAGAGCGCCTTGAGGCGATCACAAACAGCCGCGGCCGTATCGAATGGGAGCGGCTGCGGGCAGCGCACTACCGCCCGACGACCTCCTATCAGTACAAAAGCGTCCTCAAACACGCCGGCATTATCGAAGACACCGGCCTTGGAGGCAGCGGCGTCACGCCGGAGGATGATGTGTGGGCCTTGCGCAAGGCGAATTAGGCCGGGAACCACCCGCCAAGCAGACTGCGCCAAATCTACCGCCGCCTGAACGGGCATTAGCTTAATGGGTTTACAAGCGTAGACGATACCTTGTGTTTGTAAACCTTTGCTCACAACGCCCATTGCGCCCATGTCCCTTCTCGGTAAGCGCATCAAGCAGGCTCGCCTTCGCGCTCGCGCGTCGCAACGCGACCTTGCAGGGAAAAGCGGTGTCAGCGCAACAGCCATCTCTAAATACGAGACCGGTAAGATGAAGCCGGGCTCTGACGTCATCCTGAAAATCTCGGACGCCCTGGACGTCGACGTGGCATTTTTTCTACGCCCGGAACGTGTAACGTCTATCAAGCCGGCCTATCGCAAGCTGAAAAAGCTTTCAAAAACGTCCGAGTATCAACTCATCGAGCGCATCCGTGACTGGCTGGAGCGCTATCTGGAGGCAGAGGACATCGTGGAGCCAAAGCGGCGCCTGTTCGTGATGCCCGAGGGGTTTCCGTGGGTGGTCGAGAGGGTAGATGATGCGGAGCCGGCAGCCGAGCGCCTCCGCCAGGCGTGGGATCTTGGCTCGGCGCCGATCGAAAACCTAACCCTCGTGCTTGAGCACCACGGCATTCGGGTGGGACTGATCGAGGCAGATGAGGACTTCGATGCCTGCACCTTTACAGCCGAGGTCAATGGAGGCCTACCGGTGATGGTTACCCGCCGCGGCGTGCCGGGCGATCGGCAGCGATTTAGCCTGGCGCACGAACTGGGGCACCTGTTGCTTTCGTTTCCAGAGGAGGCAACAGAGAAAATGGAGGAGCATGCCTGTAACCGGTTTGCGGGCGCACTCCTCGCGCCTCGTGACCAGCTGCTGCAAGACGTCGGCGACGTGCGCGGCACGATCTCGAAAGAGGAATTGCTGATGCTAAAGCATAACTACGGCATTAGCATGCGCGCCCTGACGTATCGTTTTTGGGATGCGGGCATCACCACGAAGGGCGAATGGAAATCTGCCCAGCGGGCATTTACCTCTTTGGGATGGCACGTCCAGGAGCCTGGCGAGCCAGTGACTCCGGAAGAGCCGCAGCGCTTCCGTATGCTGGTGCTTCGGGCGGTAGCCGAGGACATGATCTCCGAGCAGCGCGCGCGCGAACTGTTGGGCAGTGACGTCGACGTGTTCACCGAGCCTGCACTCGCGGAGGCGTAGCGACCTGTGGAGCTGGTGACAGATGCGAATGTGTGGAGGGACTTGCACGTAGGCCAGGTACTGGCCAGCGCTTTCGAGTTGAAGGCGACGTTCGTTGTTACCGATCTTATGTTCGCCGAGCTTTACATCCCGCCCGGCTCTATGCTACAGACGTGGGGCCTTCAGATCGTTTCCCTTAATGGTGAGGAGCTCGAGGAAGTGGTTGAACTGGGTAGTCGGTACCCACGCCCATCACGCCAAGACCTTTCGGGTTTGTTTTTGGCCCAGAGACGAAACGCCCTGCTACTCACCGGTGATGGCGCACTGCGCGCGGCCGCGGAAAATGAGGAGGTTGAAGTGCATGGCACCCTCTGGGTTATGGATCAGCTTGTAGATTCAGAAATCATCGCGTCCCGGGAAGGGGCACGTGCCCTACAGCTGATGGCTGATCATCCAAAGCGGCGGCTACCAATGAAGGAGCTGCAGAAGCGGGTACGGAAGTGGCGGTAACGCAGGGCGATTTGTGTTTCGAACTGACGCACAGGACATTGCGACCTGCCGCGCGCAAATCGTAAACATACTGTAGGCAGGCACACTTTAGCAGGTATGCTGAAGAGTCACGGCTAAACCGAAGCGTTGGTAAAGCCCCAATATCCGGTAAAATAACCACCCGTAAAAGGCGCAACATAAGTGA
>LKNB01000085.1 GCA_001564055.1 Rhodothermaceae bacterium Tc-Br11_B2g6_7
GCTCGCACCGGCCGTCCACCCTGGCGCCAGATCGTAGAGCGCCGCAATGGAGCCGGAGAAGCCGCCAAACCTCCGCGCGCTTACTGGCTTAACAATACGCTCGCCCTCGTCGGTGCGGACGTTGATGTCGTTCGTTGTCTCCGGGGTGAGGTCTCGGTAGTCGTAGCGGAGGCCTGCCTGTACCCGGAACGGAGAAAAGTCAAATTCTTCGTAGATGAAAGCCGCCAGACTCCATTCATCGCCCGACCGGGTGCCGGGTGAAATGCCGGACGCATCCAATGAACGGCCGGCTACGGTAAAGCCCATGGCGCCTTCAAGCCGGGTGTCCTGCACGTCGTGCTGATGGCGGGCAATCACGTTGGCTTCGGCCGATGTTTGATCGAAGCGCGCGCCAAAGAAGTCAGGCTGGTTGTCGCGCCGGAGTTCAATTTCGTCGTGAATATAGCGCGTCAGGTTCGCGTCAAACTCGATCTCATCAAAGACCCACCATGGTTCCTGATAGGCCGCGCGAAAGCGCCCCACGTGTCGGATAGCCTCAATGTCGACGCCTCCGGAGTGTCCGCCTGGGATCAGCTGCCCGTTGAACTCGCCGGGTACGCCGTACACATTATCGTAGAAGCGATACGAGGCGCCGATTAGACCCCAGGAGGGTAGATAACTGGCGCCAAGGCTGGCATTGTAGCTATTGATGCCGGTGGAGGGCAGTTCGCCCTCGGGGGTCTGGGTATTGCCGGCTCCACGTCCAGAGAGCTCAGCCCGAACCGCCAGCGGGCCGACGGGGCCTGTGAGCATAAGCCCCCCAGCTCGGCCGTCGTTCATGGATTCGAACTGCGTGGAGAAGGTGCCGGTTATCTGGCTGGGCTGCTCGCGCGGGATGTCGTTGCGGATAACGTTCACCACGCCGCCCAGCGCCTGAGCGCTGTAGAGCAATCCGGCCGGCCCGCGAATAACCTCCATGCGCTCAGCAGTGAGCGGCTCTACCATCACCCCGTGGTCGGAGGCGGTCTGGTAGAGATCGCCCGTGCGTTGGCCATCCTCCAGCATCAGCACGCGGTCGCCGCTCATGCCGCGAATACTGGGACGCGTCGCGCCGGGGCCGTTGTATTGCGCCGAAAAGCCGGGCACGCGGTTCAGCGTCTCTGGGACGTTGCTGGCAAGCCGCCGCTGGAGCTCGGGGCCGGTTACCACCGACGTCGGACGGTACACCTCTGCTGCTGCACGGGCCTGGCGACTGTCGGTCACGACAACATCCGGTAGATCGAGCGACGTAGGGGAGAGGGCCAGCGTGACCTCGGTGGTTTCGCCGGCTACAACGCTGACCTCACGCGACTCAGAGGCAAAGCTAACGAAGCTGGCCCGGATGGTGTAGGTGCCAGGGGAGAGGCCTGCAAATGAAAAACGCCCTTCGGTATCGGTGGCCTGCCCCCGATCCGTACCGCGAAGCGCCACATTGGCGCCGGGCAGCGGTTCTCCGGACGTGGCCTCTACTACCTGCCCAGTCACTTCGCCCGTGTTCTGCGCGGCTACAACCCCCGGTAGCAGGAGCATAACCACGCTCACGGCGATCCATCCACAAACTATACGTAATGTCATACGACCATTCCCATTAACTCAACACCCATTGCCGGAACGATACCCGGCATCGGTAGCGCAGCCCTCGGGCAGCTCTCCGCACAAAAGCAACGGTAGGAAGACAGCCCTACCACCCACGCATGGGCACTTGGACCGATCCTGCACCGCGTGCTTACGCACCTGCAGGAGGCGCGCGGGAGAGGGGGAGATCGACAGAAGAGAAGTGAGGGGTGTCAGGCGCCTTCAACGCGGGCACCGTCGGTCGCAGCAGCGCACCGTCTGCTGCATCGTCCACGGGTGCAGCCAGAAGATGAAAGTCGCAGAGGTCGCACGCAAAGAAATCGGCGCCGGCATCCGTAGCATGAGGGCCTTCATGCCAGGTCGCATCGTGGTGATGATCTGCACCCACCGCGTGCGAGGCGAAGTGGAGCACCGGTCCCAGCAGTCCGCCGAAGACAAAAACGGCGACCAGCAACGCGGCATATATTTTACGAGACGGGGCCATGCACCTGCGATTGTTTAGAAGAGACGCCATGCCAATGCGCTTGGGCAATCGAACGTTCCACCCGTCGTGCGTATCGAGTACACATAATAATGAAGGAAACGTAACATAGGTGCGTGGGCCGCCCTTGTGGCGCGGGGCATTTCGGCACGTCGTCACAGATAACACCTCCGCTACGATTGCCTAAAAACTCAGCCGTGCTGCGTAAGTACCCAGGGTTGTTATGACAAGCTATTGTACTGTCATGCTTCATGTTGTACCACTTACCATTACGCAATTATGGGCTCACGCACAGAAGAAACCACAACCGACGTACTCATCATTGGCGCCGGGGGGGCCGGTGTCCGCGCAGGCATCGAACTGGCGCGTCACGGGATCGATTGTCTGGTGCTTGGTAAACGGGCCCATGGCGACGCGCACACCATCTGGGCCGCCGGCGGGATAAATGCCTCGCTGGGCACGCTGGACCCCGACGATCGCTGGGACATCCACGCGGCGGATACCCTCAAAGAGGGGCATTTCATCAATCAGCCGGAGGCCGTGCTCACGCTGTGCCGCGAGGCGCCGTACCGTGTGCTGGAGTTGGACGAGTGGGGGGCCGCCTTCAACAAGGCCGAGAATGGGCGCATCAACCAGCGGTATTTCGGGGCGCAATCGTTCCGGCGTACCTGCTTTGTAGGCGATCAGACGGGCAAGGCTGTGCTCACTGCGTCCATCAACGAGGCTAAGCGCCTGGGCGTACCGTATCGTCAGAATATCTACATCACCAAAATACTGACAGATGACACCGGCGTGGTCGGTGCCATGGGCGTGGATCTGGACACCGGGCAACTGACGGTGATTCGGGCGCGGGCGGTGATCCTCGCTGCAGGGGGCCACACCTCCGTGTACAAGCGCAGCTCGTCGCGTCCCGATGAAAACACGGGCGACGCGCAGGCGCTGGCGCTGGATGCCGGTGCCACGCTTCGCGACATGGAGATGGTACAGTTTCATCCAACCGGGCGCGCCTGGCCGGAGGAAGAGGCCGGCCATCTGGTAACGGAGGCTGTTCGCGGCGAAGGCGGCCGCCTGTACAACACGGGAGGAGAGCGCTTCATGGAGCGGTACTCGCCCGAGCAGATGGAGTTGGATGCCCGCGACGTGGTGGCCCGAGCCAACTACCGTGAGATCCAGGAAGGCCGCGGTACCGAACGTGGAGGAGTGTTGCTCGACATCTCCCACCGCGACGCCGACTTTATCAAAGAGCGGCTACCACGGATGTACGAGATTCACCTGGAAGACGGAGTGGACATCACCAAGGAGCCGATGGAAGTAGCGCCCACCGCACACTACGCGATGGGTGGCGTGGCCGTCGACTTCACGACCGGCGCAACGGATGTACCCGGCCTGTATGCCGTGGGCGAGGCGACCTCGGGCGTCCACGGGGCCAACCGTCTTGGCGGTAACTCCCTCGCCGAGATCTTTGTGTTTGGTAAGGTGGTGGGGGCTCATCTTGTAGAGACGCTGACCGAGCATCCGCTCCGGCCCGTACCGCAGCAGGCAGTTGCTGCACATGCGGATGAGCTATCCGCTCCCCTGGAGCGCACAGAGGGTCCCGCCCCTGAGGCATTATGCGAAGAAATCCGTGAGGTCATGTGGAACGCCGGCGGCATCGTGCGGCGCGAAGATGACTTGCTTGCCGGGCTCGCCGCACTTGGCAGCCTCCGCGAGCAGGCGGCAACCATGCAGATAGACGGGGATATGACGTCTTTTGCCTTTGAGCAGGGCCGCAACGTCCATTGCATGCTGGACGCAGGTGAGGCCATCCTGCGCAGTGCGCTGGAGCGTACCGAGTCGCGGGGTGCGCACTACCGGGACGATTACCCAGACACCGACCCTGCCTGGCAGCGCAACATCTGTGTGCACAAGAGCGCCGACGGGCTAACGCTCTCCACGACGTCGGTGCCGGACGTTCCTGAAGCTGTTAAAGAAGCGCTGCAGGAAAACCACACCTTGGACTACCACCACCTTGAGTGAGCAGGAGGCAGGTGTTGCATCGGTTCTACGGCAGCGGCCAGGCGCAACGTCTGGCCGCTGCTTGCGTATATAAAGGTCTATCTACAACCCCGTGTAAGCTTCGATCGATGGAACACGGGCGCTCGCAATCTTTCAGGTCTGACAATCGCTGCTGGCATGAACATTCAACCGTCGCAAGCCAAGGGGGAAGCGTGGTGGGACGACTTTCGTGAACTGCTGGACGACCAAAACGACTGGCCGACGCAGTACACGTTCAAGTTCATCGCTGCCAAGTCTGAGTTGGAGGCGCTCAAGGCTATTTTTGGTAATCACCCGGTGCGCATCCGCAACTCCAGTAAAGGCAACTACGTGAGCGTCACCGCGCGGCTACGCATGGAGTCGAGTGATGAGATTGTGGAGGTTTACAAATCAGCCGGCGACGTGGAGGGCGTGATCGCGCTGTAGCCTAACAGGGTCAGTTCCGCTCCGGGGTGCCCGCCAAGAGGTCGCGGTAAAAGTCCAGCGTATGCTCGGCGATGTGGGTCCAGCTGAAGTGTTCTTCGACGCGCTGGCGGGACGCCTCGGCCATTTGCTTGCGGCGGGCCGGGTTCGTCAGCAGCGCGTTGAGGCCATCGGCCAGGGCACGGGAGAAGCCCTCCGGGTCAGCCGGCTCGAAATCGCCACTGCCCACCGGGTCGAAGGACACCAGCAGCCCGGTCTCGTCGGGTACGACGACCTCCGGAATGCCACCGACCGCAGACGCCACCACCGGCGTTTTACAGGCCATAGCCTCCAAGTTGATAATCCCGAACGGTTCGTACACGGAGGGGCAGCAGAAGACCGCCGCGTGGCTGTAGAGGGTAATCACCTCATCTTTGGGCAGCATTTCATCAATCCAGATGATGCGATGGCTGCCAGCCTTCCGCGCCTCAGCGACCAGCGTCTCCATCTCGTTGGCAATCTCCTCGGTATCAGGAGCGCCGGCGCAGAGCACCACCTGCGTCCCTGGCTCCAGATGCTGAATGGCATTCACGAGATGCAGAATACCTTTCTGCCGTGTGATGCGGCCCACAAACAGGACGAAGGGCTCTTCGGGGTCAATGTCGTGCTTGGCCAGCACCGAGACGTCGAGCGTGGGTTGGTACTGCTGCAGGTCGATGCCATTGTAAATGCGGCGCACCCGGTCCGCGGGCACGTCATAAAGCGATTGCACGTCCGTTGCCATGGAGGACGAGACGGCTATCACGCCATCGGCGTTTTCGTACGCGGTGCGCTCCACCCAGCTGCTCGCGTGGTAGGCGGTGCCCAGCTGCTCTACCTTCCAGGGCCGATGGGGCTCCAGTGAGTGGGTGGTTACGACAAGCTTGGCGCCGGCCAGTTGTTTGGCGAGGCAGCCGGCGAGGTGGCTGTACCACGTATGGCAGTGCACGATGTCGGTGTCGGCTACGCGCCCGGCCATTTCCAGGTCACGCGCCATGGTGTCCATGAACTTGCGGTGCCGGGCGTCCTGTACCGGGAGTTCAGCCGGCACCTCCACGCCGTGCACCTTCAGGTTGCCCTCGGTGACGCGCTGCTGGCCAAACGAGAGCACCTGCACCTCATGCGTGCCGCCCTCCAGCGCGGCCAACTCGCGGGTGAGGTACTCGACGTGCACCCCGGCGCCGCCGTAGGTATTCGGAGGGTACTCGTTGGTCAGGATGGTAATATGCATGAGGGCTGGCAGTTGGTGCGTGAGGGCAACGGGCGCTGCACGCAAGCTACGCAATGCCGGCGGTAGTGTCCAGCCGTCAGGCGAGGAGGCGCACGCGCAGGGCCGCCGGGCGCAGGGTGAGGGTGGCGGGAAGCCAGCCCAGGAGCTCACCGTCGGCTTCGATGCGGACCGGGGCGGGGCTACGCAGCGTGATGCGCTGGCCTCGCGTGTGGCGCATGCCGGGGAGGTCCAGGTGGGTGCCGCGGTAGAAGTGCAGCGCGTGGCGGAGGAGCCAGAGGGGAGCGGCCTCCCCCAGCGAGGTCAGGGCCAGCGCGCCGTCGTTGAGCCGGGCATACGGGACGATTTGCAGGCCGCCGCCAAAGCTATGGCCGTTGCCAATGGCCATGCAATGCGTCCGGTGCGGTGGCAGCGCACGTCCGTCGGCCGACACCTCAATCAGCGGGCAAGGAGAGCGCCATAAGACCTGTAGGATGGCGACAAGAAACGCGAGGGTGCCGCCAAACAGCCGCGGAAGGGAGGCGGCGGCCATCCGGTCCAGCACGTCAGCGCTGAGCCCTACGCTGGCCATGTTGACGAACTGCCGTGTGACGGGCCTTCCGGTAGCGTCCGTGCACGCCACGTGGCCGATGTCGATGCGGTGTAGCGCCTCGTTTTCGGCGGGTAGCCGGCGCAGGGCCCGGGCGAGGTCGCACCCGGTGCCGGCAAATACGGGCACCAGGGTGGCCTCCGGGTTGATGGGGGTCTGCTTTGTGAAAAATCCATTCACGGCAGCATGCATGGTGCCATCGCCACCCACGCAGACGATGGTCTCCGTACCCTGGCGGAGGGCCTCCCGAACGATCCGCTCAGCAGCGTCCGCGTCGGGGGTAACGTGCAGGCGGCAGGGCCCGACGAGGGATTCCACCGCGTGCCGCTGGCGCCGCCACACCTGGGCACCGCGCCCGCGGCCCGCATGGGGATTCAGCACCACGAGCCCACGGGGCGTGGAGGCCGTATACGCCGGCAACTCCGTCATACCATGCCCTTCGTCGCCACGTCCGGATGGGTTTTCACAAAATCAACCAGCGTCTGCACATAGGTGCTAAAGGCCGGACAGTGGATCCCCGTGCCCTTCAGATGGGCCTGCGTGTGGTCGGAAGGATACGTCGCCGGATGGTTGAAGTAGTCGATGCCTTCTGGAGGGATCTGCACCCACGCCCGCAGCGGGCCAATGGACTGCAGGGCCTTCTTCAAGAGGCGTGCGGATATGGGAATCTGCAATACGTTTCGGCCCGTTGCCCGTCCCATCGAGGCAATCATCTGCCGCACCGTGGGCGGATGCGGATCACTGAGGTGGTAAACCATCCCGACGCCATCAGGGTGCTGGCTGAGGGCATCCATCGCATCCACCACAAAATCGCGAGGCACCACGTTCAGACGGTGCTCATCGGGGTTGCCGACGACCGGCACCGGAGCCAGGCGCTTCCACCGCAGCATCCAGCGCATGATGTAGTACGGCCCGTCATACTTCTGCGTCTCGCCCGTGCTCGAATCGCCGACCACAACGGCGGGACGGTAAATCGTGACGGGCACCCCCTCCTGCATGCGGCGTTGCGCTTCCACCTCCGCCCAGTATTTCGTCTCTTCGTAAAAGTTGTTGAACGCCTGGCCCTCGCGCAACATATCCTCGCTGAACGTTCCCGGGTAGCGGCCGCTCACATAGCAGGTGCTCACGTAGTGAAAGCGGGCGAGGTTAGGACACTTCGCGGCAAAGTCGAGCATGTGGCGGGTGCCGTCCACGTTCACCTTGAGCCCAAGCGAGCGGCTCACGGCGAGGTCATACACGGCGGCAAAATGGTAGACCTCCTCGATGCCGGGCTGCAGTTCGGTCAGTGTGGAGCCCAGGCCCAGGTCGGGCAGCGTGATGTCGCCGGTGTGCAGCGCGATGCCAGCGCCTTCCGGGTGTTCAGCATGAAGCGTCTTAACGCGTGCCTCGGCCTGTTGGCGGAAATGGTCCTGCACCAGGCAGTGAATGGTATCTCCTGGATCGGTGCGGCCCAGCAGGCGCTCGACCATGCGGACACCAAGGAAGCCGGGGAAGCCCGTAACAAAAATGCCAGACATAGGCGCGGAGGTCAGTGGTTAACAGTGTTATTCATACGCACGGATGCGTGGTTGCTTCCACCTTGAGCACATGAAGAACTGGTGGCGCCCCCCCGTCAGGAGACCCGCCACCGGTTCGTAGTCTGTAGCCCTGGCCGTTAGTCGACTGGATCAAGGCCCAGGGTGGTGCCTTTCTCCACCGCCGGAATGCCTTCGGAGAGCCAGCGCGGCGCTGGTTCGTCTTTCAGGTAGTGATCGAAGAACTGCTGCAGCCGGATTTGCCAGTCCTTGCGGTTGGCAAACGTGGTGGGCCAGTGGGGCTCGTCGTTGTAGTTGATGAGCCAGGCCGGCCGGCCGAGGCGACGAAGGGCGGTGAACATCTCAATCCCCTGCTCCCACGGCACCGCGCCATCCTGGTCGTTGTGCATCATCATCAACGGCGTGTTGATCTTGTAGGCCTGGAAGATGGGCGAGTTATCGATGTAGCGCATGGGGTATTCCCACAACGAGCCCCCGATGCGGCTTTGGGTGCGCTCGTACTGGAACTGCCGACTCATGCCCGAGCCCCACCGGATCCCGCCGTACGCACTGATCATGTTCGCGACCGGCGCGCCACCCGCGGCGGCTTTGAAGAATTCCGTCTTGGTGACCATATAGGCGATTTTGTAGCCCGCCCAGCTGTGGCCCTGAATGCCGATGTTGTCCTCATCCACCCAGGACTCTTCGGCGAGGCGCGTCACCTTTGGCATGATCGCATCCATCGCACTTTCGCCGGGATAGCCTTCCTTGTACCAGGTATCCGGGATGAAGACGAGGTACTCGTTGCTGGTGTAGAAGCTCGGAATGATGATGGACCGGTGCGCCTGCGGGGCACGGTGGGCGTACAGGTTGTCCGAGAAGCGCTCGTAAAAGTAGACGATCATCGGGTACGCCCGATTTTCGTCAAAGTCGTCGGGTTTGTGGAGAATGCCCTGCAGCTCGTCGCCGGTGGTAGAGGTCCACTCCACCAGTTCGGCCGTGCCCCAGCGGTAGTTTTCCTGCTGCGGGTTGGCGTCGCTCAGCTGCTGCATTCCGCCGAAGGAGAGGTCGCTTGTCCACAGGTTGGGGAATTCCACAAAGTCCTCGCGGGTGAAGAGCAAGCGATCGGCGTTCTCGGCCTTGCGTGGCGTGCCAAACCGCTTTTCCTCAAAGACGAGGCGCTCAGGCGCCACGGACTCGTCCGATGAGGCCCGGTAGAAGCCACTGCGCTTGTCTCGCTCGTGGAATGCGGAGAGCAGCATCGGTTCGCCGGGCTGAATCGCCGGCTCATCTGGATCGAGATCCACGTAGCGGAATCGAATGTTTTGCTCACGTCCTTCCTCCATCGTTAGGCTACGCGATGGGTTTTCGCCCGTGGGATCAACGACCCAGAGGTCGAACCGATCGTACAGGATGAACGCGGCATCGTCCTCGGTCCAGCCAGCATTACCGTACGAGCCGTCGGGGAACGGACGGTCATTGGTGTGATCCGTGAGTGAATGCGGAATATCGGTGCCCACCGCTACGGAATCCCGCGTTTGTACGTCCATCACCTGCCACACCTGCCCGTAGCGATTCCACCAGGTCACGTATCCGGCGGCGGGGGAGAGCCGCGGATAGTCCTGCACTTTGCTGAGGACGCGCTCGCTGTCGCCCGTCCCGACGTCAATCAGGTAAGCGTCGTAGTAGCGGGGGAAGTCCCACGATATTTCCTTCTGGTACGGCAGGTTGGAGACGCCCAGGGCAACATCCGCGTCGCCGTCTTCCCCCAGATGTACCGACGGAATGTCAAGCTGCCCAAGCTGCACAAGGCGGTTGTCATCAGTCAGGTGGGCTACGGCCCGGTACGTCCGCCGTCGTTCGTTGTCTTTCTGTTGCAGCTGCATGGGCTGCAGCAGGTCGTCCTCATGATGCCAGATATCAACCGTGACGATTTCTTCGTCCAGCATCCCCTCGTGGTCGGGCTCGGGGATAGGCGGCGGTTGTGATCCAAAGAAGAGGCGCTCTCCGTTTGGTGAAAACGAGATGCTGCCGTGCTCGCTCACGTGCCAGTCCGCCGGCAGGCCGTCGCTGCCCTCGTGGGCAACCGCGGTGGCCTGCGCTTCGCCGGTCGACCAGTGGTAGAGGGTGAAGGCGTGATCCTCACGCTCTTCATCGTGCAGACGCGCCAGGAACGCGACCTGCGCGCCCGCCTCGTCGATGGTCATGCGCGGGTACTGGCCCTGCCCCGTCAGGAGGGGGGTAACCTCACCGGTAGCCGTTGCCACGGCGTAGACGCCATCGTCCGCACCATCTTCGGTGATGGCGGTGTAGACCAGGAGCTCACCGTCTTCAGAGAAGGCGTAGTCCGTCGCGTGCTCGAACCGTGTTTCTTCGCCGGTTTCCAGGTTGCGCAAGATCAA